>NZ_JAVKGM010000005.1:0-167859 GCF_031432225.1 Halalkaliarchaeum sp. AArc-GB | reverse complement strand
TTCGTTCGCATCACGATCCGAGTGCCCTCGTACTGATAAGGGCATCGGATCGGACGCGGTCGACCCCTCCCATCGGGAGAGATCGGACCCCGGGTCGCCCCGGGGCGTTCGCATTCCAACCGAGGAGAGTCGACCACTTAACCCCGTCGTTCCATCGCCGCCTCGTCACGGAGTTTCATGGGTCACTCGCTCGTGTCAGACCGTTATAAAGCACGGCCGACATCATTCCGAGAGGCGCCGCTCGGATCAAACGTCGTATGGCCTGTCGTCCGCCGTCTCCGGTTCGAAAACGGATCGCCACGCCGCGAATTCGGTTTATAACACCGCGGTTTATAAGGGAGGGGCGTGCATTAAAAAGCGAAGCGATGACGGAACCCGCCGAATCCATCGAAATCCAGAACGTAGTTGCATCGACCGGCATCGGGCAGGAGCTCGACCTGGAAGCGCTCGCGGAGGACCTTCCGGGCGCCGATTTCAACCCGGACAACTTTCCCGGGCTCGTCTACCGGACGCAGGACCCGAAAGCTGCCGCGCTGATCTTCCGCTCGGGAAAGATCGTCTGCACGGGCGCGAAAAGTATCGACGACGTCCACGAAGCGCTCGGCATCATCTTCGAAAAGCTCCGGGATCTACAGATCCCCGTCGAAGAGGACCCCGAGATCACCGTCCAGAACATCGTCTCCAGCGCCGACCTGGGGCACACGCTGAACCTCAACGCGCTCGCGATCGGCCTCGGGCTCGAAGACGTAGAGTACGAGCCGGAACAGTTCCCGGGTCTCGTCTACCGGATGGACGACCCGGACGTCGTCATCCTGCTTTTCGGCTCGGGGAAGATCGTCATCACCGGCGGAAAACACACCTCCGACGCCGAGGAAGCCGTCGTGGAGATCGTCGACCGGATCGAGAGCCTCGGACTCCTCGGCTGAGCGCCAGTCGACGACGGGGTTCCGTCGCGATCAGGTCCGGAACGACTCGCCGCAGCCACACTCGGAGACGACGTTCGGGTTTTCCACGTGGAACCCCTCGGCCTGGAGCCCGTCCTCGTAGTCCAGTTTCGAGCCGCCGATGTACTTCAGACTCGCCGGATCGACGAACACCCGTAGCCCGTGGTGTTCGGTGATCTCGTCGTCGGCTTCCGGCTCGTCGTCGAACCGCATCCCGTACGAGAGGCCGGCACAGCCACCCTGTTGGACGAACAGCCGCAGTCCGCCGACGTCGATGTCCATACCTTCCCCCTCCATCAACGTCAGCGCCTTCTCCGCGGCCACCTCGGTCACCTCGACTGGAGTCGCTGGGGCGTTTTCGGCCGCTTCGGAACTCATGGAGTACCCTATCGACCGTACGATGTTAACTGTGACGCCGGCGTCGCCGCTGTTCGAACACGGAAAACGAAGGGTTTTGCGAGGGAAGACCGCTCCGGGTCTTCCGCATCACGGGGTGTGGCCCCGACGATGCGAGGGGAGGGATTTGAACCACGGTCGCGCCGGAGGCGCTCCCTGATTCAAATCCTTCCCCGGTGCATTTGTGCTTTGACACGCATGCGAGGGAAGGGATTTGAACCACGGTCGCGCCGGAGGCGCTCCCTGATTCAAATCCTTCCCCGGTGCATTTGTGCTTTGACACGCATGCGAGGGAAGGGATTTGAACCCTTGGACCTCTACAGGAGCGGATCTTGAGTCCGCCGCCGTTTCCAGGCTTGGCTACCCTCGCACGCAGCCGTGAGTTCTCGACGGATCCGGTTTAAGCCATCGGTTTTAGGCCGTCCGTCCCTAACGGGGGGTATGGACGACCACACCCGGGACCCGAGCGTCGCCCCGCCGCTGGGAAACCCGACGGGGTGGAACCCGGGACGTTCCGACCGGCAAGAGGGGCCCGGCTCGATGGACGGTGAGCCGGAACCACAGGGAGGCTACTGGGAACATGCGACGCTCAGGCGGGCAGTCGAACACGGGATCAGACTGTTCAACGCGGGCGCGTATCACGAATCTCACGACTGCTTCGAGGACGAGTGGTTCAACTACGGCAGCGGAACGACCGAGTCCGCGTTCCTCCATGGGATGGTGCAGGTGGCCGCAGGCGCGTACAAGCACGCCGACTTCGATAACGACGAGGGGATGCGGTCGCTCTTCGAGACAGCCCTGCAGTACCTCCATTCGGTACCGGAGGACTTCTACGGCGTCGACGTCGCCGACGTCAAAACCACGGTCCGGGAGGCGCTGGACGATCCCTCCACGATCGACGACTGGCAGATTACGCTCGACGGACACACTCCCGAGGCGTACCCGGCCGATTACGAGTTTGCCGAACGGCTCGACGAGTGACGGACTCGAAGAAACCGTGCGGTTGAAATCCGTCGGTACCCGATCATCCGCAAATGAGAATCACGGAGCTGGGTGAGGGAACGCCGGAGGTCGCGGTCGTGGGCGGCATCCACGGCGACGAGCCGTGCGGGCCTGACGCGATCGACCGGTTCCTGTCGGACGAACCCGATCTCGACCGCCCAGTGAAGTTCGTCGTCGCCAACGAGGAGGCGCTCGCGGCCGGAGTGCGGTATCTCGACGAGGATCTCAACCGGGCGTTCCCGGGATCGCTGGACGCCGACACCCACGAGGGACGGCTCGCTCACCACCTCGCCGCCGAACTCCGGGGCTGTACCGTCCTCTCTTTACACTCGACGCAGTCGTACGCGGAGCCGTTCGCGCTGTGTGACACCGTCGACGAGGTGATCCGGGGGGTCGTTCCACACCTTCCGGTCGACGTCCTCATCGAGACCGACCGGTTCACCGACGGTCGTCTCATCGAACACGCCCACACCGTCGAAGTCGAGTGTGGCCTCCAGGGAAGTAAAGAGGCCGCAGACAACGGCTACTGGCTGATCCGTGCGTTCCTCACTGCGACCGGTGCGATGTCACCGCCGAGTGCCGAGGAACCCGTCCGGACCGACGCCGGAAACGGCGAGGGGATCCGGGTGTTCAGACTCCAGGAGAAGCTGCCGAAGCCGCCGGCCGAGCGGTACGAGGTGTTCGCCCGGAACTTCGACCGGGTGCACGCCGGCGAACAGTTCGCCGTCGCCGACGGCTCCGAAGCGATCGCCGAGCGGGACTTCTATCCGGTGTTGCTGTCGGCCTACGGCTACGAGGACGTGTTCGGATACGCCGCAACGAAGGTCGGAACGCTCGGATAGGTGTCGAAATCGCGGGGGGATCGGACGACCAGCCGGAAAACCAGCTACTCTTCTGGTGCGAACTCGACGAGCGTGAGATCTCGATCGAGTGCGCAGTACTCGTGCGGGGGGTCGCCGATCACTTCCCCGATGCGGTACTCCCCGTCGAATTCAGCACCTTCCGGGACGCAGTACTCGTGGCTCGGACAGTCGGTGTGCGGACACGGCCCCGCAAGCGAGGCGCGTGAACCGGCGTACACCCCGCGCGACGGGACGTTCGCGCGGACGGGCGCGGGTTCGACTTCGACCGCCTGCACCCCCTCGTCGTGGACGGCACAGTCGAGCACCTGCGTGTTCTCTCGCACGCCGGCGACGCGGTAGCGTCGCCCCTCCGTGAGGTTCAGACACTGCGCCCGGTAGGGACACCCCTCACACGCCGGAGACTCCCCCCGATAGACGAACTCGCGGCCGGGCTCCGCGAGGCGGGTTCCGATGAGCGTAACAGTCGGCATAAGCGTCCGTTGCGTGTCCGTGGCGTTAAGCCTCTCGCTCGAACGACAGTTGTCCCACGGATGCCCGCGCTTCGGGGCGACAGCGCTTCGGGGCGATGCCGATGATTTTTGCCCTCCATGGCCGTGGATGGGACATGGACATCGCAGTAGTCGGCGACGGCCCGGCCGCGGACGCAGCGGAGACGGGTCTCGCGGACGTGGACGCGAACGTGTTCGCCGTAGAAGCGTCGCTGCTTTCCGGGTTCGATCGGGCGATCGTGGTCGGAACCGCCGGGGACGACGTCTTCGAAACGGCCGACGCGGCACTGGATCGGTGGATCGCCGTCGAGATCGGCGGTCTCGGCGGCTATCCGCTGGCGGAGATCGACGCCGCGGTCACCCTGTTCGATCGCGCCTGTTACGACTGTCTCCGGACCCGCGTTGCGGCCGGAAGCGCCGAGCCAGTCGAGACCGCCCGGGGCGTCAGATCGGCGGTCCGGTACGCCGGCGCCGCCGCCGCACGCCGACTCATCCGGTCGCTTTCGGGCGAAGACCTCGGTGACACCGTCCTCGAGGAACCCGGGCGGGAACGACGCCTGTTGCCGGTTCCGGGCTGTAACTGCACCGAACCTGACGAACCACACGTCGACGACGCCGATCGTCGGGTATCGCTCCCGACCTCGAGATCGGCAACAGACGGAGGCGATCCGTCACTCGAAGACGCACTCGGCCGCGCCGAGCGGGCAGTCGACGACCGGATCGGCCTCGTCTCGCAGGTCGGCGAGCGCGAGTCGTTCCCGATTCCCTACTACGTCGCTGCCACCGCCGACACCAGAGAGTTCAGCGACGCGAGGGCCGCCGAGTTCGCCGGCGGCGCAGACACCGACTGGAACCGGGCGTTCATGAAGGCGCTCGGCGAGGGACTCGAACGGTACTGCGCCGGCGTCTACCGAGGTGACGGGTTCCGGACGGCGTCTGCCGTGACGCTTCGGGAGGAAGTGGACGGACGGATCGTCGGCCCCGACGCGTTCGTCACTCCCGAACGGACCCGCGAGGGGGACGACGGAGAGACCACCGCCGCGGAGGACCAGGGGACGAAAGACCAGGGGACGGAAAGCGATTCGCGCACGTGGGTGCGCGGAACCATTCTGAACGCCGATACGGAGCTGAACGCCGATACGGAGACAGAGACGAACGAAGCCCCGGACACGGTATCGGAAACCGAACCGGCGGAGGACACAGTCGACGGGGACTCGGCGTGGCTACCCGCAGAATCCGTCTTCTATCCACCTGTGGAACGAAAGCTCAAGCCGCCGATCACCACCGGACTCGGGCTGGGGAATTCGACGATCGAAGCCGTCCTGTCCGGACTGTACGAGGTGCTCGAACGCGACGCGACGATGCTCGCGTGGTACTCGACGTTCGAACCGCTCGAACTCGAATTCGACGGCGAGCTCACGGACCTGCGGAAACGAGCCCGAGCCGAGTCCCTTTCGGTCTCAATGCTTCTGGTCACCCAGGACGTCGACGTCCCGATCGTCGCCGCGGCAGTCCACCGGGATCCGACGTCCTGTCCGACCCCCGTCGACCCGGATTCCGACGACTGGCCGGCGTTTGCTGCCGGATCGGGTGCCGGACTGGATCCGGTCGCTGCTGCCCGGTCTGCGCTCTCGGAAGCGCTACAAAACTGGACGGAGTTGCGCGCGATGGGGCCCGAACGCGCCGACGAACAGGGGGGCGCAATCGGACGATACGCAGGATTCCCGAAGGAGGCGAGGGCGTTTCTCGAGGCAGACGCGAGCGTCCCGGCGGGAACGCTCGGCGATCCGGAGCGTTCGGGGTGGCCGGAACTACGGGCAGTTCTCGAACGGCTCGAGAACGCGGGGCTGGAAGCGTACGCCGCACGCACGACCACTCGCGACGTAGAAGCGCTGGGGTTCGAGGGTGTGCGCGTCGTGATTCCGGAGGCACAGCCGCTTTTCACCGGTGATCCCTTCTTCGGCGAACGGGCCCACACCGTCCCCGAGACGATGGGGTTCGAGCCGCGACTCGACAGGGAATACCACCCCTTCCCCTGACCGTCGTCCGAGGGTTCCGCCGTCGGGGTCGGGAGAATCAACCGCCGTCGCTCGACGGGTCAACCGGCCGGCCCGTCTCGACGTCCGACAGATCGAGGTCGGACGCCTCCGAGACTGCGACCTCCGCGCGCCCGCTGGTCTCGTCGAAGATGAGATGCTGGTGGGGGTACGCGACGTCGACGTCGACGTCGTCGTCTTCGAGCGCCTCCCAGATGTTCGTCTGCACCTCGGATCGGACCGACACCAGCCGGTACGGCTTTTTCGCCCAGTACCGCAGCGTGAGCAACACACCGTCGTCGGCGTACTCGTTGACGTAGCAGGTCGGCGACGCGGGATACCGTGCGGAGCCGATCCGGATGTCGGGGCCGCCGTCGATGACAGCGTCGCAGCGCCGTGCCGCCCGTTCCATCAACCGACGTGCCTGCGAGAGATCCGACTCGTAGGTAATCAAAAGCGGAAGCGACAGTCGGGTTCGTTCGTCCTCCGCCGAGTAGTTGGTGACGTCCCGATCCCGGATGTTGGCGTTCGGAATGACGAGGAACGTATTGTCCAGCGTGAATATCTTGGTGTACCGGATCGTCATGTCCTCGACGAACCCCTGCGTGCCGTCGTCGAGTTCGATCATGTCGCCGATCTCGAACGGCTGGTCTGCGAGAACGAACAGCCCGTTGATGATCGATCCCACCAGCGGCGCGAGGATGATACCCACTACTGCAGAGAACACCGCGACCGAGAGCACGATGTCCGGAAACGTGAGGCCGGCGAGCCAGCCGGCGAAAAACAGGGTGAGCACGATCGCGGACAGCCGGACCCCTCGGAGCACGGTCTGGGCGATGCTCGGGCGAGCGAACTGGCGAGCGATCGGACGGCCGAGCAGCCGAAGCAGAAACTTCGAGAGGTAGATCCCGGCGACGAGCGCGACCAGAGCGACGAGATACTCCATACCCGTAACAGAGATCGACTCCGGGAGGATCTCCCGACCGGGCGGACCCCCGTCAGCTTGCAACAGTAGTCGAGAGATCGCGGTGGTCGCAGTCACTGCGTCCATACCCCGTCGTCTCCCTCACCGGGAAAAAGCGTTTCCCGTCCGAAGATCGCTCGGCGATTCGTCGGCGGCGGTCACCCGGACTCGTCGGCTTCGATCGTCTCCAGTACCTCTCGAGCGTTCGCGACGGCGTTCGGTTTCTTCGCGGGGTACGCCTCCACCTTCGCGCGGAGCGTGATCCCCTCGCCGAGCCGGACGTCCCCGCCGAAGGCTGCCTGTTTGTCCAGCCGGAGGAAAAGCGAGCAGTTGTCGTCGACGCGCTCGTCGAGTTGATCGGTCACGCGATCGATCCCCGAAAGCGACGCGAGTCGAGCCAGGACATGCCGGATCTCGTCGGCGTTCTCCACTCGCGCTGAGAGAACGACGATCCGGTCCCCGTGGTGTCCCTCGTTTTCTACCCGATCGATCTCGAACTCGTCGGGGAGAAACGTCCGAAGCGCCTCCTCGACTCGCTTTTCGTCCTCCGTGGCGTAACAGAACGTCCTGAGGTCGACGTAGTGAAACGGAACGGAAGCCATTACCGACGAGTAGGCACACCGAGGGAAAAACGCTGCCGCTTGTCCGCCGGCGTGGACCGTTCTCCCCGGGGATCGACGGCTTCTTTCCCGATCAGCCCTTAGCCAGATCGTTATGACTGACGCATCCGTCTCCGAGCGGCTGGAGTCGGGCATCGACCGGCTGATCGGAAGCTCGACCCGCCTGGAAGCAGTCGACAGGAACATCGCCGCCTGGATGGACCGCTGGAGCGTCCCGGTGTTGCGGATCGCGCTCGGGATCGTCTTCGTCTGGTTCGGCGGCCTGAAGGTGTTCGGCGTCAGCCCGGCAGCGGATCTCGTCGCGGCGACCGTCTATCTCGTTCCGCCCGAGATATTCGTTCCCGTCCTTGGCGTCTGGGAGGTGATGATCGGGCTGTGTCTGCTGTATCGGCCGCTGATCCGGGTCGGGATCTTCCTGCTTTTCCTCCAGATGCCGGGAACGTTCCTCCCGCTGGTGTTGCTTCCCGACGTAGCGTTCGTCACGTTCCCCCACGCGTTGACCGTCGAGGGACAGTACATCGTCAAGAACCTGGTCATCATCGGGGCGGCGCTGGTAGTGGGCGGGACGGTGAGGGAAAACAGCCGGCGCGAGTAAGTTCGAACTACTCTTCAGTTTCTTCGGCGTCGGCGTCGTCACCCTCGGCTCCGTCGCCGGCTGGCTCCAGCGACTCCTCGGGGACGCCGGTCTCCTGGCCGTCCTCGAAGCTCACGGTGTACGTCGCATCGCCGAACATCGTCTCCATCACCTGCGTGATCGTCCCCGTCTCGCCGTCGTGTTCGCTGTGTTTGTCGTTCAAGACGACCTGATCTTCCTTCTCGAAGCTCATACGCGTCGTATCCGGGGCGAACTAAAAAGCCCGCCGGAATCGGGACGGCGACACAGCCCCGTCACGGCAGCGATTCGACGCCGAAGACTCTTTCCCCCGTCTTGCCAACAGTACCACGTGAACGGGACCCTCCACTGCGGTCGGCGATTCCCCGTGGACCCACCCGTTCGCTCGACATCGACGAGGTGAACACGGATGACGAGTATCGACGACCTGTGGTTTCTGTCCGACAACGCGAGCCAGCGAGCCGAGCAGGCCGCCCACCAGCTCCGGACACGGTACGACAACTACCTCAGGAAGCGGCAGTCACGTCGAGTCACACGCTATCGATTCCGAACGCTCGCCGAGCGGATCCGGCTCAGCGGCGCCCCGTACGGGGCACACACGATTGTCCATCGGGAGGGTGGCGACGTCCTTCTCGTCCGACACGACGGGATCGACCAGTGGGTGCTTCCCGGCGGTGAGGTCGACCGCGACGAGACGTTTCGGGAAGCGGCGAAACGCGAACTCGCCGAGGAGGCGGGCATCGAGGCGGAGTATGAGGGGCTCGCACTGCTCGTGACCGTCGAGATCGAAAGCGACGGCCACGAGACGTGGGGCGTCATGCCGATCTTCGAGGCGCAAGGGAGAGACGAACAGCCGGAGATCGACGACCCGGACGGGGAAATTTCGGACGCACGGTGGTTCACGACGGCGCCGCCGGAGAGCCGTGATCGGCCGTATCTGAACGCATGGCGCCAAAAGCGGAGCGAGTGACCCTCGTCGGTCACGCTGTTTCGGGGCAGGTGGGCCAGAACGGACAGAAACGCTCAGTCGGCGGTAGAGATCGCCCGATGATACGGCTGCCGGGAGATGATCTCTCGGATGTGGGCGAGCGACTCGCGGCTGTCGCCGGTCATCTCGGAGATCACCGCGAACACTTCCTGTCTGGACACCTTGACGTCGGCGTCGCACACCGCGTCCTCGGGACGGCTACCGACCTCACGGAGCGTCCCGACCGCGAGGAGGTAGGGAATCCCCCAGGCGGCGACGGTGTTGCCGTGGGAAAGCGGCATCGTCTCTATGTACGTCTGTGCGTCGTCGAGGAACGATCGAGCGTACTCGGCAGTCCGCTCGACGACCGCGGCGGTACTCTCGCGGTGTTCCGGCTCGATTACCTCCTCCTGTGGAACCCCTTCGTCCTCCAGCCACTCCGCGGGGAGATACACGTTGTTCTCTTCGGTGAAATCGTCGTAGACGTCCTTCGAGACGTTGACGAGCTGCAACAGCAGTCCGAACTCCTCGGCGGTGTCGTAGAGCCTGGCGGCCCGTTCGTCGGCCAGATCGCCCCGGGTAAGGAGGTTCGTGATGAGGTTGCCCACCGTTCCGGCGGCGTAGTAACAGTACTCCTCCAGTTCGGCCCGATCGGTGATCCGGAGCCCGCCGTTGTCGGCGTGGCGTTCGACGAACATCGCCATTCCGTCGACCAGTTCGAGCACGGGCGGAACGATCGCGCCCCGGACGTCCGACGGCAACTCCTCGAACGTTGCGGCGACCGTCGGCGAGTGAGCCACCACGACCCAGTCGTCGTTTCGCTCCGCCGGCGCCGGGAGATACTCGTCGACTGCCTCCCTGAACGTCACCATCTCGGTGGGATCTTCCGGGTCGACCGCTCGACCGTACAGCCGGAGTAGTTCCGCCTGCTCGTCGGGTGGGATGTGGCCCGCGTCCTCGACGGTGTCGGCGACGCGACAGAGGAGATAGCCGAGACAGATGTGCGTCTCCATCGGTTCGTCCAGTACGTCCACGGTCAACGCAAACGTTCGTGACACTCCCTGAACCGCCTCGAAACACCACTCGAGGTCGGGCGTGCCGGGCGAACGGGGGTCTCCGATCATTAGGATACGGGTACGTACTGCGTCAGGGCTAAAAAGTGTCGTGGCACGTGCACGCCAGGTGAACCGCGAGAACGATCCCTGGATGGGGACGTTCATCAACGTTTATGTGATAACGACTAAATCCGACGCGGGTGACGTTCGAGTATGGAGCTTTCACTCTCCGCGGAACAGCGTCAGATCCGCGATATGGTTTCGGAGTTCGTCGACGAGGAGATCGTCCCGATCGCCGACGAGATCGACGAGGACGATGAGTTCCCGGCCGACCTGATAGACGAGATGGCGGAACTCGGCCTGATGGGGATGCCGTTCCCCGAAGAGTACGGCGGCGCTGGGCTGGACTATCACTCGTACGCGATCGGCCTGGAGGAGATTGCCCGCGGCTCCGGCGGCGTCGGGACGATCGTCGCAGCACACACGTCACTTGCGGGCAACATGCTGTTCGAGTTCGGAGACGACGAGCAGAAGGAGACGTTCCTGACGCCGCTGAACATGGGCGAGGACATCGGCGCGTTCGCGCTCTCGGAGGCCGGCGCCGGCTCGGACGTCCCGGCGATGACGACGACAGCCGAACCCCACGGCGACGGCTATCTGATCGACGGGGAGAAGCTGTGGATCTCCAACGGCTCGGTCGCGGACACCGTGGTCGTCTTCGCGAAGACCGATCCGGACGCCGGAAACCGGGGGATCTCCTCGTTCGTCGTGCGGCCCGAGGAGGACGACGGCTTCCACGTCGAGGGGACCGAAAAGAAACTCGGCGACAAGGGCTGTCCAACCGCCGAACTCCGGTTCGACGGGCTGTACGTTCCAGAGTCGCGACTGCTGGGCGAGGAGGGGGACGGCTTCATCCAGGCACTGAAGACGCTCAACGCCGGCCGGATCACGATCGCCGCCCGCAGCGTCGGAATCGCCCGGGCGGCGCTCGAGGACGCGACCGCATACGCTCAGGATCGCGAACAGTTCGACCAGCCGATCTCACAGTTCCAGGCGATTCAGCACAAACTCGCCGACATGGACACCAAAGTCCAGACCGCCAAACTACTGATGCACAAGGCTGCCGACTTGAAAGAGCGCGGCGAGCCGTACATCAAGGAGGCCGCCCAGGCGAAACTGCACGCCAGCGAGGTCTCCCGGGAGGTCGCAAACGAGGCGATCCAGATCCACGGCGGCTACGGCTACACCGCCGACTTCCCGGTGGAGCGATACTATCGGGACGCCAAACTCAACGAGATCTACGAGGGAACGAGCGAAGTCCTGCGGAACACCATTGCCCGCGAGATGCTGAAGTGACCGCCCGGTAGCGGTGAAGCGAGCGCTCGGTAGCGCCCGGTCCCTCACCTGGTGTACGTGTACAGCGTCTCGATACGGCCCTCGCCGTCGATCGAAAACACGTCGACGAACGCGAACAGCTCCTCGCCGGCGGCGTCCAGCAATCGTCCCTGGGCTGCGACTCCGTGCCCGTTCGGGTAGATCGCATCGATCTCGTGAGTCGTCTCGGTCATCGGGCGATCCTCCCGCATGAATCTCACGAACGTCTCGCGACCGTCGAGGGTACGATCCGGACGGTAGTGGACGAACGACGACGCGAGGAGGGAGGCGAGCCGATCGTAGTCGTGAGCGTCGATCGCCGCATAATAGCTTGCGACCGTATCGCGGTCGGAACCGTCCGTAGGTCGAGCGACCGTCGTCCCGTCGTCGGCGGCGTCCATGCTCGGAGTGTGGCGGGCGCCGCCTTTAATCCACCGTGAGCGATCCCCTTTTGAACGTCGACCGGGTAGCTGTAACGTGGAACTCCACGTCCGGTACGAGGGCGACGACGACCCAGAGAAATGTACGGCCCGGAAACTCGCCCGGTTCGATCTCGCGACACTTCACCGCTCGGACCGGGCGACGCCGTACGGGGTCGTTTTGAACCCTCACGCCGAGCGGGCGCTCTCGCCGTCCGACGCCGAGACCGTCGAAAGCGGCGCCCTGATCGCGCTCGACTGTTCCTGGGAATCGGCCGGCGAGGCCCGGTTCACGTTGCCGGGAGAACACCGGGCGCTGCCGTATCTCGTGGCTGCAAACCCCGTCAACTTCGGACGTCCGCTCAGGCTCACCACCGTCGAGGCGCTCGCGGCTGCGCTCGTCATTCTCGGCGATCGCCACCACGCCGAGGAAATCCTCTCGAAGTTCACCTGGGGGGAGACGTTCCTCGAACTCAACGAGGAGCCACTTCGGAGGTACGCCGCCTGCGATGACTCGACGGACGTAGTCGCGGTTCAGCAGGAGTATCTCGATCGGTGACGAGACGGTCAGCCGTTTCGGTGCCGAAGACAGGGGCGACCCGGAACCGCCTTGGGTGTCGGCCTGCAAACGGAGGTATGGCCGACGACGGCGGCGACGAGGTCGACGCGACCGGGTGCTGGGTGAGCCTCTTTTCGGGCGGAAAAGACTCCTCGTGGGCGCTGTACCGGGCGCTCGAGGAAGGGTTGAACGTGACCCACCTGCTCACGGTCCATCCGGAGGGCGATTCGTACATGTACCACGTCCCGGCGACTCGGCTGGCCGAACTCGCCGCCGAGAGCATCGGGCTCCCGCTCGTCGACGTCGAGCCCGGGGCGTTCGGGACGGATGCGGCGACCGATTCCGGCGCACAGGGCGACCGGGAGATCGAACCGCTCGAGGCCGCAATCCGGGAGCTACGGGCGGAACTCGACTGTGAACTCCTCGGGGTAACGGCAGGCGCCGTCGAAAGCGAGTATCAGACCAGCCGGATCGAGGCGCTGTGTGACCGACTGGGGATCGAGCTCTTTGCACCGCTGTGGCAGCGGGATCCGATCGCACTCGGCGAGGCAATGATCGACGCCGGGTTCGAGATCACGATCGTACAGGTCGCCGCCTACGGGCTCGACGAAACGTGGCTCGGACGGACGCTCGATGCGGCTGCGCTTGCGGAGCTACAGGAACTCAACGAGGAATACGGCGTTCACGTGCTGGGCGAGGGTGGCGAGTTCGAGACGCTGGTGACCGACGCACCACACATGAACCGCCCGATCCGGATCAAATACGAGACCGAGTGGGACGGCACGCGGGGACGGCTCAAAATCACCGACGCGTGGCTCGGCGAACACTGAAGTACGCCGGCACGTTTCCCAGGAACATGGACGTCCCGGCGCCGAGAGTGCCGGAATCGCTGCTCGAGGGATGGCGGCCCATCGAAGACAGGACGGAGCGACCGTTCCAGGCCGGACCCGTTGCCGTCAGCGCCCACACGATCGTCTACGAGGATGCAACGCGTCGACAACGGATCCGAGAATCCATCGGAACAAACTTCGACATCGTCTGGCGGTTTTTCTTCGCATCTCGGCTCCGTGTTACGCCACAGGTTTCGACGTCCAGGCTCCTGACACGGATCGTGGAGTCGAACGCGTCGACCGCCTTCCAGCGGGAACTCCACGAGCGAGGGTTCGAATCGGTGACTCGAGCGGGGAAACGGACCCTCGAAATCAGGGGAACGTCGGCGAGGACGACCCAGTTCGACGCGGTCGTCCCGATCCCCGACCTCGGCGTCGACGTCGCCGCCCGAGCAACCCTCACAGTGTGTCCCGAGGACGGGGAGTACCTCCTTACAGGGGGTGCGTATCCGATCGAAGTGATCGACGAAGAAGACGGGGGAGTTCTTGGTCGGTTCCTCGATCCGGAAACCGATCGAACGGAACTGCTCCAGTTGATCCGGGCGACGTCGTGACCAGTTGACCCGGGCGACGAGGTGACCGTGCGAGGACGTCGGCCTGCCCCCGTCCGCGGCGGCGGTTAATACCCCAGGGGTGCGTCGAACCGCCGCCGGAGGTAGTCGACGACGATCCCCCCGAGATACGCCATGAGCAGCATCAACGGTCCATAGACGACGAGGTCGACAACGGCGAGGACGGCGCCGAAAAACAGCGTGTCGCCGTCGGTTGCGCCGGGGGTAAAAAACCAGACGCGGTAGAGGAACGCGAACAGGTAGATCGGAAACAGCGCGATCAACACCCCGATGAAACCGTTGTTCGCCGGGGCGTCGTAATACCCACCCGCGGCCGCCGCGACGCCGCCCGCGAGGAAGCCGATCGGCAGGATCCACGCCGGACGGTGAAGGAGGAGAATCGCGACCCCAGAGAGAACGATCGCCGTGATCGCAGACAGCACGACGGGGCGGCCGCTGTACTCGAACGTCGGTCTGAAGGGCTCGCTCGCGCGGACCATGGTCCGTGCTATCGACCACAATGCAGGCATAAAAACCTATCCACCGCGAAAACGGCCTGAAACGGGAGGTATCCGGAGGTATTTATAAACCGACGGTCTTTCCACAGAGAAATGCATCCACGAGCCTCGAAATTCGCCGACCGTGCAGCCACCGAATACGGCCTCGAGATAGACGTCCTCGAATTTCCGGAGGGGACGAAGACCGCCATCGACGCCGCCGAAGCACTCGAGTGTGACGTCGCTCAGATCGCGAGCAGCATCGTCGTCGACGTCGACGGCGACCTCGTCGTCGCGATAACGAGCGGTGCCAACCGGGTTGATCTCGGCGCCGTCGCCGACCGCTTCGACGCCCCGGCCGACCGGTCGACGATGGCCGACCCAGAGGACGTCCACGCGGTGATCGGCTGGCCGATCGGCGGGGTCCCCCCGATCTGTCACGACACGGAGGTTCCCGTCCTGTTCGATCCAGCTCTCGCCGAATTCGAAACGGTGTACGCCGCCGCGGGGACGCCGGAAGCCGTCTTTCCGATCGATCCGGAGACGCTGCGCTCGCGTGCTGCGGCGACGGTCGTGGACGTGACCGAATGATCGACCAAGTCTGCAGGGGAACGGACGCTCGGTAACCACCGGATAACTATCGGACCTCTATTCGTCTACATCGGCATGACGAATCTCACTCCCGACTCCCTCGTGGTCGCAAACGACAGCTCGCTCGCCACGACTCTCGACGACGAGGTGGTGGTGTACAACGAAGTGGAGGGGAGCTACCAGAGCCTCACAGGGACCGGACCGGAGATCTGGGAGTCGATTCAAGAGCCGACGAGAGTACAAGAGATACAACGATCGGTCGCGGAAACCTACGACGTCGAGCCCGAGCGCTGCGAAGAGGACGTCCTCCAGTTCCTCCGCGAACTGGCCGACACGGGTCTTCTCGAAACAGTGGATGAATATTCCAAGTGAGACAGATCGGCCATCGAGAACGCTGATAGCGACAGCAGCGGTGCTTTTGTCCTCGACGAGGCTACTGCTTCCCGTTCTCCGATGGGACGCGACACGTCGGGTCGTCGAGCCCGTCGCAGCCATATCCCCTCCCTTCCGGCAGGTCGATCCCCACGCGATCGCGGCTGCTGTGGAGGTCGTACACCGCCGGGCGCCGTTCTCGCCGACGTGCCTGATGAAAGCGATCGTCGGGAAAGCGCTGCTCGAGGCGAACGACCACCGGGTAGAACTCAAACTCGGCGTCGCCAAAAAGCACGGCGAATTCCACGCTCACGCGTGGATCGAACGGGACGGTTCCGTCCTGATCGGGGAACTCGACGACCTCGCGGAGTACCGACCTCTGACGGAGAGGGATGCAGACCGACGGTTCCAGTCCCTGTTTTGATCCGGGTACCCCGACAGACGAGACGGCAGTCCCGGAAGGATCGAATTGGGGCCCCGATCACCGGCGATTAACGACGTACACGCCGAATTATCTCGACCATAATCGACGAATATCGCGTGAAACGTTCGCTAAGCGAGTTATAACAATACCGGTACTGAACAAAAAATAGCCGGGTGCCACACCCATGGAAGACTACCAACCGCCGAAAGTCGAAACCCACGGTAAAGTCGAAGAACTGACGCAAGACGGACATTACGGCTACGACGACTGACATTAGCGACTCGAACAGGCTGTCGTAGCGAGTTGCCGGTCGGCGGGCTCGTCGGGGGCTTGTCCATCCGGTAACGGGCTACGACAGCCCCGATAACGGGCGGGCGGACCGACGCGATCGAAGCCATTTCTGGAGCGCGTGTCGAACGAGCACGCACAGTACCGGCCGACCCCTGCTTCAGCAGGGTCGAACTCGGCTGGATGCGCGACTCCCGGACGAAATCTCGCTGCTGGCGCGACCGTGCCTCCCTGATAGCGACTCCATACTAATGGGTGCCAGTCTCCAGGCTGAAGATATGACCGTCGACGGCCGTACAGGGCGCCAGATCACGGCGGCAGTTACCGGGCTGTCCATCACCGTAGCGGACGTCTCGACTCGAACGCTCCTCGATCCGGGGACGAGAGCATGACTCTCCGCCGGACGAACAGCTACGAGGCGTTCGGACTCTCCGTCGTATCGGAGATCCCGCTTCCGGAGCTAGCCACTGGTGACGGATCGAGCCAGGACGACCCCGACGTGATCGTACGACGCGGAAGTGTGCAGAACAACGGTGGAGAAAACGGTGCGGTGTCCGTGACTCCAGAGGGAGATTACCGTCTCACCTACGAGGTCGCGAGTGTACTGATACGGGATGGTCGCGAGATCATCGTGGATTCGCTGGACCGTGCCCACGGAGAGATCGTTCGTCACGTCGTGGTGGGGCCGGCGTTCAACCACCTGCTGCACCAACGGGGGTTCTTCGTCCTGCACGCCAGTGCAGTCGAGATCGGCGACGGCGCGGTCGTCTTCGCCGGAACGTCCGGACAGGGAAAGACGACCACCGCGACCGCGTTTCTGGCGGCCGGACATCGGGTCCTCAGCGACGACGTGGCAGCGATCGAACGGGTGGACGAGCCGACGGTCCATAGCGGGTTCCCCTCCATAAAGCTGGAACCGGCCACGGTCGACCGATTCGGTCTTTCGGTTGATTCGCCAGAGAACATCTGTGCGTCCCGGGATCGACACTTCTACGGGCTTCACCACGAACAGCCGGTCGAGGCGGTACCGCTCCGGCGTATTTACCTCCTCGAGGACGCCCAACGCGAAGAGATCGCCCCGGCCCCTGCAAGCGAACAGGTACTGGAACTGATCGAGAACACGTACACGGTCAGCCTTCACCAAGAGAGTGACTACGCCCGCGAGAACTTCACGCGAGCGGTTTCGCTCGCGGAATCGGTACCGGTCAAACGGCTCCGGCGGCGACGACGCCTGGACGTGCTTTCGGACGTGATAGACCTCGTCGAAGATGACCTTGGCGTCCGGACGGAACGAGATATCGGTGAGCGTCCGTGACGGGGCCGACACTTCCGAAACTCGACACGCGCGAAGAAAGCCCGCCAGGTCACGGGCCGGACGTGTTGCCTGCTGTCGAACTGCTCGTCCAATGTACACGGCCGCCGAAAGAGCCGACAGAAGACGGTCCCGGACGGCCGCGGTTACAGCCCCCGTCGGAACTGGACTGGGGCCGGTTCCTGGCCCTCACAACGGATCACGGGGTCGCACCGCTCGTGTACCGGCGACTCAGACAGTCCGCCGACAGCAGCCTGGGAGGCATCGAGGTCCCCGAGAGCGTCGAAGAAAAACTTCGAAATCGGGTTCGTTCGAACGCCATTCGAACCCTCCGAGACACGGACGAACTCCGACAGATCCTCATCGGGTTCGAGGAGGAAGGACTCCGGGCGCTTCCGTTCAAGGGGCCGGTGTTGGCGGCGTTTACGTATGGCGATGTGTCACTTCGGGAGTACGGTGATCTCGATGTCGTCGTTCACAGGGAAGACGTCACTCGAGCCATCGACCTCCTCGAAGAGAGAGGGTACTCCTGGGAGGGATCGCTCCCGCGAAAAGGCGATGTCGCTCTCCTCGGCGGGAGGTTCACGATGCCGATCGTCAACGAGTACCAGCTCCAGCGAGAGGAAACTACCGTGGAGATCCGATGGCACGTCGGCGACATGGATCGTCCGTTTCCGCTGGATTTCGAAGCGCTCTGGAGCCGTCGGGACACGATCCACCTCTCGGGAACTGAACTGCCCACACTGGATCCGATCGATCGGCTGCTGGTTCTGGCGTTTCACGGCACGAAACACCGCTGGCACCTGCTGAAGTGGATCGCCGACTTCGCGTGGACAGTCGTGCGGACGCCCGCCCCGTGGGATGAGCTGTTACAGCGGGCGCAAACGCACCGACTCGAGCGAAAATTTCTCCTCGGAGCCGGGCTCGCGAATGCACTGTGGGACATCGACCTCCCCGTGTCCGTCGACCGACGGCTCCGGGCGGATGGCCGATCCCGGAGGCTGATCGAAGAAATCGTGTCGGATCTGGCTCGAGGGCGAACGACCCGACCCGGAGGGTTCGAGCGGATCCGATACAACGCGAAAGCAAGTGACTCTCCCGTCGAGACGTTCGGGTCGTTGATCCGATCCGGGCCGCTCCATCCCAGTCTCCCGGAGTATCGGTTGCTCCCGCTCTCCGGTCCCTTCCATCCGATCTACTACCTCGTTCGACCCCTCCGGCTACTGGGGGGAGCGGCGTTGCGGATTCTCGGACGGTAGCTTCCGGCGGCGAGATCCGACCGCCGTCGAGCGGCCGCCCGAACCGGACGATCTCAAAAAAGGCGGCGAGCGAACGTCAGATATCCGGTGTGACCGACGCCGGCCGTGTTCGGGCGCGATCCCCGGTCGTCGAACTGCATCCGGCGCTGGATCGTCTCGAACGTCTCTATTTCCGAAAGCTCCGCCTCGCGGGCCGCTTCGACCACCTCGCGAGTGTGTTCGACGAACGGCGAGTAAACCGCGAGGAAGCCGCCGGGAACGAGTAGCTCGGGCGCCCGTCCGACGATCGCCGCCGCGTCCTCGGTGTCCAGCGTGAGCAGGTCGAACCGCTCCCGGTCGCCGGCGTCGATCGCCCCGATCAGTTCGTCGAGTTCGTCGGTCAGGTCGTCGGTCCGAACGTCGACGCAGTCGGTGACGCCGGCGACGTCCATGTTCTCCCGCGCCTGCTGTGCGAACTCCGGGTCACGCTCGTAGGTCGTCACCTCGGCACCGATCCGCCCGAGATACGCCGCCAGAATCCCCGTTCCAGTGCCGGCGTCGAGCACCCGATCGCCCGCCGCAGCACCGGTGTGGCCGATCAGGAGACCGATGTCCCGAGGCATCATCGGCGCCCCCGTCCGGTCCAGGTGGTCGAACAGGTCGGGACCACGAAGCTCCCGGACGTGGAAGGTCGTTCCGAGATGGGTCTCGAGAGCGTCGCCCGACTCGACGTCTTCGGGGACCGTCAACACGCCGAGATCGGTCTGGAGCTCCTCGCCGGGGGCGCGGAGGTACTCCCTGTCGTCGTGGACGAGCAGGTACACCGCCGCCTACTCCAGCCGGTTGATCGCGGCCGCCAGATCGCCGTCCTCGGCCTCGAGGGCCGCCCGTGCGTCCGACTTCGATACGCCAGCGCGTGCGGCCACGATCTCGACGTCCGAGTCGGGAATGCCGCCGTCGTCGGCGCCCCCTCCGCCGGTTTCGGCCTCATCTGTCTCAGTCGCCTCGGCGTCGACGTCCCCCGCCACCGCTGTCGCCTCCTGTCGGGTGGGTTCGCCGACGATCTGGTAGGTCTGCTGTCCCTGGGCGTCCATCCGCGTGACCTGCGGCGCGTCGAAGACGAGGTCCTCCTCGCCTTCGGTACGGATGACGACCTCGGTGGCATCGAGTTCGGTGACGTCGATGCCCATTTGCTTCATCATCTGCTTCATCTTTCGCGGGTTCATCCCGCCGCCTCCGAACATACCCGCACGGTCGGGCCCACGGAGCAAAAGATTGGCGAAGCCGGCCGCGACCGGCCCGGATCCGCCGCCGGCGGCGCGGAACCGCCGCAATTGATGGTGCCGCGGCCGGAATGACGAGTATGTACCTCGCGGACCGGACCTGGCCGGAGCTGAGCGAAGAGATGGCGGGAGAGTCCCTGGCGGTAGTTCCGCTCGGATCGACCGAACAGCACGGACCCCACCTGCCGCTTGCAACAGACCACCTCATCGCCGAGTCGCTCGCGCGGGCAGCGACGGAGCGAACCGGCCACGTCTGTACCCCGACAGTCGACATCGGCGTGAGTTCCCACCACCGTCAGTTCCACGGCACGCTGTGGGTCGACCCCCACGCATTCCGGTCGTACGTCGAGAGTCTCACCCGTAACCTGACGTACCACGGGATCGACCGCGTCGTTTACGTCAACGCCCACGGCGGCAACGTCGAACCACTCCGGGAAGCCGGTCGACGACTCCGTGATGACCGCGCGGCGTACGCGATCGAGTGGATGTGGAACGATTCGATCCCCGACCTCGTCGAGGAGCTGTTCGAGCATCCGGGGCCGCACGGCGGGCCGAAGGAGACGGCGATGATCATGCACGTCGCGCGCGAGCTCGTCGACGAAGACAGGCTCGAAGACGCGCGCGACGGCGGCGTCGTCGACCTCGAGGACACGGACTCGCGCCTGTTCGGCGCCCGAACGTTTTACGACGCGATCGACAACTCCGAAAACGGCGTATTCGGCGACCAGACGGACGCGACCCCTGAAAAGGGGAAAGAGCTGTTCGAGGCGGCAACCGACCAGCTGGTCGCGCTTTTGGAGTGGCTCGACGACCAGCCGTTCGAGGGCCTCATGCCGGAGCCGCACGTCGGCGCCGGTCGTCCCTGATCATCGACTGACGACCGATACTACGAGCCCGGATCCGACCGGAAGGACGACTGTCTCGGCGTCGGCGTCACCTCTCACCCGAGTCAGATAGGTTCCGATTCCCCAGGTTCCCTCGTCCTCCTCTCGGGTCGGTAACGGGGTGCCGTCGTTGAAGTGTGCCGCAAGCGTCTCGAAGTCCAACGGTCCCCGTACCACGTTGTCGGCGACGACAACTGCGGTGTCCGAGAGTTTTGGCCTGACTGCGTCGTAGGCGTCGGCGTACCGGTGTTTCTGGTGGTCGATCAATACCACGTCGAACGGCCCGTCGTACCGTTCGATCGTTTCCATCGCGTCGCCGTACTCGAAGGTGATCCGATCGTCGAGGTCCGCCTCGGCGACGAGCTCCCGGCCGAGCTTGACCTCGTCCTCGTCGAACTCCGTACACACGATGTCGGTTGCACCACCCCGGACGAACCACGTCGCGGAGTAGCCGAAGCCCGAGCCGAACTCGAAGACTCGATCGGCCCCAGTCAGGCGCGTGACCTGGGCGAGCACGCCGCCGGCGACGGGGCCGACGATCGGAAACGAAAGCTCGGTTGCCGTTCCGGCCATCTCCCGCTGGAGGGGCGTCGGTTCGGGAGCAGTCGCTCGGAGGAACGACTCGAGTGTGTCGGATCGGTGGGTCATACAGGTGTCTTTCGGTCCGTCGCCTTCAACCCTTAAGTTCGTCGCCGGCGACCCTTCGGGTATGTTCGACCCCGAGGAGCTCGAACGGATCCGCTCGGCGAAGGAGGCCTGGGAGGAGGAGACCCTCTCGCCGACGCTGGAGCGGTTCGGGGAACGCAAGGAGACGTTCACGACCGATACAGGGGGCGGGGAGGTACAACGACTGTACACCCCCGCGGACGTCGAGGACATCGATCACGAGAAGGATCTCGGCTTCCCCGGCGAGGAGCCGTTTACACGCGGCGTCTACTCCACGATGCATCGCGGGCGGCTATGGACGATGCGCCAGTACGCGGGAATGGGGACCGCCCGCGAGACGAACGAACGGTTCCAGTATCTCATCGAGCAGGGCTCCTCGGGGCTGTCGATGGCGTTCGACCTGCCCACGCAGATGGGTTACGACTCCGACGCCGAGATGGCACAGGGGGAGGTCGGCCGATCCGGAGTCGCCATCGATACTCTCGAGGACTTCGAGACGGTGTTCGACGGGATCCCCCTCGACGAGGTGTCGACGTCCATGACGATCAACGCGCCGGCGCCGATCCTGCTTGCAATGTACGTCGCGATCGGTGACCGTCAGGGTGTTCCACGGGAACAGCTCCGGGGGACCGTTCAAAACGATATCCTGAAAGAGTACGTCGCCCGAAACCTCTTTATTTATCCGCCGAAGCCGTCGATGCGGCTGATCACCGACCTCTTTGCGTTCTGTGCCGAGGAGACCCCGAAATTCAACACCATCTCGATTTCTGGATACCATATCCGTGAGGCCGGCTCGACGGCCGCCCAGGAGGTAGCGTTCACTCTCGGAAACGGGATCGAGTACGTCGAGGCGGCGATCGACGCCGGACTCGAGGTCGACGAGTTCGCCCCGCAACTGTCGTTTTTCTTCAACGCGCACAACAACGTCTTCGAGGAGGCCGCGAAGTTCCGCGCCGCCCGCCGGCTGTGGGCGCGACTGGTGGACGAGCGGTTCGACGCCGAGAAGCCTGCCTCGAAGCAATTGCGGTTCCACACCCAGACCGGCGGCTCGACGCTGACCGCCCAGCAGATCGAGAACAACGTCGTCAGGGTCGCCTACCAGGCGATGGCCGCGGTCCTGGGAGGTACACAGTCGCTGCACACCAACGGGAAAGACGAGGCGCTCGCGCTGCCGACCGAACAGTCCGTGCGGACCGCCCTCCGGACCCAGCAGATCCTCGCCCACGAGTCGGGGGTCGCCGACACGATCGATCCGCTCGCGGGATCCTACTACGTCGAGTCGCTGACCGACCAGATCGAATCGGAGGCACGGGAACTCATCGAAGAGGTCGACGAGCGGGGCGGGATGCTCGATGCGATCGAGAGCCAGTGGGTCCAGCGGCAGATCCAGGACGTCGCCTACGAGCGCCAGCGCGAGATCGAAACCGGCGAGCGCGTGATCGTTGGGGTAAACGAGTACATCGTCGACGACCAGGATCCGGAAATCAAACTCGAGGAGGTGTCCGAGGCGGACGAACGTCGCCAGCGCCGGCGGCTGCAGGAGGTGAAAAGCGATCGCGACGACGAGGCAGTCGACGCCGCGCTCGCACACGTTCGGGACGCGGCGAGGGGCGAGGAGAACGTGCTGCCGCCGATCCTCGAGGCGGTGAAAGCGTACGCCACCGTCCAGGAGATAAGCGACGTCCTCCGGGAAGAGTTCGGCGAGTACAAGCCGGAGGCGGTGTGACTCGGGGGTCGTTCGCGTCGGAACTCACAATCAGTATCACGCGTCGCCGTCGCCGGCTGGATCGAAGGATCTCTCGCCGTTCGATTCTCCGATCTCAGCTCGAACACGCTCGTGAAACTCCCGGAGAACCGCCGACTCGTCTTCCGCGAGCACGACGTCGCTGGCAGAGAGCGTCGCCAGCCCGAACGCTCGAGGTGACGGGGCGTCGAGCCGGCAGGTTTCGACTTCGATATCTCCCGACTGGATCGATTTCAGAACCTCACGGATCCCGGCCAGATCGAGTTTGTCCTCCATGATCTCCCGGTACGTCTCCTCCAGGACGGCGAAGTCCTCGAGATCCCGCGCGAAAGACAGGAGCATCTCCGCGGAGACTTGCTGTCTGGCGGCGGATTTCTCGTGGCCCTTGTAGTTTTTGAGCACCATCAGCGACCGGGTGGCGTTGATCCGGAAGTACCGCTCCAGGAGATCGGTTGCCGAAAGCGCCTCCCTGAGGTCCCCCGGAGCGTCGCCGGGATCGAGATCGCAGAGCACGTCCGCGACGTCGACCCGGCGGTTCAGCGGCATCGAGACGGTGAAGCCGTTGTCGGCGACGGCCACCTGGACGTTCGTCGTCGCGCGCCGGGAACAGCGATGGGCCACGAGCCTGGAGAGCCCGTCGTTGAACCGTCGGCCGTAGATCGAGTGGACGTGGTAGTGCCGGCGATACCGGTCGCGGTCGCGGACCTCCTCGACGACCATCCGTTCCGGCGTGGCGACGCTTTCGATCCCGGCATACCGGCGCTGTTGGTCGTAGGTCCGGGCGAGGGCCCGGACGCTGTTTTCGTCGAGAGGAAACTCCCGGAGCCAGGTTCGGAGTCCGGGATGCCCGCCCGATTCGAGCCGGTCGCAGGCTTCCGCCTGGAAGGCGAGAATCTCCCGGCCGAGATCGTACGACAGCGGGAGCCGTTCCGAGTACCAGGAGGGGACAGTGGGACGGTTGGACGTCGGATCGACGTACACTTTCGACCCTCGTCGATACCGGTATTCGAACCGCCTCCCGCCGAGCACGAACACGTCGCCGGGATCGAGGGTGTCCAGATACGACTCGTCGAGGTCGCCGACCCATTCTTGGTCCCCCCTGGTGAACACCCCACAGGTGAACGAATCCGGAATCGTCCCGATGTTCGTCATGTAGATCACCCGGGCGAGCCGACCACGCTTGCCGATCAGCGACTCTCCGACGTCGTATTCGGGGTAATGGTGCTCCCCGTCGGGGGGATCGTTGGTATCTCGCCAGACTTTCGCGTAGACGTTCCGGTCTTCGAGCCCGTCGTAGTCGGCGGTGAGATACCGGAGCAGTCGCTCCCAGTCGGCGTCGTCAAGCTCCCGATACGGGTAGGCCCGCCGGAGCGTTTCCTTCAGATCCGCTTCGGGACGGACCCCGGCGATCGCCATCCCGTAGACGTGCTGGGCGGCGACATCGAGGGGGTTCTCCGGGACGAACACCCGGTCGACGAACCCTTCCTCTGCCTTCCGGAGCATCACCGCACACTCGACGAGTTCGTCTCGCTCGAGCGCGATCACCCGTCCCTCGACGGTTTCACCGAGACGGTGGCCGGCACGGCCGACTCGCTGGAGCAGCGCCGCGACGGATTTGGGGGAGCCCACCTGAACAACGAGATCGAGATGCGGCATGTCGATGCCGAGTTCGAGGCTCGTCGAGGTCGTGACGACGTCGAGTTCCCCCTCCTTGAGTTTGCGTTCGATCGACTGTCTGCGATCCTTCGAGATGGAACCGTGATGGCAGCCGGAGTTGTTCTCGTCGTAGGCGTCGAACCGTTCTCGCAGGTTGTGGAGGACCCGTTCTGCGCCCGACCGCGTGTTGGTAAACACCAGCGTATTCGTGTGCGAGTCGACCAGTTCGTCGAGTCGGTCGTAAAAGCGGTCCGTGACGACGTCCCTCGACTCGCCGATGAGGTCGTGCGTGGGGCACTCCAGCTGGAGGTCGAAGTCGCGCACGAATCGCGTGTCGACGATCTCGTAGTCTCGAGGAACCATCGAACCACCCCCGGACGCCGAGTCGAACTCGCATCCCACCAGGAACTCCGCCATCGCCGAGAGCGGTTCGACGGTCGCCGAACAGCCGATCCGGGTGAGGGAGACGTCCGCGAGGTCCTCGAGTCGTTCGAGCGACACCGACAGATGAGTGCCGCGTTTGTTGTCTGCGAGACTGTGGATTTCGTCGACGATCACGTACTCGACGTGTCGGAGCCTCTCCCTGAACTTCGGCGCGTTGAGCAGGATCGCGAGCGTCTCCGGGGTGGTGTTGAGGATGTGGGGCGTCTCCTCGAGCATCCGCTGGCGTTCCCGGTCGTCGGTGTCGCCGTGTCTGATTGCGTGTCTGATCTCCGCGTCGATTCCCCGTTCCTCGAGTCGCTCGGTGATCCCCGAAAGCGGGACGGTAAGATTGCGGTGGACGTCGTTCGCGAGCGATTTCAGCGGAGAAACGTACAGACAGTAAACGGCGTTTTCGAGCCCGTTCGTTCGGTCTCGCCGGTACAGTTCGTCGATGATCGCGGTAAAGGAGGCGAGAGTTTTTCCGCTCCCGGTCGGGGCGGCCACCAGCACGTTCGTCCCGTCTTCGATCAGCGGAATCGCCTCGCGCTGGGGCGGGGTGAAAAACCCCCCGTTTCGTGGAACGTACTCCCCGAACTGGTCGATCCACCACTCTCTGACCACTGGGGACAGACGCTCGAGAACGCCGCCATCTCGGATCTCGACCTCATGGGGGTCGAACGAAAACTCGGCGGCGGCGGACGCCTCCGCGAGCAGTTCCCTACCGCACATTCAGGTACAGGATGGGGGCGCTGACGTATAGGTTGTGGGGACCGACGGACCCGCGTCGGGGATCGACGTTACGATCCCTCGTTCCACGGAGCGGCGTCGGGATCGACGAACCGGGTCCGCTGGTCGAGTTCGTCGATCCGGGCGACGTCGGCAGCACGCAAATCGAGCCCAACCGACGCGAGATTTTCACGGAGATGATCGCCTCGACCTTTCGGGATCGGGGTCACGCCCCTGGCGATCGCCCACGACAGCGCGATCTGTGCCGGCGTCGCGTCGTACTCCGCAGCGATTTCCGACAGCAGCGGTTCCTCGAGCAGTTCCCCTTGCCCCAGTGGGGAGTAGCCGACGAGTTCGTAGCCGTGTTCGTGGGCGTGTGCCCGGAGGGTCTGCTGTGGCAACAGGGGATGGCACTCGACCTGGTTGGCGACGATCGGAGCCTCCAGGTGCTGTTGGGCCTCCTCGACGAGCGAGGGAGAGAAGTTCGAGACGCCGACGTGATCGACGACCCCTTCCTCGACGAGTTCGTCGAAGGCCTGGAGTGTCTCGGACGGGTCGTACGCGGAGATCGGCCAGTGGACGTACAGGAGATCGACCGCGTCGACACCGAGCCGGTCGAGGCTCTCCTCGGCAGTTTTCAAGACGTCCTCGTACGCGAGGTTGTCCGGGTGGATCTTCGTCGCGATCGTGACCGCCTCCCGGTCGACGTCGCTCCGGCGGATTCCCTCGCCGACGGCAGCCTCGTTGTCGTACATCTGGGCGGTGTCGACGTGACGATACCCCACATCCAGGGCCGCTCTTACCGTCTCGGCACACTCCTCGAACTCGTCGTTTCCGGACGTACCGAGACCGATCTGCGGCAAGTCGAGCCGACTCATAGTAGTCGGGTACACACCCCGCAAAGAAAGAATCCGGGGACGAGATCGAAATCGGGACGAGATCGAAACAGGGGACGAGATCGAAACAGGGGGCGGGAGCGAAACAGGGGGCGAGAGCGAAACAGGGGGCGAGACTGACGGAGGAGCATCGACAGTCCGCGGTCAATCGTTGCTGCGGACGAACCGATCGTACGCGGAAACGAACTGTGAGTCGGTTTCCGCGGTCTTCTCCCACTCCTCGAGGCCGCGCTCCTCGCGGGTTCCCTCGATGGTATTGTCGAGCAGGAGGGCAACCAGCCCGCCGACTGCCATACCGGTCGAGCCAATCACGAAGATCGTCGTCGAGATAGCCTCCGTCCCGAGAACCGGGCCCAAAAGCGTCACTTCGGCCATTCCCTGCTGGAGCGCCTCGACGTCGCCGACGTTGTCCATGTAGGCGGGAACTGCGAGCCCGGTGAACATGGCGAGTCCGACCACGAAGAGGTTGCGCTGTGATTCGAGATCGACGTGTTTCAGGTTCGCCAGCCCGACAGCGACGATCTGCCCGAACATCGCGACGTACAGCCCTCCGACGATCGGATCGGGGATCGTCCGAATCAGGTTGCCGAACGGGCCGAGGAATCCGACCACGAGCATCACCGCCGCACCCACCTGCACGACGTAGCGCGAGGCGACACCCGTGAGGCCGATCGCGCCAATGTTCTCGGAGTAGGAAGTCGATCCACCGGTCCCCATCAGTCCGGAGAAGACGTTCATGAGTCCCTCCATGCCGATGCCGTGGTTGATCCGCTTTGCGCTGGGCGCGGCCGAGCCCGACAGGCGGGCGACCGCGTAGTAGTCGCCCAGGCTTTCGATTATCGAGGCAGCGATCCCGGCGAGCATCCCGATGATGAAGGCGGTTTCGAACCCGATCGCGGTCCCCCACTGCAGCGGGTAGATCGCCATCACGAGGCCGCCTTCCATCCAGACATCGATGCCGTGTTCGACGTATCCCGGCATGCCGGGCGCGTAGTGTCCCGTCACCGAAAGCGCCAGCGCGACGAGATACGCCCCGACGATCCCGAGGACGACCGGATAAAGCCGGAACGCCCGGTGTGCCGCGTCGAGGTACTGTGAGAACCCGACGATCAACACGAGGGTAAGCCCCAGCAGCCACCAGTCCTGAGTCGCAGTCGACACCTGCGGGGCGTCGAACAGCGCCAGCCCGATCAGCGCGATCGTCGGCGCGATCACGACCGGGGAGAGATACTCCCGGACCTTCCCCACCAGTCCGAAGTAGCCGACCGCTACCTCGACCATCGCGGCGGCGACGATCGCCCCCTGGAGTTGGAGCAACGCTCCGTTCCAGTCGTGACCGGTGGCCTGTGCGACCCCGATCACCGCAAGCGCCGGTGCAAGGAGGGAAAACGGCGCACCCTGAACGATCGGGTACCTGTTCCCGAACGTGGTCTGGGCGAGCGTCGCGATCCCCGAGACCACGAAGAAGGTACCGATGAATCGCCCCCACAGTTCCTGGGGCATCCCCAGTGCCCCCGCGAGCAACAGCGGGACTGCGATGTTAGCCCCCACCATCGTGAGGTAATGCTGGACTCCGAGACCGAGAGAAGTGGAAAGGGGTGGTTTATCGTCGATACCGTACTCTACGAACGTCGCCTCGTCGCGACTCATTGCTGCCCCCGCATCAGCCGTTCAGAATTAATGGGCCGTATAAAGTCCGGCGGTTTCCTCGTCGCGGTCGTCCACCCGGGCGGTCGAGCTACCTCTCGAACTGTTTCCGAAACGCCGCAACCTCTTTGCGGGTCGGCAGCGCCGTCATCGCCCCGGGTTCGGTGGTCGTCACCGCCGCGACCGCGCCCGCGAACTCCAGAGCCATCGGGAGCGGTTCGTCGTTCGAGAGGGCCGCGATCGCGCCCGCGAAGAACCCGTCGCCGGCGCCGGTCGTGTCGACTGCATCGACCGGGTAACCGTCGTGTCGGACGACTGCGTCAGCGGATCTCTCCCCGTCACCGGGCCTGTGGGCGTCGTCGAACCACGGGGCATCGGGAGTCGCATACGCGACCGCACCCGCGGAGCCGAGGGTGAGAAACACCGTGTGGGGGCCGTCGTCGGCGACGCTTCGGACCAGTTGTTCGTCGTCGAGTTCGCAGTCGTATCCCGCCGCCTCGAGATCCTCCCGGGACGTCTTTACGACGTCCGCGAGGCCGAAAGCCCGGTCGACGCTGTCGGCGAAGTCGTACTCGTCCCACAGTTCCGGACGGGCGTTGGGATCGAACGAAACCGTTGTGTCGGTGCCACCGGCGCGTTCGAGGATATCGAACGTCGCTTCCCGACCGGGATCGTCGGCGAGCGTGACGCCGCCGGCGTGAAGCCAGTCTGTCCCTTCGAGGCGTTCGTCGTCGATTCGTCCGGACTGGAGTCGGGTGTCGGCGCTGCGGTCGCGGTGGAAGCTGAACGCTCGGTCTGCGTCCGGATCGAGGCTCACGAACGCGAGCCCGGTTTTGGCGCGGGGATCGATCTCGACGAGTTCGTCGGGGATCCCCGCCGCCTCGAGCGTTCGTCGGAGGAAGTCACCGAACGGATCGTCGCCGACCCGGGTCCAGAACGCCGGGGTGACGCCGAGTCGGGAAAGCCCGACCGCGACGTTAGCGGGAGCACCTCCCGCACGGCGATGGAACGTTTCGACGTCGGGAAGCGGCCCAGGGGTCTCGGGGATGAAATCGACGAGCGTCTCACCGACGACCAGAACGGACGGATCTGACGACGGATCCGAGTCGCTGCCGAACGTGTCGTCCCACATAACACGGTGGTCGGCGGCGGCCACCAAAGGGCTGTCGAGAGCCGGATCATCCCGGAGTCGAAATCGCGTCAGTACACCCGTTCGCTCGCCAGTTTCGCCCCGTCGGCGAGGGCGTCCAGCTTCTTCCAGGCGATTTCGGGATGGACCGCCCCGAAGCCGGCAAACGTGCCGAGCCCGCAGTCTGCGCCCGCGAGGATCCGATCGGGATCGCCGACGGCGTCGACGAACCGCTCGATGCGGTCGGCGATCACCGCCGGGGGTTCGATGTAATTGACCGTGACGTCGATCACCCCCGGGATCAGTTGCCAGCGGTCGGGGACGCCGTGCTCCTCGAAAACTGTGTAGTCGTGCTGGTGGCACGGGTTCGCCTGCTCGATCAAAAGCCCCCCGACGTCTGCCTCGTAGATTTCGGGCAGGACCGTCTCCAGCGAGATATCGTGGTGGTGTGGCCCCTCGTAGTTCCCCCAGCAGGTGTGGATCCGAACCTGCTCTGCCGGCACGTTCGCGAGCGCTTCATTGAGGGCTTCGACGTGGGTTGCCACGACCTCGACGAATTCCGACTCGGAGCGGTCCTTGAACTTGAGATGCCGCCCTCCGAGCAGGTCCGGGGCGTCGATCTGGAGCGTCGCCCCCGAGTCGGCGATCAGTTCGTACTCGGTGGCGATCGCGTCCGCGACCGCAAAGAGGTACTCCTCGTGGCTGTCGTAGTGGGTGTTTCCGACGTAGGCAGCGACGGTTCCCGGTGCGGCCGCCGTCACGAACGTCTCTTCGAACTCGGCGCCGGTCTCCTCGATGGCGGCCTCGAACCGGTCGAGCTCCGCCTTGGTCTCGGCCTCGCCGTCGTACTCGATCGGCCCGGAGGCGGCCGGAATCGTCGCCCCCGGCTCCGACCACTCCCGGAACGTCGGAACCTGCCGAGCGTACTCCGGATACTCCTCGAGATCGGCCCACTGTATCGCCGGTACTTCGCCCTCGAAACCGGTGAGCCGGTTTACGACGTACGTGACGAACGAAAGTCGCCCCTGTTCCCCATGGGTTGCGACGTCGATCCCGACCTCCTCCTGTCGGCGGACCGCCTCCTCCGTCGCCTCCCTGACCGCCGCTTCGAAGGCTTCCTCGTCGATCTCCTCGCCGGCCTGTATGCGCTCGAAGTACGGGAGCAGATCCTCCGGGCGGGGGAGGCTCCCGACGTGCGTCGTCGAGATGCGTTCGGTACTGTGTGACATGGCACGTCAGCCGTTGGAGCGAATACCACTTATCGGTTACTGATGGTTATTTATTTCTTATATATTAGTACTATTGGTAATATACTCGGTGGATCAGTCGACGAGCGGCGGGGTTCGTTCCGGAAGTTCCACAGAGCCTTACGTGTGGAATGCGTCGTCGGCCCCATGGGAGAAACTGAAACCTACACCGTAACCGGACCGGACGGCAACGAGGACACAGTAGAGCTACCGGCAGGGCTCGTCGACACGATGACCGAGCAGGGCGAAAACCCGACGCACGTGATCACTGACATCGTTCTACAGGCAATGGCCCAGCAGGCGCACGCGATGGTGCACCACTCGGAAGGGGAACCGCCGGCCGACGTCGTCGAGATGAACGACACCGTCGAGGAACTGTTCGAAGAGCGGTTCGGTATGCCGCTCTCGGAAGCGCTCGGTCACCAGCACTGAGCGACTCGATCGGCTGCCGCGCAACTGAAGGGCAGCCGAGTTCACCGCCAAAAGTTTTCAACAGACAACGGTCACGACGAGCGGCTGCCGGCTTCTGTCAGCCGACGAATTTCACAAAATAATCCGGGATTTCGAATATTCAATATATTCACATCACTCTTTATTTTATACGAAACTTTTTAAGATAAGATAGGAGTAGGACCACATATTCCGATGGACGGCAGGAAGGTATTCGCGGTGTTGCTGGTCGTCGCAGCCGTAAGTTCGACGGCCGTGGTCGTAGCGGACGAAACCGGACCGATGGCCGATGCGGGCCTGGACAGGTCAGTCGATCTCGGGGAGACGGTGTATCTCGACGCGAGTGGATCGCGATCGGTGAGCGGGGATATTGATGGGTTCCAGTGGTACGTGACGCCCCCTGACGGGGAGCGAGAACGTCTCGAGGCCGGTGATTCAGCGAGACATACCTATGTGCCGGATTCCGCTGGCAAGTGGCGCTTTACGGTCGAAGTGACTGGTACGAACGAGGAGGTGAGCGAAGATTACGTGGAGATTTTAGTAGAGGTTGCAGACTCATCTGAGGATGAACCGAGACAGTCCGACGACGGACCGGATGATTCAGATGAGACAGATAGCACCTCGGAGGATACCTCGTCCAATCCAGACGGTGGTTCTGGAAGCGATCCAACGCCAACGCCAACCCCAACTTCAGATGAACCTGAAGAAACAACCGAGTCTGATGAAACAGATCAAGATACTATTGAGTTGGAAATTTCCGGACCTTCAGTAGTCGTACAGGGAACAGAGCATACTTACGAAGTGGAAAGTAGTGGTGAGATAACCGAGTACGATTGGGAATATACGTCGGGTCAAGATATTTATCTCGGATCTGGAACAACACAAGACATCTCATTTAGTGACCAGAAGGCAGATTCTGGGAAGATTACAGTCCTCGGCACAACCAACTTCGGTGATGAAGTCTTAGATAAGAAGGCGGTTACAATTGTAGAATCCGACGCAGAAACTCAAGAAGTTGCAGATGAGCCGGAACACGAGATTAACAACCTAAATGGCAGGCTACTAGTTGGAGATGAAGAATTAGTATTCAGCAGTAATGATGTGTTTGATGATTCAGTCCCTAGGTTTTATCTAAGAAGTGAAGAAGAAACAGTTGAATTTGTGGCAGATGTAGATTCAGAAGATGATATAGATCTTACATATAGGTGGAACTTTGGAGACGGTACCACCACAGTGAGTTCTCAACCTCAAGTGGAACACGTCTACATATTTGAAGACAAGGGCGTTCATGAATTCGACGTCTCGGTCACTGTCGTCGATCAATATGGGCGAGAACAAAGTGAGTCAGATACAGCGAGAATACTTGGCAAGGACGAATCCAATTCAGACTATAGTTTCGAGATCAAATCAAAAGATGATGAATACTTGACTGCCACTTTTGAGATAACAACCCCATCGAGAACTAACGATGTGATACCAGATGAACAGAAAGAGGTCCTTGAAGCTCATTTTGGAGATGGTAATTCACTAAATGTCCTACCTTCTGAGTGTGGTGATTGTGGCGAAAAGAGAACACAAGTCACCCATCGATACGATTCGCCGGGAGAATACACAGCATGGCTTTCTACTGGAAAGTTAACTAATTCTGGCGAAGACATCCGAGAAACCGTCACCTTCGACTCCTACACCGAGTACCACTACACCGAGAGAACCACCGCAGTCGCCGAATACGTTTCAGAAGACGATCCCGGCGAGGGATGGGAAAAGGCCGGCATCGAGTCGATCGACGAGGAGGTAGTCGACCGAGAGGAAACGCGCATCCGCGACGAGCAGAATCCCGACGCCCTGCTATCGGACGACTGGCGGCGGATCGGAACCGAGACCGAAACCGAACAGCGTCGCGAAACCCGAGTGGCCGCAAACTGGCCGGGAAGCGACTGGTCGATGGCCGATCGGTCGGTCGACAGCGAAACGCGGATCGTCGGCTACGACTACGTCGAGGTTCCCCACCGGAGTCTCGCCCCCAACGACGGTACCTACGTCGGGACGACGACGAACTATCACACGACCACCGAACGGGAGCGGAGCACCTCTCGACCCTCTGGCTCGGGATGGTCGCGGGTTCGATCCACCGGACAGGTTCGCGATGGCACCGGGTCGACCTGGCGGTCGTCACGACGAGCCCCGGCGGCCGGCTGGCGGGTCGTCGACTCCAGGACGGTAACCGATTATTACACCGAAACCGAACGGTACTGCAAGGAACGAACGAACAGCTGGTTCGGGAATGGCAGATGCATCGACTGGGGCGAACGAACGGTGTGGAAAAGCGACACCAGCCGGGAGTACAAGTTCGAATACCCAACCTACAGCACCGAATACCTGTGGGAACGAACGACGAGTACCCCGGAGGTGTACTACGAGTATCGCGTTCCCGAGTACGGACAACAGGATCTCCACCGATGGGAACGCACCTACACTGACGAGGTCGAGTACGGCGTGTATGAGAAACTCGAGTACGAAACGACCACCACCTACGAGTGGGAAAAGGAAGTCGAGCGCGAGGTCGAACAGGTGAGTCTCACCCCGCCGAACACCGACGAGGTCAACGTGATCGGCGACGTATCCGAGCGCGTTGTCGCCTGCGGCAGTGGCGACGGGGAACTCGAAGACGAAGGCTGTTCGTAGTCCCCTGCCCCGTGGAGATATCGGACGGGCGGAACATGCCGCCGAACACGTAGCAACGAGTTTTATTACCTGTCGGCGAGGTGTATCGACTGGCTATGGAACTCACCTGGCACGGCCACTCCACCTGGTACGTAACGGTCGGCGAAACGTCGCTGTTGATCGATCCGTTCTTCGACAACCCGAAGACGGATCTGGAACCGTCGGACGTCGATCAGCCGGAGTACGTCCTGCTCACCCACGGCCACGCCGATCACGTCGCCCACGCCGGCGAGTTCTCCGACGCCACGCTCGTTGCCGTCCCCGAACTGGTGTCGTACGCCGAGGACAACTACGGCTTCGAGGACGCCGTCGGCGGCATGGGGATGAACCTCGGCGGTACCGTCGAGTGTGGCGACGCCTTCGTCACGATGGTCCGGGCCGACCACACCAACGGCATCGAAACCGGCTACGAGACGAGCGCCGGGATGCCCGCCGGCTTCGTCATCTCCGACAAGAAGCCGACACAGGAAGCCGATCCCGACACGACGACGTTCTATCACGCCGGCGACACGAGCCTGATGAGCGAGATGCGCGACGTGATCGGACCGTTCCTCGAACCCGACGCCGCCGCCGTTCCGGCCGGCGACCACTTCACCATGGGCCCGACCCAGGCGGCGCTCGCCGTCGACTGGCTCGACGTCGACTACGCGTTCCCAATGCATTACGACACGTTCCCGCCGATCGAAATCGACACCGACGACTTCGTCCGCGAGGTGAAGGCGACCGGCAGCGACGCCGAGGTTCGTGTCCTCGAGGGCGACGAGACGTTCACGCTCGAGTGAAGGCCGCGATCACGACCCGAACCCCCGGCTCGGAGACGCCCGTTTTTGTGACCCGGACGGTCGACAGACGACCGCTTCGGAAGCAACCTTTAGGACGGTTCCGACCAATACGTAGTTGCAATGACGGATATCGAAACCAGCACGGTCTGTGAGGAAGGGTACCACTGTTCGAGCCACGTCGGCGAGTTCGACCTCTCGATCGACGCCACGGGCGAGGAGGGACCGACTGCGAACCAGGCCCTCGTCGCAACGTACGCCTCCTGTTACCTTCCCGCGCTCCGGGTCGCCGGACGACAACGCGGTCACGACGACCTCGGAAAGCTCCAGATCGACGCGTCCGCCGATCTCGATGACGACGACGACCTCGCCGCGATTCGGTGGGACCTCCACGTCGAACTCGACGTGAGCGACGAGGAACTCGAGGAGATCGTCGACCGGGGCAAGGAGATCTGCCACGTCCACTCGGCGGTTCGTCCCGGCCTGCGCGCAGAGATCACCGCCCACGCCGACGCATTCTAGCGGCGAGTCTGCCCGTCAGGGGTCACCATTCAGGAGGCGATCGATCTCGGCGAGAGAATCCAGCACGTAGTCGGGCTGGATCTCGGCGTTTGCGAGGGTTTTGTCGTCCGTGACTCCAGTGCGGACGAGGACGGTCGTCATTCCCGCCTCGACTCCGAGCGCGATGTCGGTGTCGAGTCTGTCGCCGACGACGAAACAGTCGCCCGGGTCGTGGTCGAACCGCTCGAATATTGCCCGCCGCGTCGGCTCGTTCGGCTTTCCGAACACCAGGTCCGGCTGGCGGCCGGTGACGTCGACGACGGCGTTTATCAACGCCCCCGAGCCGGGGATGTTGCGCTCGGCTGCCGGGATCACGATGTCCGGATCGGTGCCGTAGAACCGAACGTCGTCGTCCTCGAGCGCCCACTGGACGGCAGACAGCTCCTCGTAGTCGAACTCCCGATCCAGGGACACGACGACGACGTCGGCGACACTGGGGTCCGGGGAAAGCGAAAGGCCGACTTCCCTGAGTTGCCGTGCGAGTCCCGTCTCGCCGACGAGATAGATCGAATCATCGGGGTGGTGACGCTCGAGGTACGTCGTCGATACAGTACCGGCAGTAACGACGTGATCGACGTCGACGTCGTATCCCGCTCGAGAGAGACGACGAACGTACGCCGGCGGAGCCTTGCTCGGATTATTGGAGACGAACAGCGGTTCGACGCCGGCCGAACGGATTCGCCGAACGCCCTCCGGGGCCCCGGGGATCGGCTCGTCCCCACGGACGACCGTCCCGTCGACATCGAGGACAGCACCTCGGTATTCCATGGACCGTCGTACGACCGGAACGGAGTTGAACGTCCCGGTCCCGGACGGCTCCCGTCGGTCGGAAACGAACCTGGAACAGCGGCCAGTTCCGAGAACCGTCCTCACTGGCCGAGACTAACGGAAAGAACCAAAGTACCGGGAACCCGAAGGAAGGATACAGTGACGAACACACAGATTACGCTGGTTCAGATCGACAACTACGGCCCCTGGACGGTGTCGCCGGAGCCGCGACGGGAGATGGATCTCCAGACCCTGCAGTCGCGACTGTTCGCCGACCTCGCGCAGTTCATCGGCAGCCGCGACGGCTACGTTTTCTTCACCCGGTTCGACAACATGGTTGCGGTTACCAACGGGATCGATCGAACGGACCACCGCACGCTACAGGAGTCGATCCGAAACCGCTATCCAGTGACGGTGAGTCTCGGCGTGGACGTCGACTCGCAACCCTCCGAGGCGCTCGAAAACGCGACAGAACGACTCCAGCGCGCCGGTAGTGCCCAGGACAGCGATCGCAAGGAGGTCTTTTCGGGGTCGTTCCGGGAACCCACCGCAGGCGACGATCTCCAGATCGCTCATTTCGACGTGAACGACGCGACCGAAAAGTACACCGACCGCCTCAACGAGTTCGATTCGTTCATCCACATCGAACACGGCTACGCAGAGCTGATGCGATACATGCGGGAGGCGCACGGCGCGCTGTCGTTCTTCGTCGGCGGCGACAACATCATCGCGGTCTGCCCAGAGCTGAGTGTCGACGAATACCAGGACGCGATCGATCACGTGGCCGACGCCGTGGACGTTCAGTTGAAAGTCGGCGTAGGGACCGGTGAATCGCCGCACAAGGCCGGGTTCGCGGCGAAACACGCACTCGAGGACTGTCGATACGAGGGAACGACTGTCGAGTTCGCGACAGAACACGCGGCTGCCGGCGACTGATGCGCCGCCGGCTCTCCTTCGTGGCTCCGGGGGAGGTCGAACTCGAGCGCGCGGAACGTCCCACCCCGGGTCGGAACCAGCTCCGGGTCGAAACGACCGTCTCCGCGATCAGTAGCGGAACCGAACTGCTGATCTATCGGGGTGAAGCACCCGAACGACTGCCGATAGACGAGAGCCTGCCGGCGTTTTCCGGGCGATTTACCTACCCGCTGCGATACGGCTACGCGGCCGTCGGCGTCGTCGACGAAGTCGGCCAGGACGTTCCCGAAGAGTGGGCCGGACAACGCGTGTTCGCGTTCAATCCCCACGAGAGCCACTTCCTCGCCTCTCCCGAGGAGGTGGTTCCGGTACCCGATGGGATCGAGAGCCAGTCAGCCACGCTGTTGCCACTCGTCGAGACGGCCATTAACTTCGTCCACGATGGGGGGCCGCGGCTGGGAGAACGCGTCGCCGTATTCGGGCAGGGGACAGTCGGGCTGCTCACAACTGAACTTCTCACCAGGTTCCCGCTGGATCAGCTCGTCGCAATCGACCCCGTGGAAACGCGCCGCAAACTCGCCCGTCGTCTCGGGGTCGACAGGGCGATCGCCCCCGCTGCGCTGGAGGAGCAGTACGATTCCGAGTCAGAGGGCGCCGGAACCGACCTAGCGTTCGAGGTCTCGGGCAACCCGGAGGCCCTCGACGATGCGATCCACACGGCCGGCTACGACGGCCGGATCGTCGTCGGATCGTGGTACGGAACCAAGGAGGCCACGCTGGATCTCGGAGCCGAGTTCCATCGGAACCGAATTACCATCGAGAGTAGCCAGGTGAGCACCGTCGATCCGGCCCTGCGCGGCAGGTGGGACGCCGATCGGCGGCTTTCGACTGCATGGGAACTGCTCGAAGACTTCGACACGGAGCCGCTCATCACCCATCGGGAGCCGCTATCGAACGCCGAGATCGCTTACGAGCGACTGGCAGACAAATCGGATGGCGTCGTCACTACGCTGTTCGAATACTGAGCGGCACTGATCGACGGGAAAGCGAACACGACGGTCCGGAGACGTCGAACACGAACTGTGGAGCAGACTCTTTACCGAAGAATTCGTATCCGCGAGTATGTATTCAGTTACGGTGACAGAGTCGTTCATCGCCCAGCACTATCTGACGGTGCCGGATCCGGGTCCCGAAGGGAAACTGCACTCCCATCAGTTCGAGATGGAGGCGACGTTCGAGGGCGACCAGCTCGGCGAATACGGCTATCTGGTCGACATCGACGACGTAAAAGCCGGGATCGACGCCGTCCGGGAACGATACGCGGACGAGACGCTCAACGATAAACCCGCCTTCGAGGGGCGCAATCCAAGCGTCGAGCACTTTTCACGAATTGCCTGTGAAACCCTCCTGGACCACGTCGACCCGGCCGCAGCCGACAGGGTTCGGGTCGTGATGTGGGAAGACGAAGAAGCCGCAGCCGGCTACGAAACGGCGCTTTGAACTACTCTTCGATCACGACAGCTTCTTCGAGCGTCATCTCCGCCAGAATAGCCGATCGATCCTCGATTTCCCACACGAGGGCGATCTCGGTGTCCCGAGACAACTCGCTTTCCGGTTCCCCCTCGATCTCGATCCCCACCGTGTCCCCCGCAGACAACCGGTCCGATTCGGATGTGACGGCACCCAGCGAGGCGTTGCCGTCTCCCGAAAGGATCACTGCGTCAAGATTGTCGGCCGCCACTGTGTCGCCACCCCGATGTGTAAACTCCAGGAACACGTCGCCAGATTCGGGGGACGGTTCGACGACCGCCCCGCTCCAGGTTGTACTGGGGCTACTGTCGACGATGCCCCCCAATCCCAGCACAGAGAAACCCACGAGCGTCGCGAGTGCGACCACGAGCGCGACGAGCAGAACGATACCCACGACTGGCGCGGCAGCGTCGTTTGCTCCTCCGAGCTGCGAACGTGAAGCCATGGAACGATCTACGGGCGAGACGGTCGACGACGCCGACCTGTTCGGAACCGGTCCCCCAGTTTGTTCGGTACCGGACCCCCAGTTCGACCATCGCACACCCCGCGTCCGTACGGTGGACTGTGTTTTCAATTGACTTAAATTTCAGTGCCAGAACAGTCACCCGAATCACCTGCTGCAGCCACCTATGGAAAACCATATAACAGATAATCTGTAAACTAAAACTATGGACGACGGGATATCTCCGGAAGTTCGAGAACGGATCGACAAACACAGGGAAGGGCGGTCCGAGCACCGCGGAACGCTGGTAGTGAGCGACGCGGAGGCGTACGTCGGGGACACCGTTACGCTGGAAGGACGAAACCTCCCGGAGAATGCCGACGTCGACGTGATCTGGCACACCGCGGAGGGAATGTGGGGCGTACTCAAGGCAAACGAAGTCGTGGGTGCACAGTACCAGCCCCGGAAAGAGCAGTTGACGTCGATCACGAGCGACGAGAACGGGCGGTTCACCGAGGAGTGGCAGATTCCGGAGGACTACGGCGGGGAACACCGGATCGAACTACGACCGGCCGGCGACGACGAGACCACTCTGGCGGAGACGAAGCTCAAGATCCTCCCGTGGTTCGAAATCGATCGGACCGAGGCCGAGATGGGTGAATTCTTCACCGTGACCGGCTACGGACTCGGCCCGAACGTGATCACGAACAACTACCAGATCGCCTGGGACAACGGAATGGTCGGGATCATGACCGGCGTGCAGAACCGCGGAACCGCGACCGCCGAAGTGCGGGCCGTTGGGCCGCCCGGAAAGCACGTCCTGCAGGTGTGGCGCAACTATCGCGGGGTGCCGTTCCTCCAGAACAACACCCAGTCGCCGTTCGGTCCAGTCGCAGGGGGGCGCAAGTCCTCCTGGACCGTGGAGGTCACCGAGCCCGAATCCGAGCCGGAGTCGGCGTGGCTCGACCCGATGTGGGACGAGGGGCCACTCAGCGTGCACCTGCCCGATATCGACGAGGAGACCGACGCGGAGCTGGAGATCTCGCCGACCTCCGGTCAGCCCGGGACGGACGCGTTCATCACCGGACGGAACTTCCCCGCAGACACCGAGGTGGACCTGATCTGGCACAGCCACGAGGGACACCGCGTGAAGGGGATCGACATCACGCCCGTGCCGATGCCGGACGCGCTGCCGTCGGTGACGACCGACGAGGACGGCGCGTTCCAGGTCGAAGTCGAGATCCCGACCGACATCGGCGCCACCCGACCGATCACCGCCGAGATCGACGGGAAATCAGTGGCGAAGACGGGCTTTATGATGCAGCCGCGGATCGAGACGTTCTCTCCGACGGAGGGTCCCGCAGGCACGGAGATCGAGATCGAGATCTCCGGTGTGGGCTGGCCCACCTACGGGAACGCCTACTACTTCGTGTACGACAACAAGCCCCTCGGATACATCTGCGGGCTGGAAGCCGCGGTGAACCGGACTGTTCTGCAGGCGGCCGGCGAGCCGGGGTGGCACTTTATCGACGTCTACCCGAGCTTCTTCCAGGTGCAGGAGGACGAACCGGACTTCGAGCTGAAGCCGCACCTCTCGTATCTGGACAACCATCCGATCCGTCCCCTCCCGGCGGCGCACTTCGCGTTCAAGATCACGGAGTAAGCTGCGCCACGCGCCGCGAGACCCTATGAACGAAATCCTCCCGGAACACAACGCGGGGTTCGTCCGACAGCTCGGGCCCGAACCCGACGACCTGCTGGTCGAGATGGACGAGTACGTCGTAGATCACGACGCAGAGAAGTACTCCGGGGAGGAAACGTTCCACAGGTTCGCTCAGACGTGGCGACGGGATCACCGAAAGCGGCAGGCGCCTCACAGACGGCCGGAACCGGGACGCGACCGAATCGACGGACGGTCGAACGAACAGCCAGACCGGGCGGAGCGACCGAACCCACACGCGGAGCCACCATGAATTTCACCAGGAACGGATCCGGGACACCAGACACGGCCGAGGAACAGCAACCCGAACACGGGACGGCAACTGACGACGACGGCGGGGACGAGGGCCAGTCCGACGGTGGACTGTCGTTCGACGGAACAGTCCGGTTCGACGCGTCGAAAGACGATCTGTGGACGTTCGTCTCCGAACCGGAAAACCTCGTCCACTGTGTTCCAGGGGCAGACGACGTCGAACAACTCTCCCAGCGCCGTTACACCTTCGAGATCACCCGGGGGGTAAGTCGGTTGACGCTTTCGGTATCTGGCGAGGCAGAGCTGGTCGAGATGCACGAGCCCGACTGGATCGTCGCCGACGGCAACGCCTACGATTCGACGACCGGAAGCCAGTTCGACGTGATCGCCGCCATGGAGATGAGCGAAACGGACGACGGGGTCGTCGACATGGCGTACACGGTCGACATCGACCTCACGGGTGGCGTGGCCGGCGTCGCCGGCCTCACCGACGGGCTGGTCAGGTCGATCGTGAAATCCGACATGGAAACGTACTTCGAAAACATCAGGTCCGAAGTCGAACCGAAAGAAACCTGACGGCCGGTCGGCTGTCGAATCGTCGGTCCGAACGACAAATAAGAGATTATCTATAGGGCGGTTGCGCGAAGTTCGAAGCTACCCTTCGATGATCTCGAATTCGCTTTCCAGCACGCCGACGTTGTAGAACTCGCCCTCGTTGGTGATTTCGACTTCGTAGGTGACCGTCCCAGTCTCGGCGTCATCCGGGATGTGCCAGGTGGCGTTCCAGTGGAGGTCTTCGCCGTCGTCTTCCTCCCACTCGAGGTCCCGTTCGATGTCGCGGTCGTCGATGATGAGCGTCGCCTCGTCGATCACGTCCGGTCCGACGGGTTCGCCGGTGGAACCGTCGTAAACGCCGATGTCGAAGCCGGCCATCATGCCCGGAACGAACGCCCGCGAGGGGCCACACGCCGAGACGAACTGCGCGTCGTCCGGGATTCCCGAGGATCCGGCGTACATGTCGTCGGTGACGACGTAGTTCTTCGGGTCGTCGAACTCGATGATTTCGAGTTCGCTGTCGAGGATGCCGACGTTGCGGTACTCGCCCTCGTTGGTGACCTGCACTTCATAGGAAACCGTGCCCGGCTCCTGATCCTCCGGGATCGGCCAACTACCCGACCACTCGGCGTCCTCGTCGTCGAACTCGAGTTCGACGGACGGACCGCCGTCGATCGCGACGGTTGCCTCGTCGATCACGTCGGCGCCGACGATGTCACCCGTCGCTGGGTCCCACACGCCGATCTTGAACACCGCTTGCATCTCCGGGATGAAATTCCGCTGGGGGGAACACGCCTGAGCGAATCCACCAGTCCCCTCCGGGATGTACGCGGAGCCGGCAATGATGTCGTCGGTGACGACGTAGTTCTCGGGCTCCGGCGTCGGTTCCTCGGTCGGCGTCGGCTCGGGGGTCGGTTCCGGCGTCGGCTCCTCGTCGCCGGCACAGCCGGCGAGCGCGACAGACGCGAAACCGGCCGTCCCCGCCAGCACGCCACGGCGGCGGACGGATAAACCGGGACGTTCCCTCGATTTTTCTCCTTCCATGGGTACCTCGTGCTCTTCTGGCATCAAGTAAAGGTGACCTGGCCTTAACATATGGATGTTTCGATCAAATATTACAAGTTTTCTGGAATTGGCGCCAGACGAGCGTAGAGCCCTCTTTTTCCCATATGATCCTTTTCCACGTTGTACGTCCGTGAGAAATATTCAAAATCCTTCAATAATGGCCCTTCATAATACAAGTGGTGTTATGACATTCCAATCCAGTTCGCAACAGCCTCGGGATATATTCAGCAGTTTCGAGGCGGAGCCCCCGGCCTTAAGGAGCGAGGGCTTCCGACCAGTCGGAAGCGCGAAGCGAGTAGGCCGGGGAGGAAGCCGACACTCCACGACACAAACCACGAGACAGTAGCCGCCCGACTCCCGAACTATTAAGTACCTCCGGAATGACATCTGAACTATGGAGGTCAGACGTACCGCGCCGGTCAAACTCGTCGTTTCCGACGAGTTCCACGACGACCTCCACGAAACCGCCGAGCAATTCCTGTACTGCGCGAACGAGGCCAGTGACTATTGCTGGGACAACACCAACTACGAAGACTGTATCACCTCGAACGTGAAAGCCAGAGGTGCGCTGTATGACCGTCTCCGCGAGGAAACAGACCTCACGGCAAACCTCGTCCAAGAAGCCATCCGGCGTGCCGTCCACGCCGTCGATAGCGGCGTTGACCGCTGGAAACAGGGGAAACGGACGAACAAACCAGAGTTCACCTCGTGGAGCATGGTCTACGACAAGCGTAGTGCGACGTTCTACCGGAACAAAATCTCACTCTCGACGGTGAACGGACGAGTCGAGTGTGACTTTGAGTTGCCAGCAGACAGTCCCACACCGTACGAGGAATATGTCCTCTCGGAAGACTACGAGTTTCGCACGAGTACACTCCAGTACGACCAAGCCACCGACGAGTTCTACTTCCACGTCAAAACGCGGAAGGTAAACAAAGACGGTGAGGCTGTTGAAATCGAGGGTTCGGACGAGACCGAGCACCAGACGGTCCTCGGTATCGACCTCGGTGTGAACAGCCTCGCCGTCGCCAGCACGGGCACGTTCTGGAGCGGTGACGAGTACGACCACTGGATTCAAGAGTTCGAGAAGCGCCGGGCGGAGATGCAACAGCGCGGCACACAAGCCGCTCACAACGCCGTACTTCGACTCGGGAAACGAGAACGGGCATGGCGGAAACAGTACATCCACACGGTCGCCAACGAGATTGTTGACGAAGCAGTTGCCCACGACTGTGACGTAATCGTGTTCGAGGAGTTGACGGATATTCGAGAGCGATTGCCATACGCTGACTGGCATCATATCTGGGCGTTCCGCCGTCTCGTCGAATATGTTGAGTACAAGGCTCCAGAATGGGATGTCGCGGTTGAACAGGTCGAGCCAGACCACACGAGCCAGCGGTGTTCGCACACCGACTGTGGCTTTACCCACGAAGACAACCGTGACGGCGAGCAGTTCCGGTGTCTGAAGTGTGGGTACGAAATCAACGCGGAGTACAACGGCGCGAAAAACGTCGGACTGCGGTACATGCGGAAGCGACAGCACAGACTGCGTTCCTCGCCCACGTCGGGGAGCGTAGACGCACCAGTAGACGTGCGTGTAAATGGTGGGATGTTGAACGGCGACGGCTATCGGCCAACCGCTGACAGTTGATTGCCGGGAGTCCACATCAAAGCCCCACCCTCAACGAGCGAACCGCGTATGCGGTGAGCGAAGTAGGGCGGGGTAGTTTACTGACGCTCTGTTCCAGACGAACCGAAGAGGAACCGTCAGACTGACTCCGCTCCGATGAACCGACCGAAGACCGCTAGGCCGATCTGTTCCCGCATCACTTAACTCTCCGGTGTGCCTGTCGTGATCTGATGGACACCTCCGATGCGGCCGTCGGTTTCCTTGCTGTCGGCGAACTCGACACGGAGGAACGGGCGGCTCTCACGTGGTGTCGAACCGAATTCGACACGGAACGGATAGAACTCGACGCCGTTTCCGATGGTGACAGACTCGCGGGACTCGACGTGATCTGGTGGCACGCCAACGAACCGATCGCGACCCCCCGAGAGATTGCAGACTGTGCCCCGGCGTTCCAGTCGTTTCTGGAAGACGGCGGCGGCCTCCTTTTGACCTCCCGTGCGGTCGCACAGGTTTCAGCGCTCGGAATCGACCCCGTCCCGCCGGACGCGACGGGCACGGAACCAGTAGAGGAACCGACGGGAGTCCTCTGGAAGTCAGTGTATGCGGACCATCCGATCCTCGCGGGATTGACCGGGCTTCGACATCACACCCAGCCGGCCGGCGATCCCGCACCGTACGCGCGATACGAGAACGTCCTCCCCGAACGGGCGGACGTGCTGGCCGGCACCGTCCGCGGCGAGACGGACGTGCCGAGTGAGCTTGGGGGCCTGCAGTGGCGCGTCGGCGAGGGGACAGTCGTCGGAATCGGGCAGGGAATGGCGTTTTCGGGCGCGGACGCGGAGGACACGGAGGCGAGCCGCGAACGGATCGTGAAGAACGGACTTCAGTTCCTGGCCGGGGACGCGACGTTCGACCTGACCGCCGGTCGGCCCGTCGACGCGGCCGGTCTCCTCGACCATCGGCGCGAACTGGACGACGATCCACACCGGCCACACTACCACGTCTGCCCGCCCGCAAACTGGCTCAACGATCCGAACGGCTGTATTCGGTGGAACGATCGATACCACGTCTTCTATCAGTACAATCCCGGTGGTCCCCACCACGATACGATTCACTGGGGACACGCGGTGAGCGACGACCTCCTCCACTGGGAGGACAGATCTGTGGCGCTGTCCCCCACCCCGTCGGGACCCGACCGGGACGGCTGCTGGTCGGGATGTGCGGTCGACGACGACGGAACCGCCCGGATCGTATACACGGGCGGGCGCGACCGGTGGCAGCTCCCGTGTCTGGCGACTGCAGCCGACGGCGAGCTCTCCACGTGGGTTCCTGACGACGACAACCCAGTTATCGAACAGCCACCGTCGGAACTGGATCTGCTCTCGACAGAACACTGGCACGCCGAGTTCCGCGATCACGCGATCTGGCAGGCCGACGGGTACTGGTATCAGCTGATCGGCGCAGGCCTGGAGGACGTCGGCGGAACCGTCATCCTGTATAAATCGTCGGACCTGCGGAACTGGGAGTACCTGGGGCCCGTGCTGGTGGGGGACTGGGAGACGCCCGGAACGGTGTGGGAGTGTCCAGAACTGCTCGAGTTGGACGACAGTCACCTCCTCCACGTCTCCAACTACGAGACGGTACTGTACTTCCTCGGAGAGTTCGACGCCGACGCCGGTCAGTTCCGCGAAAGCCGGCGCGGGACGCTCGATCCAGGCGACTTCTACGCGCCCCAATCGCTGCACGATGGCGATCGGACGGTTACGTTCGGCTGGATCCCGGAAGCCAGAGGCATCAGCCGTCAGTGGGATGCCGGCTGGGCGGGAACGCTGTCGGTTCCACGGGAACTGTCCGTAGAGAGGAATCGCCTCCACCAGCGTCCGATTCGTGAGTTTTCCGAACTTCGGGAGCGCCGGCTGTGCCGGGGTCGCGTCGACCTGGACGACGAGACGCGCCGGTTGGACGCGGCAGGCCGGTCGATCGAGATCGAGGCGACCCTCGAGGTCGGCGATGCATCCGAGGTCGGATTCCTCGTCTGTGCGACCCCCGACGGTGCCGAGCAGACGAGAATTCGGTACGACAGCGAGTCGGTAACGATCGACCGGAAACATTCGAGTCTCGATCCAGGGGCGAACAGAGCGCCGCAGTCGGTCGCCGTCGACGACCTCGAGTCACCGCTGGACGTTCGCGTGTTCGTCGACGGCTCGGTCGTCGAGTTGTTCGCCGGCGAACGCCGGGCGCTCACGAGTCGGATCTATCCGACGCGCCACGACAGCACCGGCGTCGCCGCCTACGCGGTCGACGGTGACGGTAGCGTCGACGCGACGATCTGGGCAATGGGCAGCGCGTGGCCGGACGTCGCGAACTTCTCTCGGGGGACGGAACCGAAAAAAGCCAGTGTACCGTCACCTGACGGCAAATGACCCCCGTAAACGGTCCGATCGACCGGAAACCTCAGTAGGCGTCAACGAACCGCGAGGTTCTCCCCTCGAACGATCGCAGTTCAGGAAGCGATTCCGAGGGTAGCGGGAGATGGCCGTGATCGAGCGTTCCGAGGATCCGGGTTCGGTCGCCGTCGAGCTGGATCCGAAGCGTCGGCGCGAGCGTGCCTCCGAACCGACGCAGCTGTTCGGACTCGGGAAGCTCAGCGATCCCGTCCAGCGATTCGCCGACGTAGTCGTAGTAGTTGAAGAAGCTGGCGACCAGCAGTTCCTCGCGGTGGAGATACGCGATCCAGGAGTACGCCTGAAACGGCGCGTTCGCCGGGTTCGTCGCGACCAGACCGTGACCGTTGAGGGGGCAGTACGGGCCACGGAGATCGTCGCCGACGAAGCCGTACAGCCCGTCAAATCCCTCGATTCCGGGGGCGAACGTGTGTTTGTGACTCGAGACGAACAGGTAGTAGCTCCCGTTTCGGTACGCAACGTGGGGGCGTTCGAGTTCCTGGTTCACACAGACGGCGTCCACGAGCGGTTCACGTAACTCCCAGTCCATCGGGTCACCGGACTCCGAGATCGCCATCCCCACGCTCCCGTTGAACTCCTGCTGGACGGGATCGCCGCCACAGCGCCCACTTTCCGGCGGAACGGGCGTGTTGGCCTCGAACAGCAGTGTCGTCTCCCCGGTTTCTGGATCCTCGAAGAACCAGGGATCCCTGAAGGTGTAGATCATCCCCCGCGACTGATCTTCCCGTTCGTAAAACGTCCCGTCGGGTTCGAGCAACACCTCGTGTCGCCAGTCGCCGTCGATCGTGACTTCATCCCCGTCGGGGACAACAGTCACGCGACCCCCCACTGCTCCCGCGATACGCTGGGTGTAGGTGAGTTCGGACTCTCCACGAGAGCCGGTTGCCGTATAAAACACGTAGAGGTCGCCGTCGTCGTACAGTGTCGAACCTGCCCACTGGCGGGAGCCGAACGCTCCCCCATCGAACACCGGACCGCCGTGCGTCCAGCGTCGTCCATCCGAGGAGTAAAAGTAGTGCAGTTCGGCAACGTCGTGCCGCTTCCCGGGCAACAGCGTGTCCGCCGTCGTCAGCGAGACGATCACACGATACCCGTCGATATCGGCGATCGTTCCGTCCCGGTTCCGTACCGGCCACGTGTCCCAGATGTGCCAGCCGTCGAACGGATCCGACGGCGCAGGATAGATGATCGGCGCGAGCGTTCGGTCTACACGTTCGAGGCCGGCGGCCTGTGACCGGCACCACGCCGATGGTCGTCCCCCGCCATGTGAGAACTGGTTGGTCATGCGTTCAGTCCCGGTTACTGGTGATCTGGGGAGAAATGCCTTTGCAGTTTCGCTCGGTAGCGAGTAAGTTTTTGAGGACCGGAGCGTGGTCGGGAGTTGTCGCAGTTTCTACCCCCGGGGCGTAACATCTAAGCACACCCTGGCAAAATATAGCATATGAGCACAGCCGGGGGACAGCAGTGGCAGCTCGACAGAACTGCCTTGGAGACGGGATGTACTGGCTGGGAGTGCGGCCTCGTCGAGGCGCTCGGGGAGCCCGCGGTGGCCTTCGCTGCGATCGCCGTCGGACTCGCCGTCTTCGTCTCTGTTACCCTCCTCCGGAAAGCAGCCGAATCGATCGTCGAGGAACGGAAACACGTCGTCCGCGAGCGGAACGCGTTCGAAGCGTTCGCCGATCGAGTCGAGGGGATCCAGCCCGGAGTGAGCTCCGATGGCGGGGAAGCCGGAACCCTTTCGGGGGCTGCCGCGGTTCGGGTCGTCTCCAGCGGGGCGGGTGGAGGGGGGATCGGCGCCGTCGAAACCGCCTACGAGCAGACTGTGATGTCCATGGAGCATTACGAGGAGGAGTACGGCGAATCGCTCGCGGAGAACATGGCCGCGGAGCTCGGAAGCGACGTGGCCACCGCGGTCGCTGCCGGCGATCAGCTCACGCCCGGGCTGCAAAGCGCGCTGGTTTCGGAGGCCCGCCGGGCCGCAAAGCGCCGGGAGACGCTGCTTGCCCAGCTCGAAGACGAGACAGAACGGATCGACGAGGCGTACCGCGCGATCGAACCGATCGAACGTCGCCTCGAATCCGTCGAATCGGACCTGGAGACGTCCGACGGCTTCCACGAGGGTGAAAGCGCCTGGAACCGGCTCCGGGCGATCGAAACGGATCTCGACGAGGAGCTGGATCGCCAACAGGCTCGGCTCGACCCGTCGACACACTCGTCCGAAGAGCCACACGTGTTCTGTAGGTATCTCTACGGGGACGGCACCGGCGGCGGCGAATACCCGGTGTTGGGGACGCTCGGGCGTCTCCTCCAGCGCGTCGAACGGGGCAAACAGCTCGCCGTCCGGACGGTCACGGAACGATCCACCTCGGTGTGACCCGTTCCGGACGGCGGCCCCGGGACAGCCCGGCGACAGTTCTGTGACCGTTGCTACAGAATCACACGCGAGACGTCGCCGTGTCCCGCGCGCCGGACGACGGCGCGCCGGACGTCAGTAACACCCTCGAGGTTGTTGCTTCCACCGTCGAGGACGAGCAGCCGGGCGTCGCGACCCGCTTCGATCAGTCCGCAGTTCAGCCCAGCCGTCTCCGCGCCGTTGATCGTCGCCATCCGGAGTACCGTCGCCGCAGGAACGTCCGAAAGCTTCGACGCGAACTCCATCTCCCGGAACATCGACGGGGAGTTGAGCATCACGTTGTCCGTTCCAAGCGCCACCGTGGTTCGCTCGACGAGTTCGCGGATCGGCGGCACGCCGACGTTCGTCACCAGGTTCGACCGCGGACAGACTACGACCGGTATCGCCCTGTCTTCGAGGCGGTCGAGGTGGAGCTCCCGGACGTGCGTCATGTGAACGAGGAACGATGGGTCGAGATCCAGCGCCGGGTTGATGTCGTCGGAGTCGCGCTCACCGGCGTGAATACCGAACAGTTTTCCCGCCTCCCGAGTCGCCTCGCGGACGCTGGAGAACTCCCCATCCCGAGCACCGGACGCGCCGAACCCGTCGCTTTCCCGCATCGCCGCGACGGTTTCCCGGCCGAGAATCACCGGTTCGATCGGCGATTCCTCGAGCGCGTCACGGATGAGTTCGACGCCCTCGAGTCCCCCCTCGCGGAACTCGAGGAACGCCCCAGTCCCCGTCGACGCCATGTAACGGAGCGACCGCCGCATCGCTTCGACCATCGACTCGCGGTCGGCTGCTTCGAGCAACTGGTGTTTCAGCCCGTCCGGCGGCGCAACCAGTTCCTCGAGCGAGAGCCCCTCGCCGGCCTCCTTCGCGATCGAGTCGCCGATGTGGGTGTGGGCGTTGACGAACGCCGGGAGTACGATCGCGTCGCTGTCGACGGACGCCTCCTCGACTGCAGTTATTCGTCCGTCCTCGAACACGACCCGTCCCTCGACCGGGTGGAACTCTCGACCCGCGAGGATCGTTCCCTCGATAGTGGTGGCCCCCTCGAACTCCGAACGGCGCTCGAGGTCATCCGGCCCGTCGGCGTGTGCTGTCGTCATTGCCGCCGGGTTTGCTACCCGACCGCTTGAATCTCACGGAGAGAACGGAGCCGAGAGGTTCACGAGGTTTATCGTTCGAACTCGTCGAGGGTGTGATACACCTTCGTCCGAACGTCGGTGACGAGCCCACCCTCGGCGTCGATGTCGAGCTTCTCGGCGGCGATTCGACCCACGCGATCAGTCAGTTCCTCCCGGGTGTAGACGCCGAGACGCCACTGCCCTTTCTGTGCGGTCCGGAGCGCCGACACCAGCGGCGACTGCCCGTCGAGTCGCCGCATCTCGCCGTTGACGAGAACTCGAGAAGAGGACTCGGTAATCGACGGCTCCGACGGAACGTCCACGATCACGTCCGTCGAGTCGACGTCGGCCTCCTCGGCGATCTGTCGTTCGATCCGCCGGATCTCGCGGTGATCGGCGTCGAGAATCCACTCGGGGACGTCCGACCATTCGGCCCACACGGACCGCTTGAGGAGTCGGCGCGCGTCGAACCGGCGACTGAACCGCTCCGTCTCCGGCGTCGAACGCAGCGCCACGATCAGATCGTGATCGTCCATGCGCCGCAGCCGTTCGGCGTCGACGTCGACGGCGGCACCGCTTTCGGAGTCCAGCAGGCGTTCGGACGCCCGACGGAGCATCGCTTTGGAGATGCGCGCGACGTGGTGTTTGTACACGGTCGGGTTCATCAGCGCCCGTGCCAGCAGGAGTGACTCCGCAGTCTGAACGTTCCCCTCGTCGAGGACCAGTTCGCCGTCGACGAACGTGAGCTCCCGCGTCAACCGCTCGTGGTCGATCGTCCCGTACGGCACGCCGGTGTGGTGGGCGTCCCTGACGAGATAGTCCATGCGATCGACGTCCAGTTCCCCGGAGACGAGCTGCCCGTACGTCCCCTCTCCGCGGATCAGCCGGGCGACCCGTTCCGGATCGAGGTCGTGTTCCCGGAGGGTTTCACCGACCCGCCCCGAGGCGATCAGTTCCTCCACCTCGTCGTGGTACTTCCCCGTGCGTCGGTGAGTGAGCGCCTCGATGTTGTGACTGAACGGGCCGTGGCCGACGTCGTGAAGCAGTGCAGCGGCCTCGACGTGGGCGACGTCGCGTTCGGGAAGGTCGAGCCGCTCTGCCGCCCGGGAGGCGAGGTGATAGACGCCGAGGGAATGTTCGAACCGCGTGTGGTTCGCGGAGGGGTAGACGAACTGGGCGGTCCCGAGCTGCCGGATCCGCCGGAGACGTTGGACCGCGGGCGTGTCCAGCAGCGCCTCGGGAGGGCCAGTCACCTCGATGTGATCGTGGACGCTGTCCTTGATTGTCGCCATGACTGGACAGTAGATCCCCCACCCAGTTAAACGGCGGCAGGGGAAGACGAGTGGGCGCGGACCCGATTGATCGACTGATCGTTATCGCGGCGTCTCGGTTCCCCACATCTCGATTGCGGTCTCGAGTTCGGGATGATCGCGTGCGCGCTCCTCGAGTGACACGCCGTCGACGGTAGCACCGACGGCCGCGCGGAACGCCTTCGCCCCCGCGTGAGTGCCGTCGGGGTGGCCGTGCACGCCGCCGCCGACCTGGATACAGAGGTTCGTACCGAGGCGATCGAGGAGTTCGGGCACCAGTCCGGGGTGGAGGCCGCCAGACGCTGTCGGCAACACGTCCTCGAGGCCGTGGAGATCGCCCGCGAGCCAGTCGTTGATCCCGTAGGTGTCCTCGTTTTCGAGTTTACCGAGATCGGCAGTCCCGGTGTGGATCTGATCGACGCCACACAGCCTGGCGATCTGTGCGAGGACACGCATCGAGACGCCGTGTTCGGGGAGTCGATCGAACGCCGCGTGCATCGCGCGGTGGGCGTGAATCGCCATCCCGTGTCGTTCACACCGCTCTCGGACGGCCTGGACGGCCGCCCATCCGGTGGTGATCACGTCGACCATCACGTACTCCCCACCCGCGGCGGCGACGTCGTCGACGCGGTCGAGCATCGTGTTCGCGTCCGCGGTGACGTTTATGAGGTACGACTTCGGCTCGCCGGTCTCCTCCTGGGCCCGATCGCGGGCCGCAAACGACTCCGTGAGCCGTTCCTGGAACGGGTTGAACGACTGGTCGGTGAGGTTCTCGTCGTCCTTGAGCAGATCGAGCCCGCCGGTCCAGGCGTCGTAGCCGACCTGGACGTGTTGTTCGGTCGTGAGGCCGACCTTGGGTTTGGGAACGGTCGCCAGAATGGGTCTGTCCCCGGCATCGAAGAACTCCTCGCGGACCGACGAACCGTACAGCGGACCGGGAAACGACGTCGCAAGCGGGTCCGGCCACGTGCAGTCGACGAGGCGAATGCGGTCGACCGCCTTCATTCCCATGATGTTGCCCGCGATGCAGGACAGCACCTGGGCCATGTTGCCGGGTTCGAACAGCGCGTCCGGGTACGCGACGGAGATCTCCGTGGCGTCAGCCCCGGGGGCAGTATCGTCGTCGATCGCGAAGGCAGTCGCCGACAGGTCACGGACCTCCCCGTCGACCTGTAGCTCCGCCCACGTCCCGTTCGAGGATTCGCTTGCCACCCGAGAGGCGGCGTCTTCGACAGTCATATCGGCTGCCGGCCGGATCCGGAACCGACAGACGAGTTCGTCTTCGGCCGGTTCGTACGACGTGTCGAGGAAATCCTCGTAGGTAATTCCGACCATGTCCTCGGTGTTCGGACCGAACTCGTATAAATCGTGTGCGGAATCGGTCCTTCGGGGCACCCGGAAGGTAACGACTTTACCCGCGCCTTTCCTAGTTCGGAACCGATGGAGGAGCGCACCCGGGAGTATCTGCGGGGCCGGTTTCGCGACTACTACCGCAGCGCCGACGTGTCCCCGCCGCCGGACGCGAACGAACGGGAGTGGGGGTACATCCCGTGGACTGCGGGCGGCGGCACGACGATGGTCCGCCACCAGTCGTGGCTCGATCTGACCCAGGGGGCCGCGTTTACCGACGCGCTCGCGCGGACGGCACCCCGTCACGCCTACTTCTCTGCGGCGCGGTACGACGATCCTGGTGCGTCGACGATGGGGAAGAAAGCGTGGCGGAACGCCGATCTCGTGTTCGATCTCGACGCCGATCACCTCCCGGGGGTCGATGCCGAGGAGACGTCGTACGCGGAAATGCTCGAGGCGTGCAAGGGCGCACTCGAACGGCTGCTGTCGTTTCTCGAAGACGAATTCGCCTTCGAGGACGTGACGGTCGTCTTCTCGGGCGGCCGTGGCTATCACGTCCACGTCCGGGACGAAAGCGTTCGGGGGCTCGAAAGCGACGCCCGACGGGAGATCGTCGACTTCGTCCGCGGGATCGACCTGGAAGCCGACGACCTGATCCGTCGCGTCTCCGTCGAGGGGACGAACCAGCGCGTGCTCGCGACCGGCGGCGGCTGGGGGCGTCGGGTCCACCGGGCACTCGTCGAGTTCGCAGACGAGCTCACGGCAGCCGAACAAGCGGAGGCACTAGAACGGCTCCAACAGCTGGATGGGATCGGCGAAGGGCGCGCGAAAACCGTCCTCGGCGCGTTCCAGCGCAATCCTGACGCAGTCCAGGAGGGGAACCTGGAGGCGGGCGGTCCCGGGATCCGGCGACTGGTCGAGGCGCTCGTCGCCCGCGAGCGGGCAGCACAGGGAGCCCCGATAGACGAGCCGGTGACGACGGACACTCGACGGTTGATCCGGCTGCCGGGAAGCCTCCACGGGGGTACGGGATTCCGCGTGACACCGATCCCGCGGGAGGCACTCGCGTCGTTCGATCCGCTCGTCGACGCGGTCGCCGACAGGTTCAGGGGACGGGAGATATCGATCCGTCTCGAGGCGGAGTCGGTCGTCGAACTCGGCGGCGAAACGTATAACATCCCCGCAGGCGAGAGTTACGTTCCGGAAGCAGTTGGCGTCTTCCTGATGGCTGGGGGAGATGCCGAAAAGGCGACAGAGCAGTAGCAGGGAGCCAGCTGTCATACGACGCGGCGGACACGAACGCGACGCGGGGGGGAACGGAAACGACACATGGACCTGGACGAACTCCGGACGGTACAGGCGAAAGAACGCCGGAAGGACAGCCTCCAGCATCTGCGTAACTCCTTTTACGCCGACGTGGCGACGTACATCGCGGACCTGCGTGCACAGCGTGACAGACGCGCCCAGCGAGTGGACCACCCGTTCTCCGACGACGGCGTCAGGCGGCTCTCCGACGAGATCGAAACCGCAGAGGAGGTCGCAGAGGCGATCTACGAACGCCGGGTCGGAAAGGTAGTCAAGCTCGCGTCGTTTGCGGCCGCCGACATGGCCGTCGAGGAGGAGGGGATGACGGAGGACGAACGCCGCCTGTTCGATGACCTCGTCGATCGGATCGAACGGAACAAGGCGACAGTGCTGGACGCGCTGTCGGGCGTTACCGATCCCGAACAACTCGGTGGGGACGACGCCAGCCCGGGGGCGGAACCTGGTGCAGTCGAATCGGAGACTGCCGACTCGGCAGTTGTCGAACCGGAGGTCGCCGAGCCGGAAGCGCCCGGATCACAACCGGAAAGGAACCCAGCGTCCGAACCCGCAACGGTGTCGGAGAGACCGGGTGAACCGGACGCGGCGAAAAGCGAACCGGACGAGGGGGAAAGCGATCTGCTCGCGGACGCGATGGGCGGTGACGGTCCGAGTGGGAACGGCGAAACGCCGGCCGGGACGGACGTCCGACAACTCCCGGACGAGGCCGAGATGGCCGGCTGTGAACGCGACTCCGCGACCGTCGAGTCCGATACAACCGAGGAAGACCCGTCGACACTACGAACGGACGGTGCAACCGTAGCCGAAGAACGCACGAACGGTAGCTCCGGAGGATCCGACGCCGGGCAGTCGACAGGAACCGACCGGACGACCGTGCGCATAACCGACGACGTCGGATCGATCCTCGGGATCGACGACCGGGAGTACGACCTCGAGCGGGAGGACGTCGTCACGCTCCCGGAGACGAACGCCGGACCGTTGCTCGAGCAGGGAGCCGCAGAGCGGCTTGATTGAGACTGTCGGGCACCAATTCCTATATCCGCCGGGGGTGTAGACCCATTCATGGAGTGTCCTCGGTGTGGCGGTGGGCTCACCGTCTACCGCCTCGGCGGCGAGTCGTCGTGGGTCTGCAGGGAGTGTGGCTCCGTCGGCGTCGAAACGGAACACGGGTCCGAACCGGCACGTACCGAAACGTGGGAACAGGCGTTACAGCGGTTTTACGCCCAACACGCGGGCCCGGACGACGGTGAATCGGCCAGTCCGGACGACGGTGAATCGGCCAGTCCGGACGACGGTGAATTGACCGACCGGAACGATCCTGCTACCGACGAAACCGACGGCACAGCCCTCGAAGCGTCTCACCGGGCGGAAACGGTAGCCACCGCGCTGGACGATCTCGAAATCCCCGGTGACGGAGAACTACGCCGAAGTCGACGGGAAACCGTCGCCGAGCTGTACGCGTTCCTCAGGGAACGGGAAACCGCCAGCCGGAGTGACTTCCTCCAGTTAGTCGACCCCGAAGAGGTGTCCTACGCCAGTCCCGAGGGGTTCTGGGAGGCCGTCGGGCGCGATGGACTGCGGAAGTTACCCGGCGTGACACCGCCGGAGTCGGGGCGCCACGAGTGGGCGTTCGAAAACGGGAAAAGCGAAGGACAAAGCGACTGCTAGAGGCAGCAAGCGACCGCCGCGCTGGAACGCCCTGCAGCCGGATTCACGGCGTCGAGGTCAACCCTCTACTTCCGGAACGTCCTCGATCCGCATCTCGCCGAGCTTGTCGACGATCTCGTCGATCTTTCCGTCGAGTTCGTCGACGAACTCCTGAGTCCGGTCGGTCGTGATCGCACCCTGGCTCGACGGTTCGATGAGGTTTTCTTCCTCGAGGACACGCAGGGAGTACCGGACCTTGTGGTGGGGATAGCCGGTCTCGTTCGACATCTTCACGATCCCGATCGGCTCGTTTTCGATGACCATTCGGAGCACTTGCAGGTGCCGTTCCAGCATATCGACTTCTTTCTCCAGTCTGTCTATCATGCCATATGTTAACTCGTCTTTATTCCTTTTAAGCGTTGCTGTCTGGCGGCGCAGTAAAAAGGGAGACGGGGGTGCCACCCCCGTTGTTAGTGGGTCGATTTCAGATTTTGCGTGTTAGTAGTTAACGCTTCGGGTCGTTCCAGCTCCGCGAGAATCGATGATTTAAGGGGACCCACGGCCGAACACCGGACGTGGCGTACGTGCTCGAAATCAAGCCGTCGGCACGCAAGCGGAACGCCGCCGCGGGACGTGCAGTCAACCGCGACGGCACCCGGTGGTCGTTTGCGACGCGGAAGGCTGCCGAACGGTGGGCCGAAGAGCTCACCCAGGCCGGCGGGGAACTCGTGTGGGTTCAGTCGGCCCATCCGCGAGACGGGTCGGGCGTCGACGGCTACCTGCTCTCCCGGCTCGACAGGGGCTCGATCGCGGACCGAACCCGACTCACGACAGAGGGCACCGGGAGGAAGGCCGACCGAAAGAAGAGACCGACCGAACAGGACGAGTTCCCGCTCGGCGAGCGACGGTAGCGTCCCGCTGGCCACACGAACAGCACTGTATCCACGCAGTTTTGCCCCGGACCCCCTGTACTCGACGCTGCGCGGGTCGAAAATATGTGGTTCCTTCGAACCACCGGAACCGCTGAAGACGATCCGGAGGCCGAACTATCCGTACGGTTGGCCGACTCCACCGGAGTTACAGCCGCTGAAGGTTCTTCGCGCGCGGGCCCTTCTCGGCCTGCTCGATGTCGAACTCGACTTCCTGTCCTTCCTCGAGATCCGGACCGCCGACGTCTTCCATGTGGAAGAAGACGTCCTCGTCCGCGTCGTCAGTCTCGATGAAACCGTAACCGCCAGTGTCGTTGAAAAACGCCACAGTGCCTTTCGCCATTGCAAGTGACTCCAGGCGGAGTGAGGCAATCTCGACATAAATAGTTGTGGGTTGCAATCCGGCTTTCGGAGCGAGTACATAAAAGATCCGTCGAAGCGGCCGGGGTGGGGGTGAGGGACGGGTTGTTGGAGAAAACCGACAGCCAACTCGTTTTTCACTCGTTTTTGAACGAAGCGGTGTACACGAGGAACGCGCCCGTTGCGAGGACGAACGCGAGGAACGTCACGAGCGCGAGCACGTTAGCAATCGGCGCCAGCGGTTCCACGAAGCTCTGTCCCGTGGCGTCGAGAACGAGGACGGCCAGGAGGGCGGCGATGAGCGCGAGCAACCAGTTCGTTGCGAGTTCGTCGAGAGCCATACCCGACGGAACTGCCCGCGAACGTAAAAAGCCAGTCCATCGCCAGTCACCGAGTCCATCGCCAGTCACCGAGTCCATCGCCAGTCACCGAGTCCATCGCCAGTCACCGAGTCCATCGCCAGTCACCGAGTCCATCGCCGTCGCGCCAACGCTCCGGCGCTCCCGCGTGTCGTTACGCAGGGTACAAAGTGGTGCCCATCGATGAACGCGTATGGTTACGTTTCTCGCTGGCGGGACCGGCACCCCCAAGCTGCTCGACGGCGCGGTTCGACTGCTCGAACCGTCGAACGTCACCGTCGTCGGCAACACCGGGGACGACGTCGAACTCGGCGGTCTGCTCGTCTGTCCGGACATCGACACTGTGTTGTTCCGTGGCGGCGGCGTGCTCGATCGCGAAACCTGGTGGGGGATCGCAAACGATACGACGACGACCCACGCCGAGCTACACCGACTCGCCGAGACCGCGGGACTGGAAATCGGCCCTCGATACCTTCCCGACGAGCTACAGACAGACGGACGGGAGATCGCACGCTGGCGGCGGTTCTCCGGCGTCGCAGAGTTCATGGAAATCGGCGACAGGGACCGGGCGGTCCATCTCACGCGCACCAGCCTGCTGGACGAGGGGTACCGACTCACCGAGGTGACTCGTCTGCTTGCGGAGGCGTTCGAACTGGACGTCGATCTCCTGCCGATGTCCGATGACCCAGTCGCCTCGATCGTCCACACCGAGGAGGGAGAAATGCATTTCCAGGAGTTCTGGGTCGCCAACCGGGGCGAACCCACCGTGGAGGACGTCGAGTTCCGTGGATCCGCGGAGGCGACCCCGAGTCCAGAAGTACGGACTGCGCTCGAAAAGCCGATCGTCGTGGGGCCGTCGAATCCGGTGACGAGCGTCGGTCCCATACTCGCGTTGACAGGGGTCCGGGAGGCGCTGCACGCGACGCCCGTCGTCGTCGTCTCCCCGTTCGTCGAGCGGGAGGTGTTCTCGGGGCCGGCGGCGGAACTGATGACGGCGGTGGGGTACGAGCCGTCGACCGCCGGCGTAGCCGAGGCGTATCCGTTCGCCGACGCGTTCGTCCTCGACGACGACGACGGAACAGCGCTCGACCGTCCGACCGTCCACACGGACGTGACCATCGACGACGCCGACGACGCAGAGCGCGTGATGCAGGCGGTGGCGACGGCCCTGGAGCGGGTGAGCGAAGTGTGACTCGTCCGTCAGTACCGTTTTCTCCGGCCGTCGCCGCCGCCAGTTTGAGCGGCCAGTCCGACGCCGAGTGGGCGAAAGCCGCCGCACCGTACGTCGGCTGTGCGTTCCTCGGGGGGATCGCCCTGGATTCCAGAAGCCGGGACGCGGCCAGAGGGATGCGAAAGCGAGATCGCGAGGAGTTCCTGCCGGACGACCCGATCGAATTTATAAGGACACAGCTCGAGGCGCTAGAGGACGTCCCGATCCGCGCCGGAATCAACGTCCGTTCGTCGGCAGTCGAGCCGATCCAGGAGGCGGCGGTCGCGTGTGCCTCCGCCGGCGCGATCCTCGAGGTCAACGCCCACTGTCGCCAGGAGGAAATGTGTGCGATCGGCTGTGGAGAGAGTCTCCTGCGGAATACCGATCGGCTCTGCGAGTACGTCTCTGTGGCGGCCGAAACGGGAGCGACGGTTTCGGTGAAAGTCAGAACGGAAGTCGACGGGGTCGACCTGCCGGAAACCGCTCGGCAGGTTGCTGCGGCGGGAGTCGACGTCGTTCACGTGGACGCGATGGACTCGGAACCCGTCGTCGGAGCGGTCGTGGACACACTGGAGGCGGGCACCGACGCGACCGTCGGAAGGCGACCCGTCGTCGTCGCCAACAACGGGGTGCGCGATCGGGAAACCGTCCGCGAGTACCTCGGCTACGGCGCCGACGCTGTGAGCGTCGGACGCCCGAGCGACGATCCGGAGGTGCTCTCCCGAGTTCGCGAGGCGGTAGTGAAGTGGTTCGAGAACGGAACAGCCGACTGACGACTGGCTCGACGATCCTTCCTCGTGTCCTACCGATTTTCCCGTTGTTCCACTTTGTTCAGTTCGATCAGCAGCCGGAAGATCGCCTTCACGAGGTTCGAGTCCACCTCGAACCGTTCGGCGTTCTCCCCGGCGCGTTCCATCACCCGGCTTTCCTGAGACTCGTCGGTGGTGGGCAGCCCGCGTTCCTCTTTCACCTGTGCGATGGTGTCGGCGACGTAGGTCCGCCTGGCGATCAGTTCGACGATCTCCCGATCGATCGACTCGATCTCCGCACGCAGCTCCTCGAGGGACATCTCCTCGGGAACGTTCGCGCGCTCGTCGTCCGATTCCTCGTTTCGGTTCGGTTGTGTGGTCCCAGTCATCGTCGATCTGTTACTCCGTCGTGATTCGTGCCCCGTCCGATCGGGAGGTCGTCAGTCGGGTCTCCCCCGGGCGGTCCTGCCAGCGCTCCCGGAGCGTCTGCAGATCCCGGAACTCGCCGACTGCGACGACGCTCGGTCCGGTGCCGGAAAGCGAGACGCCCTCGGCCAGCTGCATCGCCTCTACCGCCGGATCGGTCGGGAACCCCAGCGCCGCCGAAAACGCCAGCCCGTTTACGGTCATCGCCTCGCCGAACCGTCCGTCCCTGGCCAGTTCGGCGACGAGTTCCGCCATCGGCGCGACCTGTCCGCAGCGGTCGACGTCGGCGTCGGCGCTGTAGGCTCGCTCGGGAGGCGTCCAGATCAGAACGTCCCAGTCGCGCTCCTCCCGAACGAGGAGTTCGTCGGTGTCGTTGTCGGTGAGCGTGACGCCGCCGAGCATGCTCGCGGACGCGTCGTCGAACGCCCCGGTGACGGTGACGCCGGCCTCGCGTGCGGCTCGGACACCGAGTCGACAGGCGTCGATCCTGGCGACGCCGTCGGCCCGGCCGAGCGCGGAAAGTGTCGCGAGCACCGTCGCGTTGGCGGCGGCACTCGAGCTTTTGAGACCGGCTGCAAGCGGGACGTCGCTTTCGGTTCGGACGTGACCGCCCTCGCCGTCGCCGAACTCCTCGGCGACGAGTTCGACGCACCGCTCGATCAGCGTCGTGTCAGCGTCCGGCATCTCGGCGATCTCTCCGGTCACGGCGGCGGCGGCAGGATCGAGCTCGACGGTCGCGCGCGTCTCCAGGTCGATCGCAAACGCCGATCCGACGCCGGTTGCGAGCGCGTTGAGTACGGTTCCTGCCCCCGGCGCCGCGGCCCGTCCCTCCATACAGGAAGGGGAACGAGCGGGGGCAAATGGTTGGCGGTCGCGGCGAGACTGCGAAGCGACGATGCAAACGGCACCCCGGATCGATGACGCCGACGGGAGTGGAGAGACCGCGGAGTACTTCAACACGGCGGTAACAACTCTACTTATGAGTGGGCCAGGAAGAACCGACGTTCCGCCGGACACCGTCGGGATCGAGCTGCGCGAGGAAGGGGTCGTCGTCGAGTACATCGACGGACGGACCACGCTGTATCGCGGCGTCCCCGAACGCGTCGAGGGAACGCTCATCGCGGTTTCGACCAAACAGATCCACGTACTCGTGACGGATCCCGCCGAAACCGAGGGCGTCATGCTGTACGTGAACGACCGTAAGACGGACGAGGAAATTCTCAGGGATTCGGGGGTCGGACGGATCGTCCTCGATTCGGGTGAAACAGAGGAACTGTTTCCCGGCGTGACCGCCAGACAGACCCGGGAACGGACCGAAATCGAGGCCGATCCCGCGGTCGCACGGGGGCGCGTGTTCGTCTTCGTCGAGGACGAGTGGACCGAAGACAGTTACGAGCTCGTCGCTCCCCCCGACAGTGACGAGTGATTTGACGACGAGTCTCGAAAACGATGAGCCTCAAAAAACGCTGGCGCGAACTCGACAAACGTACCGTCGCGAGTGCACCGGATCGATACGGCGTGTACGAACTGGGTGACGGGAGCGGAAACAGCCTGGGAATGGCAGTCGGCGTACTCCGGAACGACCTGAAAGAGGAGCTCGCTTATGGCGACGCTCGGCAGGTCAGGTGGACCGTCGCGCAGTCGAGAGACCACGCCGAACGGCTCCTCGAAGAGCACTCCTGAACACGCCCTCTCCCGGAGTCGTGGTTTGAAACAGCTTGAGATTTTACTCAAATATTCTTGACGAGTACTCAACTCCCACACTATAAATAATAATTAATCCAGTAATAAACAGAGAAATGCAAAAGCACAAGTCACGGAAGTCAAGAGAAACACGCACATGACGAAAGATCTCGAGCGGGATCTGGGTCTCGTTGCCGTCATCGCCGTTTCGATGGGAGCGATGATCGGCAGCGGGATATTCATCCTCCCCGGGCTCGCGATGGCGGAGGCGGGGCCGGCCGTGATCCTCGCGTTTCTGGTGGCCGGAATCCTCGTGATTCCTGCCGCGCTTTCGATCTCCGAGCTCGGAACCGCCATGCCCGAGGCGGGCGGCGATTACGTGTTCATCGAACGGGGGATGGGTCCCGGCGTGGGAACGATCGCCGGACTCGGGACGTGGCTCACGCTCCTTTTCAAGGGGGCGCTCGCGCTCGTCGGGGGCATGTACTATCTCGACGTCGTCTTTGCGCTGCCCAATCTCACCGCGACGGCCGTCGTTCTCGCGACCGTACTTATCGGGATCAACCTGCTCGGCGTAAAGCAAACGGGACAGCTCCAGTCGTGGATGGTCGTGGTGATGGTCGCGATCCTGGCGGTGTTCATCTCCGTGTCGATCCTCCAGGTCGACGGCGCAAGCTACGATCCGTTCTTCACCGCCGGCGGGGGCGGCGTCGTCAACGCCATCGCGCTGGTGATCGTCTCGTATGCTGGCGTGACCAAGGTCGCTAGCGTCGCCGAGGAGATCGAAAACCCCGGTCGAAACCTGCCGCTGGGACTGTTGATTTCGCTTGCGATCACGACACTGTTGTACGTGCTTATCGTCTTCGTTCTCGTCGGAATCGTCGACGCCGAAACGCTTCGGGGGACGAACATTCCGATGGTGGTCGCAGTGGATCCGCTGTTCGGCACACTCGGCGTCATCGCGATCGTCCTGGCGGCAATCCTGGCACTGGTGTCGACCGCGAACGCCGGGATCCTCACCGCCTCGCGGTATCCGCTTGCGTTGAGCCGGGACGACCTGATCCCGGACGTGTTTTCGCGGATCCATTCGGGCTATCAGACCCCACACGTCGCGATCCTCGTCACCGGCGGCGTGATGCTTTTCATCATCGTCTCGCTACCGGTCCAGGAGATCGCGAAGATGGCCAGCGCGTTTCAGATCCTGGTGTACGGGCTGGTAAACGCCGCCCTGATCGCGTTCCGAGAGCGGGATCTGGACTGGTACGATCCGGATTTCGTGTCGCCGGGATATCCGTGGATTCAGCTCTTCGGGGTCGTCTCGGCCGCGTTCATCATCACCCAGATGGACGTCCTCCCGCTGGTCGGGGCCGTCGGGATCACCGTGTTCGGCGGCCTGTGGTATCTCTACTACGTCCGTGGGGAGGTCGACCGCGAAGGGATCGCCGTCGACGCAGTTCGGCGGGAGGCCGGAAGGCAGTACGTCGCAGAGACCGAGCGAAAGATCGCCGAACCGAAAGGTGACGAGATCCTGATCGCACTCCGTCGGGACGTAAGCAGGCTGGAAGAAAACAGGCTGCTCGAGATCGCCGCGCCCATCGCCCGGAGCCGAAACAGCCGCATCCGTGTTGTCAGATTCGACGAGGTTCCAGACCAGTATCCGCTCGACCAGGCCGTCGATCAGTCCGGCGAAGACATCGAGTTCGAACAGCGAACCGACGAACTCGCCCGAGGGCTGGACGTTCCCGTCGAAGTCGGCGAGATCGTAAGCCACGATACGAAACACGCCATCGTGAATTTCGCTGAGCGGGAGGGGGTCGATCTGATCCTCACGCGGGCCGACCCCGTGAGCCGCCTCCGGACGCTGTTCGGTCGAGACGCCGACTGGATCATGGAGCGGGCGCCTTGTGACGTGGCCTTCGTCCAGCTCGGGAAGCTCGAAAAGATAGACGACATCGCGATCGTCACCGACCGGAGCCCGTTCAACGACCCCCTCAAGGTCGAACTTGCTGACGCGATCGCCCAGCAGACGGGTGGACGTCTCCGGTTCGTGTTCCCAGCCGGTGTGGACGCCTCCGAACAGGTGCTCGAATCGATCCGTGCCTATCACGAGGAGCTGAACGAGCTCTGTAGCTCGCCAGTCGAAGGCACCATCATCGAGGGGGAAGACGCACGGCAACAGTTGCTCGCCGAGGTCGAAACCGCTGACCTGGTGATGCTGTCGACGAAGACTCACAAGCTACTCCCGGACCTGGTGTTCACGCTGGAATCCGACCGGATCGCCACCCGTCTCGACCAGCCGGTCGTTATGGTCCACTCGAGCCGATCCCGGCGGGCGACGTTCCTCGAACCGATCGTCGAGCGGTTGCTGTTCAGGGAAGGGAACCGTCAATGAGTCAACCGAACAGCATCGGAACGCTGTCGAACTGCTTTTATCCCAGTTCCCTCTATGGGCATAGACGTGACAGAAGCCGTAGGGGGAACATTTCGGACAATTTCCGAAGCTGCGGACCATCCGTGAGATGATTCAAACGGACAGTTTCTGCCTGGCCCCGACCGGGATCGCTCGAACGAACACAGATCGAACTATGTACGAACGAACCAGAGGATTGATCGACGATCGACGCGCTGAACCGGACTTTTCGGACGGTACAATCGAGGTGAAAGAGCATGGCTGACGAAGAACTCGCGAAGGACCTCGGCCTCCTGTCGGCGCTGATGATCGGGATCGGCACGATGATCGGGGCCGGAATCTTCGTGCTCCCCGGGCTTGCGGCACAGGAAGCGGGGCCGCTAGTCGTCGTCTCGTTCGTCATCGGGGGGGTCATCGCGATGATAAACGCCCTGTCGGTCTCGGAGTTGGGAACTGCGATGCCGAAAGCCGGCGGGGGGTATTACTACGTCAACCGTGCGCTGGGGCCGATGTTCGGCTCGATCGCCGGGCTCGGCGACTGGATGGGACTCGCGTTCGCCTCCGCCTTCTACGCGATTGGCTTCGGCCAATATCTCGCCGAACTGCTGACGCTTCCGTCTATCCTGTTTCTAAACGAGATCCAGGTCGGGGCACTACTGGCGGGGATCGTCTTCGTCGGGGTAAACTACATCGGGGCCAAGGAAACTGGCGGCGTCCAAACGATCATCGTCCTGACGCTTCTGGCCATCCTCGGCGTCTTCGCGGTCGCCGGATGGCTCTCGTTCGACTGGGCCGTGCTGACCGGCGACGGCGGGCTCGTTCCGCTGGGCTACGGGGAACTGCTGCCCGCGACGGCGATCGTCTTCGTCTCGTTCCTGGGATATGCGAAGATCGCGACCGTCGCCGAGGAGATGAAAAACCCCGGGCGGAACCTCCCGATCGCGGTGATCGGCAGCGTCGCGTTCGTCACCGTCGTGTACGCGATTCTCGTTACCGTGATGCTCGGAGTCGTGCCCTGGCCGGAGCTGAGTGTCGAAGCGCCCGTCGCACAGGCGGCACTGGTGGCGTTCCCCGAATCGATCGGACCGATTTCCGGCGTCGCGGGGGCGGCAGCGACCGTCATGACGCTCGGTGCACTGCTCGCGACCGCCTCCTCGGCGAACGCGTCGATCCTCTCGTCGGCACGGATCAACTTCGCGATGGGCAGAGAGAAGATCGTCACCGACTGGCTCAACGAGATCCACCCCAGCTATTCGACGCCGTACCGCTCGATCCTGGTCACTGGAAGCATGATCATCGTCTTCATCGCGCTGCTGGGGCGGGATCTCGAGATCCTTGCGAAGGCGGCGTCGGTGCTTCACCTGATCGTCTACGCACTGATGAACACCGCCCTGATCGTGTTCCGCGAGGCCGACGTTCCGGAGTACGATCCGGACTTCACCGTGCCGCTGTACCCGGTGACGCCGATCCTCGGGGCGGTGTTGTCGCTCGGACTGATCGGGTTCATGGACGGTGTCGAGATCGCCCTCTCGATCGGGTTCGTTCTGGCGGCGATCGCGTGGTACTTCATCTACGCACGGAAACACACCGAGCACCAGGGCCATCTGGGCCAGTACATCAGCGAACGCTCCGAGGAGCTTCCGGAAGCGGCGGTGTCGGCAGCAACGAAAGTCGAACCCGAACAGGCGAACTACCGGGTGATGGTGCCGCTCGCGAACCCGCGGACCGCAAACGATCTGCTCGAACTCGCCGCCGTGATGGCAAAGGCACGCGACGGCGTCGTCGAGGCAGTCCACATCGTCACCGTCCCCGATCAGGTGCCGCTTTCAGCCGGCGCACAGCGAGTCGAACAGCTCGACGCCGAATCCCAGCGGCTCCTCTCGGACGCGACCGAAGAGGCCGAGACCCTCGACGTCGACGTCGAAACCCGGACCGTCATCTCCCACAAGTCGTTCGAGGAGATCTTCGACGCAGCGGAGACCGGCGGGGCCGACCTGGTCGTGATGGGCTGGGCCGATCAGCCGTTCTGGTCGTCGGGCCGGGTCGAGCGGGGGCTGGACGAACTCACGCGGAACTTGCCGTGTGATTTCCTCGTCCTTCAGGACACTGGATTCGATCCGAGTCACGTGCTCGTCCCGACCGCCGGCGGGAGCGATTCCGATCTCTCGGCGGAGGTGGCCCGCACACTCAAGGAAGGACGCGACGCGACCGTCGAACTCCTGTACGTCGTCGACGACGAGGAGGAACGCGCGGCCGGCGCACAGTTCCTCGGTGAATGGGCGCAGAAAAACGGTCTCGGAGGTGCGGAACTGAGCGTCGACACGGGTGGCGACATCGAGAGCGCGATCGGACGCCACTCCGAGGAGGCCACGATGGTGATCATCGGGGCGACCGAACGGGGGCTGCTCTCGCGGCTTCTCCGCGGATCGCTGGTGTACAGCATCGTCGACGAGGTCGACTGCTCGGTGTTGCTCTGTGAGCGTCCCCGGCGCCGGTCGCTCAGGGAACGGCTGTTCGGACGGAAATTCGATTCGGATTCCGGCCCCGAATCCGAAGCCGATTCGGATTTCGAAGTCGATGCCGAAGCCGCTTTGGACACCAAACCCGAAGAGTAGTTGGATCGTTGCGGTTTCGACCGCGTTCTGTCTCGTAGTTCAGCACGCTGATCCGCCGAACTTTTGCTCGTCCGCCACCAACAGGTGGTACTCCGATGGCGACGTATCACATCGAGACGTACGGTTGTACGTCCAATCGCGGGGAGAGCCGCCGCATCGAGCGGGCGCTCCGCGACGGCGGCCACCGCCCGGCGGACGGGCCGGAGGAGGCCGACGTCGCCATCCTCAACACCTGTACCGTCGTCGAGAAGACAGAACGGAACATGCTCCGGCGGGCCGAGGAACTCGCCGATGAAACCGCAGATCTGGTCGTAACCGGCTGCATGGCCCTCGCACAGGGCGACCAGTTCCGCGAGGCCGGACTCGACGCCGAGATCCTCCACTGGGACGAGGTGCCGACGGCGATCCTCAACGGGGAGTGTCCGACGACGACCCCGGACATCGAGCCGGTGCTCGACGGCGTCGTCGGGATCCTCCCGATCGCTCGCGGCTGTATGAGCAACTGCTCGTACTGCATCACGAAGTTCGCGACCGGTCGGATCGACTCCCCGCCGGTCGAGGAGAACGTCAGGAAGGCGCGGGCACTCGTCCACGCCGGCGCGAAGGAGATCCGGGTTACCGGCCAGGACACCGGTGTCTACGGCTGGGACACCGGCGAGCGGAAGCTGCCGGAGCTGCTCGATCGGATCTGTGCGATCGACGGGGAGTTCCGGGTGCGGCTAGGCATGGCGAACCCGGGCGGAGTCCACGGGATCCGCGAGGAACTTGCCGACGTCTTCGCGCGTAACCGGAAGCTGTACGATTTCATCCATCTGCCGGTGCAGTCGGGCAGCGACGAGGTGCTGGAGACGATGCGAAGACAGCACCGCACGGAGTACTTCCGGGAGATCGTGGAGACGTTCGACGATCGTCTCGACGAGTGGACGCTCTCGACGGACTTCATCGTCGGCTTCCCGACGGAAACCGACGCCGACCACGAACAGTCGATGGAACTGCTCCGTGAGGTGCGTCCAGAGAAGATCAACGTCACCCGGTTTTCGAAGCGTCCCGGCACCGACGCCGCCGAGATGAAGGGGTTGGGCGGGACGATCAAAAAGGAGCGGTCGAAGGAGATGTCCGAACTGAAGCGGCGCGTCGTCGGCGAGGCGTACGAGTCGATGGTCGGCACCAGGCGGACCGTCCTCGCGGTGCGGCCGGGCACCGGCGACTCGGTGAAGTGCCGCGACAGCGCCTACCGCCAGATCATCGTCCAGCGAGCCGACGAACGTGGCGTCGAACCCGGTGACGTGTTCGAGGTCGAAGTGACCGGCCACAACACGATGTACGCGCTGGGACGACCCGTCGGCCGAGAGGAGAACCCGACGGTCGGTGCAGCCGACGCCGCGTGACTGCCGGAAGGAACCTCTCTGGCACAAAGAATTATTACGTAAATTCGAATACGTCTACATATGCCCGAGTGCCAAAACTGTGGCTCGTTCGTCACCCGGTCGTACGCACGCGTGTTCACTCCAAACGACGTGGAGGATCCGCGAGCCTGTCCGAAGTGTGAAGACGTGGTACGCGAGGGCGCTACCGTCAGGAAAGCTCGTTCGAAGCGCCGGTAGCTGCGGTCGTCTCGGTCAGTTCTCGGTCCGACAGAACATCAGGTGAGGACGTACTCGTCCGTCCGCTGCCCGACGAGTCCCTCCTCCCTGAGCGTCTTCAGGATGCCGTACAGCGAGAGTTTCTTCATCCCGAGGCTCTCCTGGAGTTCGGTGATCGTCGCACTCCCGTGGGTCGACAGGTACAGATACACTAGTTTCGCCTGTGGCGACTGTAGCTCCGTTGGAACCCGCTTTGTCGGCCGCGAGGTCTGCATCATCGTTCGACGAAATGAGTTCGACGATAATAAATCCCCATTTCAACGTTTGTCGAAATGCCGTACTCTGCATCGAGTGTGGTCCGATGATGCACACGGAGGGGGACACGTGGGTGTGTCGCTCCTGTGAGAACGAGGGCTCGCGGGACTCGCAAGCAGAAGCGGCGATGGCGACCCAGGATGGACAGCGGGACGACGGGACACCCGCCGTGGCCGACGCGACCCAGAGCCCCGCCGAGACGATATAACACCACTGTCGGCGCGGATTGAAGTCCCTCCGACACGTAACCGTCTCCATGACTGATCCGACGCCGACCCCCGGAATCCATCACGTCACCTGTATCGCCGGCGATCCACAGCGGAACCTCGACTTCTGGGTCGAGACGCTCGGGCTCCGGCTCGTCAAACGCTCGATCAACCAGGACGACCCCAGCACCTACCACTTCTTTTTCGCCGACACCGAGGGCACCCCCGGGACGAGCATGACGTTTTTCCCGTGGGAGAACCTCTCGCAGGGGAAGGTCGGCTCGGGACAGATCGCCCGGACCGCCTTCCGGGTTCCCGAAGGGAGCCTCGACTACTGGGAGGATCGATTCGATCGGTACGACGTCGCGTACGACGACCGGCTCGAACGCTTCGGCGAGACCGTCCTCCCGTTTAGGGATCCGGACGGACTGCCGGTCGAGCTAATCGCAGTCGAGATTCCGTCGGACGATCCCACCGTTCCGTGGACCGAGTTCGTCCCCGAGGAAGCCGCGATCCGAGGGTTCCACTCGGTGACGCTGTGGCTCGCAGATCCGGAGCCGACGGAAGAACTGCTCGAGACGATGGGGTTCGAAGCGGCCGGCACCGAACAGGCACAGGGCGACACGCCCGGAGACGAGCGGACCCGATTCGCCGCGACCGGGCCCGTCGGCAAGTACGTCGACGTACTTTCGACGGTCGAGAGCGGGCGTCCAGGACACGGCACCGTTCACCACGTCGCGTTCCAGACCCCGACCGACGAGGATCAGGAGGCGATGCGTGCGACCGTCCAGTCGGCGGGACTCCGGCCGACCGCACAGATCGACCGCCACTGGTTCCGGTCGGTGTACTTCCGGGAATTCGGGGGCATCCTGTTCGAACTCGCCACGAACGGCCCCGGATACGACAGCGACGAACCGCTCGAGGATCTCGGCGGCCGTCTCGTTCTCCCCGGCGAGTTCGAGCGCCGTCGGGAAGCCATCGAATCCGAACTCGCTGACGTGACGATCCCCCGCGCGGCGGCGAACGCCGAGGACAGCGCCGAGGGAACCTGAAACTCCGCAGGACGGGCCGCCACCGACCGCGGTCACCGGCAAGCGAAACGCCCTTATGGATGTCACGCAGATTTCCCGTTATATGAGCGAAGACGCCGACGCGGGCGAGGACGCCGACGCGGCGGAGGAAACCGACGCGGGCGAGACCCAGGAGGAACCGGAACTCATCGGGGAACTCCGCGAGCTGCTCGACGCCGTCCAAGCGGCGCTCGAGGACGCGGAGACGGAAGCCGACCTCGACGACGTCGAGGCGGACCTCGACGGAGTCGAAAGCGACCTCGAGGGCGTCGAACTCCCGGAAGAAGAAGAGGAAGAGGGGGGCGAGGAAGACGACGAAGACGACGGACCGTCCCCGGTCGAGGAACTCGAAGACCGGATCGGCGACCTCCGAGATGGGATCGAGGACGCTCGCGGGCCGTACGGCGAGGACGTCGTCGACGCGGTCTCCGGCGCCCGGTCGACCCTCACCGGAACTCGGTGGACGGAAGACGGCGTCCCCGAGGTCGAGGCCGCCGTGTCGGCGTTCCTCGAGGTGGTCGGCGGGACGCTCGACGCCTCGTTCGCGATCGACGGCGACGGAGAGTCGGACGCCGGCGAGAACTCCGACGGGGCGCTCGCGGCCGCGCTCCAGTCCGTCGAGGAGGCGGTCGAAGACGCCGAACTCGACGCCGACGACGACGCCGAGACCATCGCGTCGCTACTCGAAGCCGTCGAAGAGCTGGAGGCGGGGCTCGAGGACGCCGAAGAGTGGAGCGACCTCGAGACCAGAGATCAGCTCGCAGCCGAAGGGTACTACGACGTGCTCGGCCACTACAAGGACTATCCCGTGGAGTGGTCGGCGCTCAAGGAACACGAACAGCGCGGCAACGTCGACATGGTGCTGCTCGCGTTGAACTCCCTCCAGTCGGATTTCATGGAGGAACACTGCCTGGAGGCGCTCGAACGGATGGGCCGGATCGCCGCCACCGACGAGGCCATCGAGGAGATGCTCGGGCTCGCGAACCGGCGGAACCACGACGCGATCCGGATCCTCGGGAAGATGCGCGCCGAGAAGGCCGTCGACACGCTGGTGGAGTACGTGGATCCCGACAACGACGCGAAGCTACAGAAGGTCACCCTGAAGGCGCTGGGGGAGATCGGCTCCCCGGAAGCCGTCCAGCCGATCGCGAACCACCTGGCGGCGGGGGAGGCAGACGTGCGCCCGGTGGCTGCGCGTGCGCTCGGCTTCATCGGCGACACCCGGGCGATTCAGCCGCTGTCGGAGACGCTCGAAACTGACGACGACGACACCACCCGGGCCGCCGCCGCGTGGGCACTCAGACAGATCGGCACCCGCGAGGCGCTGGAGATCGCCGCCGAATACGACGACGAGCGCTCGTTCCTCCTCCAGACGGAGGCCGAAAAGGCGCAGGCGACGCTCGGCGAGGAACCCGAACCGACTGCCTGAGCCGCGTTTCTGAGAGCCGCTCGTCGACAACGATAACCGACGATCGTCGGCTCACCTCGCGACCGTCACCGGGACTGGCGACCGACGAACCACCGTTTCTGCGACACTTCCCAGCAGCACCCGCGCGGCTCCGGTCCGGCCGTGACTGCCGATGACGACCTGTTCGACCTCCTCGAGACCCGCGTACTCGACGATCACCCGGGCCGGACGCCCGAATGCGAGTTCGGTCTCGACGTCGAAACCGCGTTCTTCTCCCAGCCGCTGTGCGTCCGCAAGCAGCGCCTCCGCGTCCTCCTGGTGGCCCTCGATCGCCGCGTCGATGTTGCCGAGCCCACCGGCGAGGACGCTCCGCTGGGGGTCCAGCACGTGCAACACCAGAAACGCCGCGTCCGGATGATCCGTATACGCGAGTTCCAGCGCCTCCCGAGACGGATCGGAGTCGTCGATCGGAACCAGGATCACCATACCGACAGTTCGGCGGCTGAGGTAATCAAACGTCCGGCCCCTGCATGGTGACGAACTGAACCGGCCCACAGTCGAGACGATCGAGCGAGCCGTCCTGAAGCTTCGTTGCCAGCACGAGCCGCTGATCGGCCAGGCCGATCGGTGCGAGCAGGAGCCCCTCCGTGCGGACCTGCTCGACGACCGCGTCGGGGAACGTCCGGTCGGCACAGGTCAGATACGCTTTGTCGTAGGGTGCGTGTTCGGGCCAGCCCTCGCGGCCGTCCCCGACGCGGATCGACACAGCGCCGTATCCCAGCTCCGTGAGCCGTTCGCGCGCCGCGTCGGCGAGTTCGGCGTCGATCTCGACCGTGTAGACGTTTTCGGCGCCGACGATCTCGGCAGTCACCGCGGCGTGGTAGCCGCATCCGGTGCCGACCTCCAGCGTCCGATCCCCCGAAGCGAGCGCGAGGTGATCGCACATCTCCGCGACAATCCCCGGCGCGCTGATCGTCGCGCCGCCGCCGATGGGTAGCGGCCGATCCGCGTACGCGAGATGACGCCACCGCTCGGTGACGAATGCGTGGCGGGGGACCACACGGAGAGCGTCAGCCGTCGTCTCGAGTTCGGGATCGATCGCCTCGACCATCCGTTTCCGTGCCGATTCGAACTCCACAGTCGGTACACGGGTGCTGGAAAATAAGCGCTTGTGTCGACTGCCTCCCGCCACTTATCTGCGATACCGAGCCAGCACCGTTATGGCGTATCGGAACGGCGCTTCGCTTCCGTCAGACGGACTCCGTCCGGGGACGGTCGTCGCGCTTCTCGCAGTCGGGCTCCTCGTCGTCGCACTCCTGGGCACAGTTCCTGCGGCGTCCGGCACGTCGAACGGAACTGGGACGGTCGAAAATCGTAGTTCCGACGCCACTAAAGCGGACGCTCGGATCCTCGAAGCGTACCCCAACCCGCACGCGGACGGCGACCCTGGGGAGTACGTGGTCCTCGAGGTGCCGACCGACGGGAACTGGACGCTGACCGACGGAACGACGACCGTCGAGATACCCGACCGGACGGGACGGTTCGCCGTCTCGACGGAGCCGGAGATCGCGGCCGAGTTCGCCGAAGTACCCGTGTACGGTCTCGAGGGGCGGCTCAGGCTGGCCGACGACGGCGAGACGCTACGCCTCTCAGAAAACGGCACCACGAAAGACGAAATCTCGTACGGACGCGCACCGGTCGGCGCCCGGTGGCTCCGCGAGGACGGCGAGCTGGTTCGGGAGCCGGACGCCGACGGCGGCTGGCGTGCGGACGGGTTCCGTCCCCGGAAGCCGGAGAATTTCGAGAACGTTTCGGGCCGTGCGTTCGTCCTGCCCGACGCCCCGGGCGAGCCCGTGGCGCCGATCCGCGAGGCCGACGACAGAGTGTACCTCGCCGCCTACACGCTGGAATCCTGGCGGCTGGCGGACGCGCTGGCCGCAGCAGCCGAGCGTGGGGTGACCGTGCGAGTGCTCCTCGAGGGGAGCCCTGTCGGCGGCGCCACGGAGACGCAGGCCGCAGTGCTCCGGTTCCTGGACCGACAGGGGATCGACGTCCGGGTGCTCGACGGTGAGTACACGCGATACACGTACCACCACGCGAAATAGTCATTTGAATACTCAATTTTTAACCACTATTCGGGGGAGAAACAAGCAACATTATCCGCATTATTTTAGCAGAAACCCCCATCCCCGTCCCTTCTTGCGATTTAGGTAAATCACCCTATTCTGTTAAATTTATATAATGATTCTACACAGAAGGACAAGAGAGAATGTGAAATCCACTATGTCGAAAGCCGGTGTATATCCCCCACCGGTGGGTTGAAGCCCCGTTATATCCCCACGGGGACGGGTTGAAGAGCCTTGAACGACTCTCTCAACAGTTCAAATGTAAGCTGAACGAATCCAAAGAGAAACCAAGGAAAACCCCGGTATCTCGAAAGGATCTCTACTTACTTTACCGGATCCATGTCCGGCAGGACGGAACCAACGCCCCGTGATTAAATAAAGTATCTACAAATAAATAAGTCTTTTGATTTGATAGTTTTAAACTTAAACATAAGTTATGAAGAGGGGATAACGGCAGATCTGGGTGTCTGTCATTTGACGAACTTAATTTAGACAATTGACTTATATAATACACAGAGACTTTGAACCCCCTGATTTCAACTGGAAAACACCCTTCTTTTACCCTATTCTATGGTTTAACACCCATGAACCTACTGTATAATAAAGACTTAGTAGTTTATTACTATCAATTATACCCACTAATACCACTATATCTATGTATTACCTACAGTTATATAACCGTAAGAAGTGTTGAGAGTGTTGATTTCACTAATCAGTCTATGAGCTAACCATTTTTATTAGTCATGAGTTTCTGGGTTAGGATATGCCAAATCGTCGCAAAGTGCTTATTGGACTTGGAGGATCTGTAGCACTAGCTGGGTGTACAGGGGATACGGATGATGAAGAACCCGAAGAAGAGCCTGAAGAGGAAGAGCCTGAACCTGAACCAGAGCCAGAACCCGAACCAGAGGAAGAAACAGCAACAGTAGAATTTACTGTAGAAAATACGGAAGGTGAGCCTGTTAGCGATGCTGTGATAGGTATTATTGATGAAGGTGGTCTATTAACAGATGATGAAACAGTAACGGCAGGTTCGACAGACGAATCTGGAATTTTTATTGCGGAAGAATTAGACCAAGATGAGTATGCTATTGAGATCACCCATCCCGACCACATAGATATTCAAGACAATATACAAATAAATAGTAATCAGGAGCAGCATACGTTCAGTTTAACGAGTATAGTCTACTCTATGGATGAAAGCTTTGTAGTGGATGAAGAAGATATTGAAATAACTGTTGTTACGGCACTTAGGGGACCAGAATTTGGTCCTGATGAAGCTAATGGAATTTTTCAAGCTATTGAAATGGAAATAACAAATGTTGGAGATGAATCTGTAGATATTGGTCACAGTCTATTTGAGATCGAGGATGCAGAAGGTGGAAATGCAGTATATGAACCTGATTCAGGTTTAAGTGCGTATCTAGAACACGGGATATCTGGAATATGGGAAACCATTAACCCCGGTATTACAACCACAATACAAATTATATTTGATATTCCTGCAGAAGTCACTCCTGATTTAGTTATTGATACAGATACAAGATACAGGGTAGAACTTGAGTCGGGGGTACTCCTTAACTGATTTACTGTAGTTTGATTTGCTCCTTCTCTTCAAGATATGATACAATCGCTTCTTTTGCTATTTCTCTCTCACTCATACCTGTTTGTCTTTGATGCTCTTCAATAGCCTGAACCAACACGTCGTTGCTGATTGTCAATCTGAAATTCTTCATAAACGGTGCATCTTGTTCTGAATTATATTCTATAGTTCTACTCATAATTCTAATAGTCAAAAATCGACTTGGTATTTATCGCTCGATCCCACGGTTCACCTTCGAGATATTCAAGAATTACATCCCCATGACAAGCTTCGGGATAACAGTAACACCCTAATGTCTCACCTTTCAATCCTTCAACCTTCTTTCTGAACGTATCTTTCTCTTCTATTCGTTCATAGAAATACGTCCGATACTTTTTCACCGATTCTTTTCTGGTATATTGTCCACCGTGTTCTTTCAGCTTGAACGGATTACCGAATGGTGAACCACGACCGATATACGTATATTGTCCGTCGTAATCTGAAATATTGATTAATTCTGTTTCACTCATAGTTTATCCCCTTATAAATGGTTCGTCCGCCTTCTTGCGATTTTGGTCCCATCGGAAACATTGTTATAAAAGGATAAAGGATTATAGTATAAACGTTCATATCTTCACCTTTTCTACATTACTATTATTTGTTTGTTCATTCATATCTCCTTTCTCTTCATATTTTTCACAGATTTTCTCTAATTCCATTACATACCCTTGAGTTACCCCATCGTTCAGAATATATCTCTTTCTCCCTACCTTATTCCGGCGGATAAGATCCTCCGATTCAAGTATATCTAATGCGTTTCTTACCTGTCGTTTGGATATTTCAGTTTGTTCTGCTAGTTCATTTACGGTGGTTGTATCATTCCCCCAGATATTAGTAGCAACACTAAGTTTTCTTTCAAAGTCTACTCCCTCACAATAGCACCAATTAACATTCTTGGTGAAGTTGAGCAAATTCTTTCTGTGTCGTGGGTATTTCTGATAATGTGTTTCAAAGGGGAGAGTAGACATGATAAACCGTATCATATCCTCATTTCTCCCGAAAAAGAACCCGATATAGTTTGCTAACTTACACTCTCCCCGTCCTTGTTTATTGGAGCCTGATACACTCTCAAAATTCCCATTCCATAATTGAATGAATTGCTCTTGTCCGTCCCAATCACCGAATTTCATATATTCTATTCTGTCGTCAAAAGTATGGGATACGGAGGGGACATTATCAGCAAATTCTTTCTTGGGATTGATCTTCGGGATTGGGGAGGGGACATCAATATCTGTTTCTGTCGGACGTTCTGGTTCACTCTCTTCGGACGGGGTTAAGTCGAGTAGTTCACCAAGCCGATCTACAGTATCGTAATCAATTGGTTCAGCTGTAGGATTTACAGATTGGAGAATATATCTATCCTCCCCTTCCCCACTACAACCCCCTTTTTCATCCGAACAAGTGGTATGATCTATCGATGACGGAGGTATCATAGCATGACCCTTTGTTATAATCTCCAAGTCGTCTTTCTCCCCGTCTCTAAACCAGTTTACACTCTCTCCTTGGGATAACGAACGGAGTAGGTCATACGTCTCTTGAGAATCAATCTGAACCAATCTGTTACGTCCCAAGTGGGGAGAGTCAAAGGTCAAAACAGCATGACTTTCTATTATTGATTCAATATCCGCCGGGAGTATGTCCGTCTCCTCCACGTCGAATAGGACGTATGTAACCCCATCAATCCATTTCCCCAGTACAATCCCGACGTTACCCCCATCTTGTAGGTGGGTTAATGCTCGTTCTTTTGTAAGTAGGTTTTCTTTATTTGTATATCCGTTAATCTCCCCTCCTTTGTAATCTCCCCCACATTGAGTAAAAATACTATTATTGGGTAGATTATCCGCGATTTGATTAAACTCGTCACTCTTATTCCGCGATTCGTCCGAAAGTCTTATATTATTAGATACAGTATATTGATATGTTGTAGTCATCCTTGGCTTCCTCCGGGTTGTGCCACCAACCCGCTTTTTTCGTCGTCAGTTAGACGTATGTTCAATCAGTCAGTATATTACTTTAGTATCTACACGTATTTAAAGATTTGCTAACATAAAATAACCGGGTAACATAATGTAACCGGGTTACATATTGTTAGTGGATATACCGTAACACCTCTGTATCAATATCTGACAGATCTACAACCACCGTAACAGTACCTTGTAGCTGGTTATGAGAGTAACCAATTAATGGCTCTTCACTCTTTAAAGAGTCTCTAATCTCTTCTAAGTTGGAATCATCTACTGTTGATGTAAAGTAAGAGTCTGTAGTTGTGATTTCAGACATATTATTATCTGAAATGTGTGCTTAGCGTCCGTTCAAAGTCACAAGAGTAGCAGTCAATATCTAGGTCTAGTCGAAGCTTAGCATCCCCTAACCATTCGTGGGATGTTTCGCTATCAGTTTCCGAAAAGCATCGGGGACATGGTATGTCACTAATCATAGCGGGGTATAACCGCAGTCACTACATTCTGAATGAAACTCATAGGTAACAATCCCTTCGGATACCCGATCTTTCTCCTTGTGGGTAGAGTAGGTATTTGACCCACATTTGGGACAATCAGATTCAGTCATTTTTCGTAATTGTAGCTTCGACGTATTCCGATCCTCTTTCGTGAATCGTAACATCCCCGTCAAACGGTTCGTTTTCATGGTTAACAATAGCATCCCGAAGCTCCGGATCTTTGGTCCGAACCCGGCGAGAGTTGTTTTCCGATAGGGTAGTGTATTCCGTCAATCCGTCGCTATCTTCAATATCTTGAGCTAGTTCGTCAAAGACCGCGTTATCATACTCTCGAAAAGCGTCCGTCGCTTCGGATAGATTCTCAACAGCATCATTTGGGTCTTTAATATCGGGTTCGTTCTTACCCAATATCTTAGAATACTTTTCTTCGATATTTTTGATCGTCTCCTTATATTCGGGGATATCTTCGGCTTCGATCCCTGTTTCCCCCTCGTTGGCATTTGCCATTAATTCGGCAAATTCCGAACCGGTCATTTCAGAGATTTCCTTATCTAACTTTGTCCCCTTCTTGAAAAATTCACGAGCTTCGGCCTTCTCTTCGGCCATCTTTTTCTTAGCCACTTCCCGATTGTGAGCTTCAATATCCTCCCGCATCCCATCCCACACTTCATCAATATCTTCGGGTTCGTCCGGGGATCCATTCACGATTCTATCTTTTTCGCTCAACTCTTCGATCTCATCGTCGTCAAAGTATTTCTGAACGTATTCGCTCTGTGGGTTCAGTTTGATATAATGTTCGTCAGAATCACGTTCTCTGATACGGGTTCGAGAGTCCCCGGATAACTCTTCAATAATAAGATCGTCCGAATCTAGTTCAGCCTCTTCAATATCTTGATGACTGCTAAATTCATCGTAAGTCGATCCACCGTTAGTATTGTCGTCTTTGCTTAGTTTGATAACTGCCATAATTTAAATCTCCAATTTATTCTTTAAAAAGTCGTTATAACTATCGCCGTAACTCATCTCATTCTGTAACTGTTCGACTAAATCCCGTTCAAGTCGAACGGTTGTAAACTCGTTCTCCCGTTTTCCACCGTCAGTTGACATGACTAATTAATTATAGAACCTACAGGGTATATAAGTCTTTATATTTAGATTGACGAATGGACAAAGAAGTAGGTTAGAAATGGACAATCATCCTAATGAAGAGTCTTCACAGGGGTATAATTGGATAAACGCGGGTAAGGAAATGTTTCCTGACCCCCAAATAAGGGATACATTTAGGAAATATTTCCAGAATGTTACTTCTCGTTCAATTGAGCGAAAGGTTCAGAGTTGGAAACGTTTCCAGAACAGGATACAGATAAAGAAGGTTCGGAGAATTCTACGAACCCTATTCAAAGGGTGTGCGAACGTTCGCACATCCTTCAAAGGGTGAAGGGGTGGGAAACGTTTCCCAACCCTTTCATCAATCGCCGGGTATTCTGTTCAGTATTTCAGTATGTGAGAAATTTTTTGAGATTTTTGCCGGAAATACCGTTCACAGTTTGAAGTGTGGGTTAAAGCAGGTAGAGATGATATAACTGTGACGAATATTTTTTGCTCGAAAGATTAACAAATTTATCAGGTTTCTTTCAAACTTTGTCCAAACTTCATCAAAACTTGTTCAGACAGATTCTAACAGATTTATAGATTCTCTTCTTTGATTTAATCTCTTTTCTCTTTTCTAAATCTCTGTTATCTCTCTCAACACTATTCAATTCAATTTCTCTTAGATCCATAGTCGGTTTTCTCTGCTATTCTCACAAACCTCTTAGAGAACAAACTGTATGACTCTCAAAGCGATTTCAGAATATATGACCCAAACCACTACTATCCGATTCAATCAAATCTGACGGACCATACGTCTCATGTGTTGACTGTAGAATTGACTGTGGGAGTTTAGGACAAGTTGAGAATGAAGAACGGGACAATACCCCCGATACCCCCACGGTAAGTGAGAATTTGAGACGAAAAAGAGTCGGGTGAACCGTCCCTATATTTCGGGGACGAATTGGGTGGTTTCGTCTAATGCGGTTTCATCTGGATCCAAATATTTTTGCGTCATAGAAATATCTGAGTGTCCCATTAATTTCTTGAGTCTAGCTAGGTCACAACCCTCCCGTATCATGTTTTCAGCAAATCCATGACGAAATGCATATGCGGTTACTTTGTACCTAGGTCTACCTATAGAATCTTTGTACAATACTTCTTGTATATCCGCGTTCTTTGCGGTCTTTCGAGTTATCTCTTGGATACGTCGGGTACTGATTTTCTCAGATTTATGGGTGGGGAATAGGTATTCAGATTCTCCCGCTTTGTAGAAGTTATCTCTCTCTCCTTGTTCTAACCATTGACGCAAATAGAACTTGAGAGAATCGTTATATCGTACTGTCCGGTTGTTCTGAGTCTTTTCAGCACGAATACGGATACGGTTGTTATCCCATAGTTCATCGTTGGTAACATCCTTTAGACGGATATTGATAACTTCTCCCGGTCTACAACCCGTTTGACCCAATATCTTGTATAGAAGCTGATTACGAAAGACGGGTTCGGGGACGTTTTCAATCATTTTCGTCATATCCTCTGGGGACAAAGCGAAATAATCGTCTCTCATTTCTTTCGAGCGTTTCGTCTCACGACTAGATTCGTACTGTCCCGACGTATCAGCTTCATGCACGGGATTATCGTACACTATGAGACTTTCATCTATTTCTCCCCGTTTTCTTCCCCCGTTCTGTCGTTTCTGAATATACTTGTAGTACCCGGAGATAACACGGACGTATCTGATACAACTAATTTCAGCTAACCCTTGTTCGTTATTCATCCACCGACAGAATGATTCAATATCAAGAGCTTCTTTCTTTCTTGGATCGTCCCCGTCTAACCATTCATCAAAGTGTTTCACCGCCGTCTGAGTGTTCTCATAGGTATTCTGGTTACCTGATTTCTTGGTTTCTAAATACTCTGAGAGTGTTTCGTGCATAGTTATCCCTCTCTGTAGATCCGGGTTTCACCGTTAATTTCTCTCTCTTGAATTAGGGGAGTATTCTCCCGAAGATAACTGATAGCGTCATGAATCTGTATGACAGTAACATCCATTAGTTCAGCAAACGCTCCGATAGCTCCCCCACGTTCAGCCCTAAGATTAGTGTGTTCCTCTTCGGGATACTCCGAGAGTTTTAGCGATTCATCTTTACCACTATGCCATGATTCAAAGTCGTCTTTCGTGGGGAGACGTGAGAATAGTTCATTTGCGAGTTTTTCTGTCTCTGGGTCACTCTTTGATTCACCCTCAATTTCTCTTAGACGTGCATTAGTGGTTTCGAGCGATTCAGCTAATTGATTGACCATACTCTTCAATTCGGTTATCTCTGAGTGTATATCCTCCCCGTGAGATACCTCAGAATCGCTTTGATTGATTTTCTCTGATACTGCAGAACGAACGAACCCGGATAGATTACCACCCGCGTTAGGATCGTTTTCAGCTTCTTTTTGCCACTTCTCTTTTGTCTCTTCGGGGACTTCTAGGTTGACTCTCACCATACCCACCCTTGAATCTGGTAACTAATAATACTTGTCCATAGGATACTCAATATATGATGTACCCCCACGCCAAGTACGCCGTCGCCGACGACACGGTGGTGGCGCTCACGGAGAACTGGAAACCCTCCGGGACTGGCGGCGCGTCGAACCGAGGGTGGGGGGTCCGGGTGGACGATAGGAACGTCGCCGCCTCCGTGGCGGAGGTGTTCGAACACGACTCCGGCTGGCGTGACGCCGTCCCCTGGACGGAGTACCGGGCCGGCGCGACCGTTCGCGAGGGCACCAGTGCAAACGAGAGCTACCCGGAGCGGTTTCCGACTGCGGAGTTCGACGAGGCGACCGTCAGGCTCATGCTCGCGCCCGACAACGCCGAGTCCGAACTGGAGGCCATGATCGACGGCGCCGACGAACGGGTGGCGGTCGTGGTTCCACGGACGGGCGGTACCGGCTACAGGCTTCTGGAGGCGGCGATCGGCGCGGCCGAGCGGGGTGTAACAGTCAGGCTGCAGCTTTCAGGTGCGTGGTACGACCGGGAGGAAAACGAGGCGCTCGTCGAGGAGCTGCGCGGGCTCGACGTCGGCGAGGGGGAACTCGACGCCCGGATCGTCGAGCCCCGGGGGCGGTTCGACAGGGTCCACGCCAAAGGGGCCGTGATCGACGACACCGCCGTGGTCGGCTCGCTCAACTGGAACGAGCACGCCGGATCGCGGAACCGTGAGCTCCTGCTCGCGGTGGAGAACCCGGCGATCGCGGAGTTTTACTGGCGAGTCCTCGCCGCCGACTGGCACGGCGGGAGCTTCCGGACGCCGGTCGGGTTGCTGGGCGGATTTGCGGCCGTTACACTCGTGGGGGGTGAGGTCGCCAGGCGCCGAGTTCGCTTCGCCTGATCGAAAAGCAGTCGCCCTGTCGGAGCCGACTCCGCTTACTCCGGGGTCGCCGCCGACGAGAGCGCCTCGTCGAGTTCCGCGTCAGCCATCTTCTCGACCAGGGCGTCGATCACTTCCGATCGCCGACCCTTCACGAACTTGATCGAGCCGACGACGAGGTGACCGCCGCCGGAGACGCCGCTTCCAGGGAGCTCCTCGTTCAGTTCGGTCACCATCTGGGGGATGTCGAGCCGGACGCCGTCCGACCGGAGCACCGCGAAGTCCGGGCCGTAGCCGATCGTGATTACCGGCTCGCCGGTTTCGGTCACCTTCCGATCGTGGAGGTTGCCTGTCGTCTTCCCCGGCGCAGGATAGGTGAACCGGTGGGCGAAGTTGTCGAGGTCGACGCGATAGAGGTGCGCGCCGGAGGCGAGCCGCTCGTGTTCCACGTGTGGTTCCAGCGCCGCGAGCTGTTTGTCGACGTCCCGCCGGGATCGGCTCGCGAGGAACGCCACGAGCTCGCGGTGCCGTTCGTCGTCGTCGCAGCCGACGTTGAGCGCGTCGTTGACGAGCGTTTCGCCGTCACTGTACCGCAGCAGGTGGGCGGCGTAATCCAGCGCCTCGCTGATGTCGACGAGATCATCCCGGTCGTATCCGGCCTCCCCGGCGAGGGCGATGTACTCGTCCATGACCTCCGCTTGCGACCGGTCGGAAATCCCGGCAATCGCGGGGACGTGTTCCAGCTCGTCACCGAGGTCAGCCGCGAGCATCCGCGCGAGTTCGACACACATCATTCCGGTCGTGATCCGGTAATCCTCCCCGTGGAGATACGGGTTCACGTGGGCGTCGAGCAGCGGCTCGACCGCGTCCGGGTCCGGGTGGTGGTGGTCGACGACCGCTATGGGGATGTCGTAGTGAGCCAGGTTTTCGTAGGCAGGGACGTCCTCCTCGGTGGAGCCGTTGTCGAGCATCAAAAGCAGGGGCAGCTTCTGTCCGTGGCGGGCGCGCCCCTCGAGTGCGAAGTTGAGATCGCGGGTGACGTCCTCCATCTCGTAGAACGGCGCCTTGCTCGGCAGCCGCTTGAACAGATGTCTCGGCGCGTCGGGGTCGCCGTGGACCGTCCGGATCAGCTCCTCGAGTGCGTACTGCACCGGGATCGCCGCGCACATCCCGTCGCCGTCCGCGTGGTGACGGACCCGGATCGGCCGTCCTTCGAGAACCGTCCGTCGGAGCAGGCGCGCGAGCTCCCGGAGGTCCTCGCGGATCGGCTCGAACGCCCCCCACTCGACCAGCGGCTCGACGTCGATCGGTTCGGCGCGTTCGTCGATCCGCTCCTCGACGGTTTCCGCCACCGTTCGAGCGCGTTCGTCGGCCAGCCCGGACAGGTCATCGACCTCGACCTGCCGGCTTCCCTGGTGGTTCTCGACGGAGCCGGCGATCCGAACCGGATCCTCGAGTGAGATCTCGGGGGACGCCCGCACGCCCGCCTCCTCGAAGGCCGCACAGGGAACGATCCCTGTGCCGTCGTTGACGTGGAAGATCGTCGGCCCGTCGGTCTGTTTGATCTGGACGACGAGTCCTTCGATCGTCACCTCGGCGCCGGGCGAGAGCGTCCCGACGTCGGTGATCTCCGGCTCGTGCTCGACGGCTTCGGTACGATAGTCGTCCGGATGGACGACGTCGAAGGCGACGTCGCCGTTCTCGCGTACCTCCTCGAGTTCGACGATCAACCGGTCGCCGACGGCGTAGCGTTCCTCGAGGTTCGACTCGTGGATCAGGCCCGAAACGACGTCGGAGACGTCGACGAATACACCGTAGTCGACGACGCCGTTGACGACGGCGTGGTAGTAGGAACCCTCCGATACGTCCTCGAGCGTGCAGTCCGGAGAGAGATCGAACACAGTCGGTGCGGAACTCGAATCGTCCCGCTCGCCGGAATCCCCGGCGATTTCGTCTGTCATGTCCCGCGATATGGCGGTGACAGAGGTAAGCGTTATTATCCGTCCCTCCGGCCGGACGCGCCGGCGCGGGACGGAACGCGTCCGGAATCCTTAGGAGGCAACGACTCCGAAGGCCGTACATGCGCCTGTTCCGGTCGCGCGAGCTCCTCGGGATCGCCCGGGAGACGATGGAGTTCATCCTCGAGGCCTCCGAGGAGACACATCCCAACGAGTACATGGGTTTCCTCCGCGCGGAGGACGCCCGCAAGTTCGACCTCGACCGTGACGGGCAGGTGATCACCGACGTGCTCGTCATTCCGGGCACGGTTTCGAACCCGATGAGCGCGACCGTGAAGACCAACATGAAGCCGAACGACATCCGGAGCGTCGGCTCGGTCCACTCGCATCCGAACGGCGTGCTCCGCCCGAGCGACGAGGACCTCATGACGTTCGGCCAGGGCCAGGTCCACATCATCGTCGGCGCCCCGTACGGCTGGAGCGACTGGCGGGCGTTCGACAACGAGGGCGAACGGACGAAGCTCGACGTCCTCGACGTCGAACTCCCCGAAGAGCAGTTCTTCGATTTTACCCAGGAGGACATCGACGCCGAACTCCGAAACGAGGAGTACAGATGAGCGGCGGGAACGATCCGGGGACCAACAGCGACGCCGGCGACGGTTCCGTCGACCGGATCGTCGCCCAGGGAACCTTCGACCTCCTGCATCCCGGTCACGTCCACTACCTCGAGGACGCCGCGACGTACGGCGACGAACTGCACGTCATCGTCGCCCGTCGAGAGAACGTCACCCACAAGGACCCTCCCGTGCTCCCGGATCGGCAGCGACGCGACGTCGTCGCCGCCCTCTCGGTCGTCGACGAGGCGCACCTGGGCCACCCCGAGGACATCTTCGTCCCGATCGAACGGATCGACCCCGACGTCATCGTGCTGGGCTACGACCAGCACCACGACGCCGACTCCATCCGAAAAGCTCTGGGCGACCGGGGGTTCGACTGTCGGGTGGAGCGTGCCACCCGGCGCGAACCCGACTACGATGGGGAGATACTCTCGAGTACTGCCATCGTCGAGCGAATCATCGACGAGCGGTGTCCCTGAGGCTCGACGGGCACGGTTCCGGGGCGATCACTCCACGTCGTCGATTGCGACCCATTCACCGCGTTCGTCGCTTTCCTGGATCGCCGCAAGCACCTGCTGGACGCGATACGCCTCCGAAAACGACGGCGAGAACGCCTCACCGTTGGCGACCGACGAGAGGAACTCGTAGTTTTCGTGGACGAACGTGTGTTCCCAGCCGATCACGTGTCCCGGGGGCCACCACCGGTCGACGTACGGATCCGTCTCGTCGGTGACCAGCACCGTCTCGTAGCCGCGGTTCCCTTCGCGCATCACCTCGAGTTCGTTCAGCCGCTCCAGCGAGAACCGGACGCTCCCCTTCGAACCGTGGATCGCGATCGCGTGGTCGTTCTTGTGGCCGGTGGCGAACCGCGACGCCTCGAAGGTTCCGACCGCGCCGTTCTCGAAGGCCGCCTGGGCGGAGTAGGCGTCGTCGACGGTGACCGGCCGCGTTTCGTCCTCGTCGGGCACCGGGCGCTCCTCGACGAACGTCTGTAGGTGGCCCGAGATCCGTTCGATTTCGCCGGTGACCTCACCCACCAGGAACCTCGCCAGATCGATCGTGTGTGCCCCCAGATCGCCGAGCACGCCCGAACCCGCGAGCTCCTCGTCCAGCCGCCACACCCACGGCGCCTCCGGATCGACCAGCCAGTCCTGCAGGTAGCTCCCCCTGACGTGGTGGATCTCCCCGAGTTCGCCGTCCTCGATGAGCCCCTTCGCGTACTGGATCGCCGGCAGGAACCGGTAGTTGAAGGCGGCGCCGGCGACAGCCTCGCTGTCTTCGGCAGCGTTTCGCATCCGTTCTGCCGCCGCGAGCGTGGGCGCGAGCGGTTTCTCACACAGCACGTGGGTATCGGCCTCGAGCGCTGCGATCGACGGCTCCGGGTGGAGGTGGTTCGGCCCCAGATTGTAGAGGACGTCCACCTCGTCCACGACCGCACGCCAGTCGGTCGCGGTCCGATCGAACCCGAACCGGTCTGCTGCATCGGCGAGCGTTTCCTCGTCGCGTCCGATCAGTACGTCCCGGCGCACGTCCGGCGCGTCCGGGAAGAACATCGGCAGGCGTGCGAGCGCATTCGAGTGGGCCTTGCCCATGAACCGGTACCCCAGCATTCCGACGGTAAGTGTGTCAGTCACGTGAATCACCTCACTCCGCCCAGTAGGCCTCCCCGGGCGTGGTGTCGAAGACCGCGCGTTCGAGGACGTCGACGGCCTTTTCGAGTCCCTCCATCGAGGACGTCAGCGAGTCCTCGTGTTCGATCGACAGTGCGCCCTCGTAGCCGACCATCCGGAGCGTGGAGACGACGTCCTTCCAGTGTTCCTCCCCGTGGCCGTAGCCGATCGATCGGAACAGCCACGACCGGTTCACTTCGTCGGTGTAGTCGGCAGTGTCGAGGACGCCCTTCTCCCGGGCGTTCGCCTCGTACACCCGGGTGTCCTTGGCGTGGACGTGGTGAATCGCTCCTTCCGAACCCAGCAGGCGGATCGCCTCAGTGACGTCGATCCCCTGCCAGTAGAGATGGGAGGGGTCGAAGTTCGCGCCCACCCGTTCGTTCGTCGCCTCGCGGAGTCGGAGCATCCCGCGGGGTTCGTACACCAGCATGTTCGGGTGCATCTCGATCGCGATATCGATCCCGTGTTCGTCGGCGAACGCTGCCAGGTCCTGCCAGTACGGGATCGCGACCTCGTTCCACTGGTAGTCGTGCGCCTCCGTGTGCTCGGTCGGCCACGGCGCAGTCACCCAGTTTGGCACCTCGTCGTTCGGCCCGCCTGCGGGCAGTCCCGAAAAGCAGGTGACTGTCCCCACCTCGAGTTGGGCTGCCAGTTGGATCGCCTCGCGCAGTTCGGTGTCGGCTTCCGTCGCGCGATCCTCGTCGGGATGCAGCGGGTTATTGTGCGTCGCGAGCGCGGAGATCCGGAGGCCGTGTTCCTCCAGTTGGTCGTGCAGTCTGGACTGTGCCGCCTCGTCGTCGAGGGTCCTGCGGCGATCCACGTGATCCTCCCCGGGCCAGCCCCCGACGCCGAGTTCGACGGCGTCTGCGCCGAGATCCGCAAGGGCCTCGAACGCCTCGCCTCTCGATCGGTTCCCGAGCGGAACGGTGAGTACGCCGATATCCATGTCTGGAGTATGTACAACCTCACGAATAAACCTTCAGTACCGTCAGTCTAACCGGACGCTCCGCCCTTCATCGGCCGACCGGTATATCGCGTCGACGATTCGCTGTACCTGGAGCCCTTCCTCGACGGTGTTTCGGGCCGGCGGCTCCCCGGCCGCGACCGCCTCGAGAAACGCCCGTTGTTCTGCCGCGTACGCGTCCCGCGACTGGGTCGTAATTTCCGTGTCCGCCAGGTGGTTGCCGCCGCCGGTGTCGGCCTCGTAGATCGTCAGCTCGTCGCTCCCGAGGTCGAACGACGCGCCGGCGTCGATGCCGCGGACGAACATCTCTCTGGTGTCCGGACGATTCGCCGCCCAGGCGACCTCCAGCGAGATCGTCGCCCCGTCTGCAGTCCGGAGAAACGCCGTCGCCGAGTCTTCGACGTCGAACCCGTCCGGGCCGCAGTCCTCGCCCCACATCTCGATGAAGGCGTACTCATCGCTGATGCCGAACTCCGCGCGTGTCTGACCGGACACCTCCTCGACGGTCGGGTGATCCAGCAGGTGCAAGGCGAGATCGACCGCGTGGACGCCGACGTCGACGAGCGCGCCGCCGCCGGCGACATCCAGATCGGTGAACCACGACCCACGCCCAGGGATCCCGCGCCGCCGCAGGAAGTTCGCCTCGACGTGCGTGAGGTCGCCGAACCGTCCTTCACGCTGGTAGTGTTTGAACACCTCCGTCGAGCCCGCAAACCGATTGTGAAACCCGACCATACAGAAACCGTCCGCCTCGGCGGCAGCGTCGGCGATCCGTTCTGCGCTTTCGAGGGTATGTGCAAGTGGCTTCTCTAGCAGGACATCCGTCCCCATCTCGAGAGCCCGCACCGCATACTCCTCGTGGAACCTGTTGGGCGTGGTGACGAGGACGGCGTCGACGCGTTCGAGGAGTTCGTCGACGTCGCCGTCCGTCGGGACGTCGAACCCCTGTGCGAATTCGGTGCGTGCGTCCGCGTCGATGTCCATGCCGCCGACCAGCTGTGCGTCAGATTCCCGGAGGCGTTCGGCGTGATGTGTACCGATGCCGCCCAGACCCACGACGCCGACGCGAACGTCTTCGAGGCTCATGAACGTCGATTAACTACGTCGGTTGTTAAATATCACGTTCGGGCGGGCGGATGTGAGAACACGGGAAACCGAACGGAGTAATTATTTGTTCGGAGAGGAACGTCCCGAACGAGCCGTTTCATGAGCGACCATCCCGATCCGGCCAGGTCGACAGTGCTCGGACTGGACCGGAACCTGGCGGGTGCGCTCGCCTACTCGGTCACGTTCCTCACCGGGCTCGTCTTCTATCTAGTGACCGACGACGAGTACGTCCGGTTTCACGCCGCACAGAGCGTCGTTGCGTTCGGGAGCGTATTCGCACTCGTCCTCCTGTTCGAACTGCTCGGCGCACTCCTGGGAACCGTGTCGGCGCTCGAGGCAGGGGTGTCCGCTGCCGTCACGCTCGTGTCCTCGGCGCTGGGGCTCGCCGCGTTCGTCCTCTGGCTGCTTTTGATGGTGAAAGCCGGCCGGGGTGAACGGTTCAAACTCCCTCTCCTCGGGACAGTCGCAGAACGATTCGTCTGAACGTCGGCCGTCGGACTACGTCAGTCCGTGGGTGATCGCCTCGCCGCTTCCGGTGTCGAAGACGTGGATTTTGCTCCGGTCGGCAACGATCTCGACGTCCTCGCCCTCCGTGATGTCGGTGTCTGGAGGGAGGCTAACGAGCAGCTGTCCCTTCCCGCGCCCCTCCGCGCTCGCTTCGACCTCGCGGTCGAACAGCAGATACACGAACAGCTCGTCGCCCATCGGTTCGAGAACGTCGACCACGGCGTGCATCGTGTCCGTCGGCGCCGTCGCCTTCTCTCGACCCCGGGCGAGATAGACGTCCTCGGGGCGAACCCCGAGCGTCACGTTCTGGCCCGATTGGACGCCCTGTGTGTCGGGATCCATCGGAACCGAAACGTATTCTGAACCGAACCCGTCGGTGCCGATCTCGCCTTCGATGAAGTTCATCGACGGCGAGCCGATGAAGCCGGCGACGAAGAGGTTCTTCGGCTCGTTGTAACACTCGAGCGGCGGGGCGACCTGCTGGAGTTTGCCGGCGTTGATGACCGCGATGCGATCGGACATCGTCATCGCCTGCGCCTGGTCGTGCGTGACGTAGATGATCGTCGTATCCAGCTTGCGGTGGAGCCGCTGGAGCTGGGTGCGCATGTGGACCCGAAGTTCGGCGTCGAGGTTCGCGAGCGGCTCGTCCATCAAGAACACGTCGGGTTCGCGCACGATGGCGCGGGCGATCGCCACGCGCTGGCGCTGGCCACCGGACATTTCCTGGGGCATCCGGTCCATCATCCCCTCCAGCTGAACGATGTCGGCCGCCTCCTCGACGCGCCGGTCGACCTCCTCCTGGTCGTACTTCCGGAGCCGGAGGCCAAACGAGATGTTGTCGTACACGTCCATGTGGGGAAACAGCGCGATGTTCTGGAAGACCATCGAGATCCCCCGGTCCTTCGGCGGGAGGTCGGTGACCTCGCGGTCGCCGATGTAAACGCTGCCTTCAGTGGGGAGCGTGAGCCCGGCGATCGTTTCCATCGTCGTCGACTTCCCGCAGCCGGAGGGGCCGACCAGCGTGAGAAACTCGCCGTGTTCGACCTCCAGGTTCATGTCTTCGACCGCCGTTACGTCCTCGTACCGTTTCGTGATGTTCTCGAGTTTGACTGATCCCATAGGTTACTCCTTGACCGCCCCCGCGGTCAGTCCGCTGACGATCTTTTCCTGTGCGACGATCACCAGTATCGCCACCGGTAACACGGCGACGATACTCGCGGCGGCCATGAGGTTGAACAGCACCTCGAACTCGCCCTGGAACCGGAGGATCCCCTCGAGCATCGGCGCCCAGTTCTCGTGGCGACCGTCCGTCATCAACGAGGAGAAGAAGTACTCGTTGTAGACGGCGATGAACGTCAACACGCCGGCGGTTGCGACTCCCGGGGCCGAAAGCGGGACGATGACCCGAAAGAGCGCACCCAGCCGGGTCGTCCCCTCGACGCGTGCGGCGTCCTCGAGCCCGTCGGGGATCTGCGAGTAGAACGTCATCAGGATGAAGATCGACAACGGGAGGAAAATCGCCGACAGCGGGACAAAAATCGCGTATGGCGTGTTGTACAGCGATCCGTCTGCCATGACTGGCCGGAGAACGTCGATGTTCCGGTTGAACAGCCGGTTGAGCGGGACGAAGAACGCCGCCGGCGGAAAGAACGAGGTGACGAGCACCAGCAACAAAAGCGGGTTCTTCCCCCGGAACCGGAGCCGGCCGAACACGTAGCCGGCCAGACTCCCGACGAACAGCACGATCACGGTCGCCAGAACGGCGATCAGGAAGCTGTTGAAGACGTACCGGTGGAACGGAAGCCGCTGGAATATTTCGACGAACGCCAGGACGTTGAAGTCGGCCGGGAGTCCGACCGGAACCGCCAGGGTCGCGTCGATCAAGGGAAGTTCGATGTCCGCCCGCGGTGTTCCGCCGGGCGTCAAAACCCCGGTGTCGCCCAGCTGTGCGCGCGGTGTGACCGCCAGCACGAACAGCCAATAGAAGGGGAAAAGCGTGGTGACCAGGAAGACGATCGTCGCGGTGTAGAAGGCTGCACGGTAGGCGCGATCCGGATTCGAGATCATCCGTGCCGCCCACGCCTCGACGACTCCCCGGTCGAGCTCCGGCTCTTCGGGACGTTGCTGTGCAGCGAGGTCTGGATGTTCGTCGTCGCTCATGATATCCCTCCGTCGGTGTCACGAAGTCCCCACAGGTAGACGATCACCAGCAGCCCGATGACCACCGCCGTCAGGAACGCGACCGCGGAGGCGGTCGCCCACCGACGGGTCTCCTGCAGTGAAATGATGACCAGACAGGTCAACGACGGTACCGTCTGACAGCCGGCCGTCGCGTCGATCAGTCCGTAGATGCGCATCGCGTCCATCGTCCGGAACAGCATCGCGACCAGAAGTGCCGGCATCACCAGCGGCAACGTAATGAACTTGAACCGCTGCCACGGGGAGGCGCCCGATACCTTTGCGACGTCGTAGAGACCCCGGTCGATGCTTTGAAGCCCTGCGAGGATGAGAAGCGCCATGAACGCCGCCGTCTTCCAGATGTCCGCCACGAGCACGATGATAAACGAGTCGCGGCTACTGGCGAGCGGATTGTCCCCGAAAACGCCGAGCCACTGCATGAAGTCGGTGCCGAAGCCGATCGTCGGATTGAAGATCAAAAAGAAGATCATCGCCTGGATGACGATCGGGATCGCCCACGGGATGATGATGGCGACGCGCACCCACCGGCGGCCGTAGAAGTCCTGGTCGATCACGAGCGCCTGACCGAAGCCGATCAGCGTCTCGAACAGCACGCTGATGATCGCGAACGCGAGCGTCACCATGATCGCCTGCCGGAGAAACGGCGTGCCGAGTTCGACGAACGGGAACTGACCGGTGAACACGATGTCGATGAACTGTCGCGGAATCCGGGCCTCGCCCGACAGCAGCGCGACGTAGTTGTCGAGGCCGACGAATTCGCCGAACGGATCCGCAGCAGCGACCTCGTCCGCCAGCAGCGAGAACCGGAACGTCTCCACGAGCGGATAGAACGCGATCACGCCCAAAAGGAGAAACGACGGAAGCAACAGAATGTAGGCGTACACCTCTTCGCTGCGGGTTTCGAGCCAGTCGAGCGGACGGGAGAGGAGACGGCCGGATCCGCGTTCGGTCTGTGAATCGGGAGACATCCGGCTCGGCCCTCGTTAGGCTTCCTCGGTCGTCTCGAGTTGATCCTCGAGTTCGGCCATCGCTTCCTCCGGCGTCTTGTCGCCGAGGTACGCGTCGTGGATCTCCGAGGAGATGAGTGGCGACTGCTCGGGCCAGACTGCCGTCACGGGTCGCGGAACGGTGTTTTCGCCGACGACGGCCAGCGTGTCGAGGAACCGCCCCATCGGGCCCACAGCGTCGGGATCCGCCTGTTCGATGACGTCGGGGCTCGGCGGGATGTACCCGCCGAGCTCGAAGTTGCTCAGCATGACGTCCTCGCTGACGAACGCCTCCACGACCTGGATCGCCTCCTCGAGCTGTGACGTGTTCGGGTTGACCGTGAGATGCCAGCCACCCAGCGCGTGGGCCGTACCGCCCGTCCCGGCGTAGTTCCCCTGCCCCGCCTCGACGCCGTATGGAAGCGGCATCGCCGCGTGGTCCTCGAAGTCGAAGGCAGCGTCCTCGGCGTTGATCGGGATGACGTACGGCCAGTTCCGGTGGAAGATCGCGTTGCCGCCCGTGAACGGTTCCCGCGACGGCTCTTCGGTGAACTCGACGAGGTCCGACGTCGAGATCTTCGGGAAGTCCGGATGTGCGTTGTCGGCGTCGGGACCGTACATGAACGACCGCATCATCCGGAGCGCGTCGTGGACCGGCTCCTCGTTCACGGTGATCGGACGTTCGCCGACAGGGCCGAACAGGTTCTCGTGGTCCCCGAAGTACGCCCCACCCATCGACGTCATCAGTTCGTTGAACGTACAGCAGGAGGTCCCCTCGTAGTTGTCACCCTGCGTCGTGAACGCGTAATCGAACTCGTCTTCCCCGCCGTGATACTCCCACACGTCGGCCGCCATCTCGGCGAACTCCTGCCAGGACATGGGCTCGGTCGCCCAGTTTTCTCCCTCCGGATCGTACCCCGCTTCCTCGACGAGGTCCTTCCGGTAGTGCATCATCGGGTAATCCGGGAACAGCGGCACCCCGTAAAGGTCGCCGGTCTCCGGGTGGCTCGCCGTGTCGACCGCTGCATCGAGGTAGTCGTTCTGGACGGTGTTCAGGACGTCCTCCGACAGTTCCTCCTCCAGATTGACGATCTGTTCGCGAACGATAAACGGGATCGTCCAGCCGGAGTCCATCATGAAGATGTCCGGGCTCCCACGGCCCGCGTCCAGCGCCGACGTGAAGTCGGCGCGCCGTTCGCCCGTTTCGAAGTCACCCGGCAGGATCTCGACCTCGATCCCTTCGTCCAGGCCGGCGTCGTACAGTGACTGGATCACCTCGTCCTCTATGTCCACCCACTCTCCGTCCATCGTAATTTCGATCGGGCCATCGTCGTCGTCTCCGAGACAGCCCGCGACGCCGACCATAACGCCCGATGCTCCAGCCGCCTGCACGAACCGCCGCCGGGAGACGCCACTCCGTTTCGAATCGCGTTGGGGGTCAGTATCGACCATTACAGTTTCGTCGATATGGACACCAGGCGTATATAGATTTGGGACATGTTACTACACCTGTTGTTGTTCTATATCAGAGAGGTTGTTCAGGGATCAGGTGGGGCGCCTACTCGATTACGGGAGGCACCGTGGAATCTTTTGTACGCCCGGCGGTAACCGTCCTGCAACCATGTCGGTACTCGAACGGGTCCGCAGGCCGGAGTACACCGGAGACAGTCGCTGTTGGCCCTGCACCGCGGTGAACACGGTCGTCGTCGGGGCCGCTTCGGTTCTCGCGGCACTCCTGTGGCTGCCGGCAGCACTTCCAGTGCTTCTGGGCGGACTGTTACTCGTGTACCTCCGCGGCTACGTAGTTCCGTACACCCCAAAGTTCGCGCCGAAACTGGTGGACCATCTGCCGATCGACGTCGGGCCAAACCACGGCCCCGGGGACGGCCCAGTGTCTGACTCGTTGACTGCAGACGACGTCGGCCCGGACCCGGAAGCGGTTCTCGGCGAGCTCTTGGAGGTCTGCATTCTCGAAGGCGACGAGGACCTCTCGCTCTCGGAGTCGTTCGAGGAAGACTGGACCGAACGGATGTCGGAACTGGCCGACGCCGACGAACGCGAGTTCCTCGACCGCGCCGCGGCGGCTGCACGCGGTGACGTCTCCGCCGAACGTCACGGCGATCGGATCCTGCTTGCCGGGGGGCGGGACGTCTGGCTGTCGCGGCCGGTCGCCATCGCGGAGACTGCAGCCGTCGAAGCGCTGGCGGACCGGGGAATCGACCCCGAAGTACGGACGGCGGCGGCACGACCGCTACGTCTGTTCTTGAAACAGTGTCCCGACTGCGGGGGAACCGTGGCGGAAACGACGGTCAGGCGCTGCTGTGGCGGTCCCGGGGGCGCTCGACGCCCGGAGCGCGAGGTGCTCGCGTGTGAATCCTGCGAGGTCGTCCTGTTCGAGTTCGACGAACCGGACCCGTAACAGGGGCACCGCGAGAACGGAGGAAACCATAATGGTTATTGTAGTGATTTACCGGTCGATCGGTCCATCCGATGGCCGATCGTCCGGTAACGACCGAGAATAATCAGTATCAGCCCAGCGACGGCACCGTATCCCTGTCGAGGAGGATCTCCTGGGCTTCGACCTCCTCGAGGGCGGCCACGAGGCCGCCGATCCGGACGCGATCACCCGTCTCGGTTTCGACGACGAACGACGCCACCTCCTCGCTCTCCTCGAAGGCGACGTCGACGACTTCGCCTTCGACGTGGACGGTGTCGCCCGATTCGACGTCACGACCCTCGACGGCTGCGTAGAACCCGCCGCCGAGTTCGCGAATGTCCTTCACGGCCCGCCTGATCGACGCGTAATGTCGCGGGAACGGACGTTCCTTGCCGTCGGAAGCGAGCGTCTCTGCAGTCGTCCACAGCACGGTGCCGAAAAAGCCCGACACCAGGAATCCGAGCGCGGATCGGTTGAAGATGACGCCGTACCGATCGCGGTCGTCCCGCAGCGCGTCCTGGGTGGCGTACACCGAGTGCTCCCCGTCGGCGACCGCGAGGATCGGCGTCGTGATCCCTCGCCGTGCCCGTGCGATCGTCGCGACCTCGAAGTAGTCGTACTCCTCCGGGTTCGGCGCGCGGGAGGCCGGCGTCACGAGCAGTTCCACGCTGACGCCGTCGTCGATCTTCTCTGCGAGCTCGTCGTGGAACCGACGCAACAGCTCCGGGGTGAGCGACAGGGCAAGCTCGTAATCGGCGTCGGCGATCACTTCTTCGAGATACCGAAGGATCGTCGAACGCGATTTGACAAGAGAGACCGCTTCCGTCTCCCGTGTGGGTGCTGTGTATCTGGCCTCCAGCTCGGCAACGAGCTCGCCGAACGATGCCTCCAGATCCCCGAAGGCGTCCTCCGGGTCCACCGCAACGATCTTCATCGGGCGGGACTCGCGCAGTTCGACCAGACCACGGTCGGAGAGACTCCGAACCGTGTCGTACACGCGCGGCTGTGGAATGTCGGTTCTGTCGGCGATCTCGCTGGCTGTAAGCTCCCCGCGCTCGAGAACGGTCAGGTAGGCCTCGATCTCGTACTCGCCGAGGTTGAACCGCTCGCCGAACCGTTCGAGGGTACTCCGGAGGTCGTCCGTCATGTCCGTAGCCTCGGAGCCGTCCGTAAAGAGTTTACTGGTATTCGAGTAACACCGGTTTTCGAAATCCAGTACACACGAACCCGTCGACAGCGATCGGAGAGGGCCGCCCGTCACATGTACATACGGTCGTCGGGCATATCCACCTCCTGGCGCTCGATCCGGTCGGCCAGTTCGGTGTAGTACTGTCTGACCTCCTCCGCGAACTGTTTGAGTGGTTCCGAATCCACACCGAGATCGTAGATGTCTTCGATGGTCTCGACGAGCCTGAGTGCGGCTTCGACGTCGACGGATTGGGGATGCACCGGCGTGACGAAGACGCCGACGCCCAGCGGCGAATCGATCGCCTGCTCGATCAACGCCGCGTGGGCACCATCGAGGAACCCGGCTCCCATCGAGGGGACGTCACTCCCTTCGAGTCGGCGGTTCCGGTAGTCGTCGGTCGCAATGTAAAACGTCCGGTGATCCTCGGGACCGTGGGCGATCGGAATCCCACTGAGGATCGCGATCTCCTCTGTGCCGTGCGATTCGGTCCAGTCGAGGACTTCCGTGGCGAACGGCTCGCCGAGGTACGGCGGGACGAACAGTTCGCTGACCAGGACAGTCACGTCGAGATCCGGACGGGAGAACAGCCGAATCGGATGTCTGGGACGGCCGTTCTCGAACGGTGTGATCGACGGCAACCCCTCGACCCGCACGTGACCGGTTTCCTCGAGTTCGAGGTGATCGACGAGGTAATCGGCCGCCGTCAAGCCCGCGAGACCGAGCGTCGAGAACCCGGCCAGGAGCGTCCGGCTCGGCTGTCGGTCGTGTGTGATCCGTACGTTCGCTTCCCGACGGAACATGCCAAACATGGGATACAGTTCAGCGGGATGAAATATAGTCGTTCTGGCGCGTGGTAGGGCAACACGTCCGCGGATCGGGAACGCACCATTTATAATCGAACCCGAAGTAAAGGGTCGTACGATTATGCCGAGTTCGAATGGGCCCATGAAGGGAACGCGGAAAAAGCTCGCCAACCATCCCCGGGATCGGGGACAATCACCGCCTCAGCGGGCGATCCAGGAGTACGAGGAGGGCCAGATGGTCCACCTCCGTATCGATCCGAGCGTCCCGAAGGGACGGTTCCACCCGCGGTTCAGCGGCCACACCGGCGAAGTGATCGGAACGCAGGGATCCGCCTACAAGGTGTCGATCACCGACGGCGGGAAGCAAAAAACCGTCCTCGCACATCCGGCTCACCTCCGCGCCCAGCAGGGGTAGTATGACGATATTCAAGGAGAAGCTCGACGAGGAGTATCTCACGGTCGCGGAGGCGAAAGAGTACCTCTCGCAGGTGGAGTCCGAGCGCGCACTGGAAGAGGACCGGGAGATGCGATACGAGTTGGCGCGCGCGCTCGAACACGTCAACCGGTACGCGTTCCTGGACCCCGAAGAGGCCCGCGAACTCGTCGAGGAGCTCCAGCAACTGGAGAAAGTCGACGAGAAGACCGCGATCAAGATCGTCGACCTCCTTCCGGAGGACCGGACGGAACTTCGCGCGGTGTTCGCCCAGGAACGGTACAGCCTCGACGGCGACGAACTCGACGAGATTCTCAACCTGATCGCAAAATACGCGTGATCGCGTCGACCGGACTGGCGGACGTGGGCTGTCGTCGGTCTTCTCGGGCGATTTTTTAAGTATCCCGTTGTCCTATCGGACGGTATGGAAGAGACGGACTCAGACTCTCTCGACTCTTCGCCCGACGAGGCGGAGGAGATCTACGCGGTCGTGCTCGACTACTTCCCGCACGGACATCCGGACGACTCCCGTCCACAGTTCGAGAAGTCGCCGGTGGCCCAGGCGATCGGCGAGGACCGATTCCGGCTGTTCGAGTTTACGCTTACCGAGGATCCGGATCTGAACATCACCGATCGCATCCGGATCGAACCCGAACAGGACGAGCGGATCTCGCGGATCCGGAAGATCGACTACGACGACCTCTCGAGCAGCGCAATGTCCGAACTCGAGTACGCCGTAGAGGAGATGATCGACCGCGACGAGCGTCGGTTCGTCGATTTCTACAACGACGCCCAGCCGATCACCCTTCGGCTCCACCAGCTGAACCTCCTCCCGGGAGTCGGAAAGAAGATCAGGAACACGATCCTCGACGAGCGAAAACGCGGTCCCTTCGAGAGCTTCGAGGAGATCACAGAGCGGGTCAGCGGGCTCCACAGTCCGAAGGAAGTCGTCGTCGAGCGGATCATCGAGGAGCTGCGCGAGGAGGATCTCAAATACAAGACGTTCGTCCGCAGGGAGGACGGCGAAAGCGAATGACCGGCGGGAGCGGAGCCGGGTGCGGGTCACGGGATCCGGACGCCCTCGTACGACGTGCCGGAGTCAGAGGGTGTCCGGACCGAGACCAGCACTTCCTGGTGGACGACCGCGTGCTCGACAGGATCCCGACGTACCTCCCGGAGTCGGCCGACCGGAGCCACGTCCTCGAGATCGGCGGCGGCGCCGGCGCGTTGACCGACCGTCTGCTCGCGGCCGCACCGCCCGGGGGCCGAGTGACCGTGATCGAACGGGATCCGACGTTCGCCGCGTTTCTCCGGGAGGAGTTCGACGCGGAGATCGCCGACGGAACACTTACCGTCGTCGAAGCGGACGCCCTGGAGTGTGAGCTCCCGGCGTTTACCGCCTGCGTCTCGAACCTGCCGTACGGCGTCTCGAGCGAACTCGCGTTCCGGTTGCTCCCGGCAAAGCGACCGCTGGTGTTGACGTTCCAGCGGGAGTTCGCCGAACGGATGGTCGCCGAACCCAACACCAGCGACTACGGGCGGCTCTCGGTGAGCGCACAGCATTACGCCGACGTCGAACTCCTCGAGGTCGTGCCCCCGGAGGCGTTCGACCCACAACCGGCGGTCGAAAGCGCGATCGTCCGTGCGGTTCCTCGCGACCCGTCCTACACCGTCGACGACGAGGCGTTCTTTCTCCGGTTCGTGAAGGCGGTTTTCACCCAGCGTCGGAAAACCGTCCGGAACGCGATCCGCAACACCGCCCACATCTCCGGACTGGACGATCCAGCTGCGGTCGTCAGCGCGGTCGACGAGGCGACCCTCTCGAAGCGGCCGGGAGAGCTGTCCCCGGCGGAGTTCGCGGAGCTGGCCGCGGTCGCCGCCGAACACGGGTTCGAGCCCGATCCCGGGGAGTAACACGTGGCCGGACCCGACGACCTCGCACAGCGCCGCGGGCTCGAAACCGACGTCTACCAGCCGGCGGAGGACTCGGCGCTGCTGGCGTCGGCCACGGTCGAGGCGGTCGAACCCAGTGACACAGTGCTCGAGGTCGGAACCGGCTCCGGCTGGGTCGCAGCCCAGGTCCGCGAGATCCGCGAGGCCCGGGTGATCGCCGCCGACGTCAATCCCCACGCCTGCAGGCAGGCGCACGACCGCGGGCTGGAGGTGGTACGGGCAGATCTCGTCTCCCCGTTCCGGGACGACAGCTTCGACGTAGTCGCGTTCAATCCCCCGTACCTCCCCACCGACCCGGACAACGAGTGGGACGACTGGATGGAGGCCGCACTCTCGGGCGGGGAAACCGGCCGCCGTCTCGTGGAACCGTTCCTCGAACGGGTCGGACGCGTGCTCGCACCCGGTGGGTGTGTGCTCCTGCTCGTGAGCAGCCTCACCGATCGGGAAGCGGTCGAATCGATCGCGGCCGACGCGGGATTCGACGCCGAAGCCGTCCGGGAGGAGTCGTACCCGTTCGAGACGCTGTGGGTGTTGCGGGTAGTTCCAGCCGGGCCGGACCCGTCGTGAACACGAGAGCTGACGGGATCCCAGCGCCGGTCGAACCGTCGAAAGGTTCTTTGTGTGTGGGTGATTGACTCGGAGTAGCACACCGCCCCCGCGCAGTGCCTTCCCACGAGGTATGCCCTCCGACACTGACCCCGGCGACGGGTACGGTCCGTCCTCCGGTTCCGACACCGACGCAGTGCCCGGCTTCGGCGTCCACCACGGGTCCGCCGCGGACAGCTCACCGGCGGTCCCCGACTACAGTGTCAGGCGCACAGGGAAGCGACGTGACACCTTCCGGCTGGTCGGGCTCGTTCTCACCGGGCTGGCCGTCGCCCTCGGCACTGCCTACGACTACGCCGTTCTCGAGGGGAACGAACCGCTGGCGTTCGGCTGGAATCCGACGCCGGTAGACTGGCTGTTTCTCCTGTCGCTTTCGGGGTTCGGCTGGCTCCTCGTGGTTCCGCTGATTCGGGACCGGCAACGCGCCGCCCGCTACGTCCGTCTCCTCCGGGCCGAGCCGCTCAGGCTCGCGGCCGCGCTGTATCTGCTGGCGTTTTTTGTCGCCGGCCTCGTCGGAACCCTGTTGGGGAACACGATCTCTGAAGGGCTCGATCACGGATACCAGCCGCCCGTCTTCTTTTCGGTCCCGGAGCACGTTCCGGTACAGTGTCTCGGCGCCGAGGCGGCCGGGCGGTGCCACGGGAGCGTCCAGTATCCGCTGGGTACCGACGCCCACGGAAACGGGCTGATCGAACTCGTCGTGCTCGGTGCCGGCGTGAGCCTGCGGGTCGCGTTCGTCGTGGGGATGATCGCCGTCCCGCTGGCGCTCGCCGTCGGCGTGATCGCCGGCTACACGGGCGGACGGACCGACGCCGTGTTGATGCGGTACGTCGACGTCCAGGGTACCGTCCCCGCCTTCCTCGTGTACGTCGTGTTGATCTACGTCTACGGTCGGAGCCTGTTCCTGCTCGTTCTCGTGTTCGGCCTGTTGAGCTGGGGCGGCATCGCCCGGATCGTCCGCAGCGAGGTGCTCCAGATTCGAACGGAGGCGTACGTCGCAGCTGCGCTGGGCCAGGGTGCCGGGCGCTTTCGGGTGCTCCGGCGGCACGTGGTGCCGAACGTGTACGACAGCCTCGCGGTCTCTGCGACGCAGGCGATACCTCGGATCCTGCTGATCGAGGCGGCGATCTCGTTTATGCTTTTGAACGACATCGGCGTCCCGTCGTGGGGCCACACGGCGACGATGGGACTGCGCCACCAGCACCAGTTCGTCCACACGTGGTGGATCTCGACGGTCCCGATCGCGTTCCTCGTGATGACGGTCCTGTCGATCACGGTGCTCGGCGATTTCTTCCGCGACGCGCTCGACCCCACGGCTGGACGTTCTGAACCCGAAAACGATGCGCGTGACGCGAGCGAAGCGGAGACCGACGCCGACCGTCGCTAGCTCCCGTCGAGTTCGATCCGCGGATCGAACACCATGTACGCGACGTCCTGGAGGAAGTTCCCGACGATTCCGACTCCCGCGACGAACAGCGTCATCCCGATGATTACCGGCAGGTTGCGGTTCATGATCGCCTCGTAGCAGAGCGTGCCGAACCCGGGGAGTTCGAAAACGAACTCGATCACGAAGACGTTCACGACGAGTACGCCGAGAAGGTTCGCGAAAAACAGCGAGACGAGCGGGACCAGCGAGATCCGAAGGAGGTGTCGAACCACGTGGAGCGGACCCATCCCCTTTGCTTTAACCTGCGTGACGAACAGCTCCCCTTCCCGCGACAGCACGGCCGAGCGGACGTATCTGGCCTGCTCGGCGATCAATCCCGTGCCGAGCAGGACCGCCGGCAGCACCAGTCGCTTGAGATTGTGCGTCGATAGCACGCGCTGTTCGAGGTCGTAGCCGATCAGGAACAGCCACCCGAACTGGTACATCCCGACCATGATCGCCACGGCGGCGATCCAGAAGTTCGGGACGCCGAACACGGTGTAGGTGAATCCGGTCGCCACCCGCGAGAGAACGGGGTTCGTTCCGATCGCGGAGTAGGTACCGACGGCGACCCCGCCGACGAGCGCGATCGCCATGCCCGGGAGCACGTACCCGAGCGTGATCGTCAACCGTTCGCCGATCAGCGTCGTCACCGGCGTCGGATGGCTGTAGGAGGTTCCAAGATCCAGCCTCGCGACGCTTGCAAGCCAGTTTACGTATCGCTCGTGGGCCGGCTGGTCGAGGTTCCTCGCCTCGCGGTACGCCTGCACTGCCAGGTCGGCCTCCCGTTCGATCTCTTCTGCGCTGGCACCGCTGTCCGCGAGTTCGGCCGCGACGCTGAACTCGACGGACGCCTCGCCGGGATCACCGGTGAACGCAACGAGGGCGAACGTCACCGACACGACGATCCACAGCGCAAACAGCGAGAACGCCAGGCGGCGAGCGAGCCACCACGCGCGGTTCATGGTTGGATCACGGCGAAGCGAAGCGTCGGACGAGCACGCCGACCGAGCAGTTTGCGGGCGGCGGGGAGGGCTGTACGGGCGGCGAGGACCACTGTACGGAGGGACACGACGGTCTGGGTTGTTACCTCATACCGCATAAATGTTTCTCGGACGAAGCCGGAGCTCAGGAAGAACTGTCCGGGCCTCGGCAGCCGACACGGCCGGAACGCCCTTTTGTTCGGGGCACCCACAGGGAGCCATGACCACGCCAACGCTGGGCGAGGCGGTAGAGTCGACCGCCGATGCCATCGCCGCGATGGAGATTCGCGGGGCGGCAACGATCGCTGCGGCGGCGGCAGACGCACTTGCCGCCCAGGCGGAGGCGAGCACCGCGAGCGATCCGGAGGCGTTCAGGCGGGAGCTCCGGGCGGCCGCCCGAAGGCTCCACGAGACGCGTCCGACCGCGGTGTCGTTGCCCAACGCGCTCCGATACGTACTCCGTCGAATGGACGGCGACGGCGTCGACGACGTCGACACGCTGCGGCGGAACGTGGTCGATGCCGCCCGAGAGTTCGGCGACCGACTCGACCGCGCACAGGACAAGCTCGGCGAAGTCGGCGCAAACCGGCTCCGCGACGGCGACGTCGTGATGACCCACTGCCACTCGACTGACGTCCTCTCGTGTGTCGAGGCCGCGGTCGACAAGGGCAAACAGCTCGAGGCGTACGTAAAGGAAACCCGCCCGCGGAATCAGGGCCACATCACCGCCAGTCGGCTCCGCGAACTCGGCGTTCCCGTGACGCTGATCGTCGATTCCGCGGCCCACCGGTATCTCCCGGAGGCCGACCACGTACTGGTGGGAGCCGACTCGATCGCCGCCGACGGCAGCGTGATAAACAAGATCGGCACCTCCGGGCTGGCCGTCAGCGCCCGCGAACTGGGAACGCCGATCGTGGTCGCCGCCCAGACGATCAAGCTCCACCCGGAGACGCTGACGGGACACACCGTCGAGATCGAGACACGAGACGAACAGGAGGTCGTGGACGAGGAAACTCGGGCGGAGATCGGCGACATCGAGGTGGAAAATCCCGCCTTCGACGTCACGCCCCCCCGGTACGTCGACGCTATCGTCACCGAGAGTGGCCAGTTCCCACCCGAGAGCATCGTCACGCTGATGCGGGAGCTGTTCGGGGAGTCGGCGGACGAGCCGTGGACGGAACCCGGCGAGAGCGCTACGCCGTAGCGGGGTAGGAATGAACGAACACGAGCCGAACGTGATCTGTGCGGGCCACATCAACTGGGACGTGACGATGCACGTCGACAGGCTGCCCGAGCCTGACGGCGAGGTGCAGATACGGAAGCTGATCCAGTCGGGCGGAGGGAGCGCCGCAAACGTCGCCGTCGGCCTCTCCGGGCTCGAAGCCGACGCGACGGTCTTCGGCAGCGTGGGCGGCGACGACTCCGGAGCGTTCGCCCTGCGGGAGCTGGACCGTTCGGGAGTCGAGTGCGGTCACGTCCTCGTCGCGAAGAGCGAAACGACCGCGGTGAAGTACCTCGTCGTCGACGACTGCGGCGAGGTGATGGTGTTCGCCAGCGACGGCGCGAACGAGGCGTTTTCAGCCGGCGATCTCCCGCCCCGGGTGGTTGCAACAGCGGATCACCTCCATCTGACGAGCCAGCGACCCGAAACCGCCGTCGAACTCGCGGCACTGGTTCGCGACGTCGGCGGGACTGTCAGTTTCGATCCCGGCCGACGTATCGGACAACGGGCTTTCAAACGGGCATTTCCGTACGTCGACGTGCTGTTTTGCAACCGCCGGGAGGCGGAACGTTCGGCCGACGACTACCGGGAGCACGGTCCCGACGACGGACTGCTCGTGATCAAACGCGGAGGGGACGGCGCGTCGGTCTCGGGACCGGACGGCACCGTCTCCCATTCCGGCTACGAGATCGACGCCGTCGACACCACCGGGGCCGGCGACGCGTTCGCCGCCGGCTTTCTCGCTGCCTGGCTCGGTTCCCGGGCGTTCCGGCGGCGGTTCCGCCGTGACCGCGGCCCCTCCGATTCGGAAGGTTTCCCCGACGATGTCGACGACCCACCTCTCGAGGAGGTGCTCGCGGTCGCGAACGCCTGCGGCGCCTTGACCGCGATGGAGGCGACCGCCCGGACGGAGCTCGCGTGGGACCGGATCGCGTCGCTGGTCGAGAACGCAAATCGGTGACCTCACGCCGCCTGCCGGTCGGAGGCAGTGAGATAGATCCCGGAAAGAACGACGATTCCCGAGGCGACCGTCACGGCGGTCGGAACCTCCGCGAGCAACAAAAGCGCCAGGATCGTGGCGCCGACTGGTTCCCCCAGGAGCGAGACGGAGACGACACTCGACTCGAGGTGCCCCAGCGCCCAGTTTATGACCGTGTGGCCGAACAGCCCCGGCCCGAGCGCCAGCCCCGCAAACAGCACCCACTCGCGGGCAGGGTATCCCGAAACCGGATGGCCACCGACGACGACGAACCCGAAGAGGACGACAGTACAGACGGAGTAGACGACGACGACGTACGGAACCAGCGCCACCCGCTGGCGGAGGTCCCGCCCGGCAAGGACGTAGACGGCCGCCATCACCGCCCCGAGGAGCGCGAGCGCGTTGCCGTAAAGCGGGTTCGGGCCGACGAGAACGCCCCCGAGCAGATCCCCGAGCGACAGTCCGACCATTCCGGCGACCGCAACCAGGATGCCCAGTACCATCCGTCGAGTGACCCGTTCGCGCAACAGGAGCCACGCCCCAAGCGCGACGAACACCGGCTGTGCCTGCACCAGCGTGACGCTGGCCGCCACGCTGGTCCAGTCGAGCGACTCGAACCAGGCGCCGAAGTGGATCGCGAGCGCCGCCCCCGAGACGACCGCGTATCCGAGATCACGACGCGTGATCCGGCGGAAATCGTCGCGATATCGGATCAACGCGACAGGCAAGAGCGGAAGCGTCGTGAACAGCACCCGATAAAAGGCCGCGATCACGCTCGGGGCATTGCTCCAGCGCACGAGGATCGCACCGAAGCTGATCGCGACGATGGCGACGCCCAGGCCCCCGATCGGTGGGACGGCCGGCCGAGTCACGTGATTCGACACGGGAACACGTGGCAGCGGGGATCGCTTACCGGTTTCGAAACCGGTGCTCCCGGCGGCAACTTCTCCTCGGAGCCGACGACAGCTACACCTCGAGCAGTTCCTCGGCCCGGTCGAGATACTCCCGGTAGACACCGATCGCCGACTCGACGGGCGCCGGCGAAGTCATGTCGATGCCGGCGGTCTCGACCACCGAAATCGGATACTCCGAGCCGCCCTTGCGGAGCATCTCCCGGTACGATTCCGCGGCCGGTTCGCCCTCGTTTCGGATCCGTTCGACGGCGGCCGCTGCCGCGGAGATACCGGTCGCATACTGGAACACGTAGAAGTTGTAGTAGAAGTGGGGGATCCGCATCCACTCCCGGCGGATCCACTCGTCGAGCTCGGCGGGGTCGTAGAACTCTGATTTTAGCTTCCCGTACAGCTGGTCGAACGCGTCCGGCGTGAGCGGGTCCCCGTCCTCGACTGCAGCGTGGATCCGCTGTTCGAAGTCCGCGAACATCGTCTGTCTAAACAGCGTCGACCGGAACCGCTCGAGGTACTGATCGAGCACGTGGACCCGGAGTTCGTCGCTCGGTGCGTTCGCAAGCAGATAGTCCGTAAGCAGCGTCTCGTTTACCGTCGAGGCAATCTCCGCGACGAAGATGTCGTAACCGGCGTACTGCCACGGCTGGCTCTCCTTTGCGAGCTCCGAGTGCATCGAGTGGCCCAGTTCGTGTGCGAGCGTGAACATCGAGGGGACGTCGTCCTGGTAGTTCACCAGGATGAACGGCTGAGTGTCGTACGCTCCCGACGAGAACGCCCCCGAGCGCTTCCCGCGGTTCTCGTAGACGTCGACCCACCGGGAGTCGAGCCCCTCGCGGAGTCGGCGTTGATACGGCTCGCCCAGCGGTTCGACCGCTTCGACGATCCAGTCTGCGGCCTGTTCGTACTCGACATCAGGTCCTTCCTCGCCCGTAAGCGACATGTACAGGTCCCAGGAACGGAGTTCCTCGACCTCCAGCGCCCGGCGTTTGAGATTGGAGTGTCGATGGAGGGCGTCAAGGTTCTCCCGGACGGTGTCGACCAGCGCGTCGTACACGTCCGTCGGAACGTTCGACCCGTCGAGGGCGGCCTCGCGGGCGGTGTCGTAGTTTCTGGCGCGGGCGACCTTCACGTCCTTTTTCAGCTGCTTTTCCAGGGCAGTGCCGACCGCGTTCCGGACCGTCTCCCACTCGTCGTAAAACTCCTCGTGGACGGTCCGTCTGAACGGTCGGTGAGGGTTCTTCTGGAGACGGACGAAGTTGGCCTGCGAGATCTCGACCTGCTCGCCGTCCGGATCCTCGACGGTCGGGAACGTCATGTCGGCGTCCGAAAGCATCGAGTAGATCTCCGAGGGCGCCGAGGTGACCTCGCCGAGTTCGGCGAGCAGCTCCTCGATCTCGGGGGATCGGGTGTGCGGTTTCATCCGGAGCACGTCGTCGAAGAAGTGCTCGTACTCGCGGAGTTCGGGTTCCCGCTCCATGAACGCCTCCACGTCTTCTTCCGCAAGCGTCTGCAGTTCCGGCTCCACGTACGAGGTCGCCGCCGCCGCGTCGGACTGCAGCGCCGAGGCCTTCGCCGAGAGCGCCTGGTACTCCTGGTTTCTGGTGTCCTCGCTTTTCCGGAGGTTCGCGTACGTTACAACGGTTGCCACCGTCCGCATCAGTTCCTCGCGGAGTTCGAGAAATTCCAAAAGCGTCCCAGGATCGTCAGTCAGTTCACCCTCGTAGGCGGCGAGCTCGTCGACGCGATCGCTCACCCCCTCGAAGGCGGACTCCCAGGCGTCGTCGTCCTCGTAAATCGACTCGAGAGCCCACTTGTATTCGCGATCGATCTCCTCGCGCTCGGGGAGGGAACTCATACCCGATAAACGATCGGTCGAGTGGTAAGTCTTCTCACTTCAGGTGCCCGACGTCGTCGGTGAATTCGACCCTCGCACCCCAGTTTTCGAGGTCGAGAAGCATGACGAGCGCGTCCTCGCCGTCGGCGTAGTATCGGGGCACCCGACGTGCGGGTTCGAACCCTTCCGACCGATACAGCGACACCGCGGCCTCGTTGCTGGGACGCACTTCGAGCTTGGCCACGGTCGCACCCTGGATCAGCAGCGACACGAGCGCCCGGCCGAGGAGCCTGCGGCCGACTCCAGCGCCCTGTTCGTCGGGCCGCACCGCCAGGTCCTTCACGTGACCGATGTCGCGCCCGAAGTTCGGCGTGACGTCGGCGACGACGTATCCGAGGACTGTCTCGCCGTCGTCGCCGATGCGACGCGGAGATTCCCTGTCGTTTTGTCGCCGCTCGCGGTCGTCCGATTCCGGACGGGCCGCGACCATGAACCCTTTCTCACCGAGAAAGCGCTCGAATACGGAAAACGTCCACGGCTGGGAAAACACCGCCCGTTCGATCCGCGAGACTGAGAGCAGGTCGCTCTGGGTCGCCCGCCGAACGTACATGGAGCCAGTCTCGCGTTCGGGAACCGTGGTCACGCAAAGAGATAACGACCCTCCAGTAAAAAGACGCTCGTTCGTGCTGCCCGACCGGTGCGCGAGTCGACGCGCCGCTCAAAGGAGCCCGAACAGCCGAAGGATGGCGACGGTGACGACCAGGGCGATCCCGACCGCGGTGCCGAGCCACACGCCGACCGAAAGGGGGGACGTTTCCGCGGCCAGTTCGGCGAGTCGGTCGCCGACGCCGTCGGGGCCGCCGCCGTAGTCGAGTACTTCCTCGGCACAGTAGGAACAGAGGACCCGCGTCTCGGCCGGCCGCTCGTGTTGCGTCCGACAGATCGGCAACCCGTCACAGGTGTACGTCTCGCGGCCGACGCCGACGATGACTGCCTCCTCCGGGACGATCTCCGTCCTGCAGTTCGAACACGCGACCACGTCGTACTCGACGGAGCCGTGGGGCGTTTTCGCTTCGACGGTTCGTGCGTCTGTCATGGGATCGAACGGATGTGATCGGTCGAGGCGTCGTGGGCGCGGTCGGTCGTCGCCGCGATCAGTCGTCGCTGCGGTCGGTCGTCGCCGCGATCAGTCGTCGGCCGGCGCGGCGCCGGAGCCGCTTTCGTGGTGCTGTTTTGTCCACGAGAGCTTGCCGCCGGCCGCGAGGATCTCCCGCTCCCGCTCGGAGGCGTCCAGCTGTGCAGTAAACTCCCAGTCGTCGTTGACGCGGACGGTGAACGTCTCCTTCCCGGAGCGGACGCCCTTGCCGACGTCGTCGACGATTTCGAGGTCGTCACCCTGGTCGAGACGCCCGTAGGTTTCAGCGTCGATCGTCAGCGGGACGAGACCGAAGTTGAACAGGTTCGCCTTGTGGATCCGGGCGAAGCTCCGTGCGAACACGCCCTGCACGCCGAGATACATCGGACACAGCGCGGCGTGCTCCCGGGAGGAACCCTGCCCGTAGTTCTCGCCGGCCACCAGGAAGCCGCCGTCGGCCTCGAGCGCCCGATCGGCGAACGTTTCGTCGACCCGCGAGAGCGTAAACTCCGACAGCTTCGGGATGTTCGACCGGTACATCAGGATGTCGGAGGTGGCGGGGATGATGTGGTCGGTCGTGATGTTGTCCCCCATCTTCAACAGCGCCTCGCCGGCGAGTTCCGACTCCAGTTCGTCCCTGAGTGGGACCTCGCCGATGTTGGGCCCCTTGATGAGTTCGTCGTCGATCGCTTCCTCGGGGGCGATGATGTCCGGATCGTCCTGTCCCATCCCCGGGGAGTAGCCGTCCCCGATCTCGAAGCCGGGTGCCTCCAGATCGCCGAGCTCCTCGGCGAGGTCTCGCGGATCGACGATTTCGCCGGTGATCGCCGCCGCAGCCGCCACCTCCGGGGAACACAGGTACACCGCGTCGTCTTCGATCCCCGACCGGCCCTCGAAGTTCCGATTGAACGTCCGCAGCGAGACCGAATCTGAGGCGGGAACGTGGCCGATCCCGATACACGCCCCACAGGTTGCCTCCGAGAAGTTGACGCCGGCGGCCATCAGCTCGGCGGTCCATCCCTCCCGGGAGAGCATCTCCGAGGCCTGCTTCGATCCGGGGGCGACGATCATTTCGGCCCCCTTCGAGACCTCCCGCCCCTCGAGCATCTTCGCCGCGGGGAGGACGTCCTCGTAGGCGCCGTTGGTACACGAGCCGACGATCACCTGGTCCACCTCGGTTCCGGCGGCCTCTCGAACCGGAATCACGTTGTCGGGCATGCTCGGGGCGGCGATCAGCGGCTCGAGTTCCGAGAGGTTCACGACGACCTCGTCGTGGTACTCCGCGTCATCGTCGGGAGTGAGTTCGACGTATTCCTCCTCCCGGCCGATCCTCGAGAGCCAGTCTCTTGTCTCCTCGTCAGTGGGGAAGATCGAACTCGTCGCCCCGAGCTCTGTTCCCATGTTGGTGATCGTAGTGCGTTCGGGGACCGTGAGCGATTCGACCCCGGGGCCGGTGTACTCCAGTACCTTGCCGACGCCCCCTTTCACGGAGAGCTCGTCGAGCAGGTGGAGGATCACGTCCTTGGCGGTCGCCCACTCGGGGAGTTCACCCTCGAGACGGATGTTGACGATCTCGGGCATCTCGACGTAGTAGGGGCCCCCGCCCATCGCGACCGAGATGTCGAGCCCGCCGGCACCGATCGCGAACTGACCCAGTCCACCCGGGGTCGGCGTGTGCGAGTCGGAGCCGAGCAGCGTCTTGCCCGGCGCGGCGAAGTTCTCCTTGTGAACCTGGTGACAGATCCCGTTCCCCGGACGGGAGAAGTAGGCGCCGTACTTGCCCGACGCCGATCGGAGGAACCGGTGGTCGTCGGTGTTCTTGAAGTCGAACTGGTAGGTCTGGTGGTCGCAGTACTGCGCTGCAAGCTCCGTCTGGACTTCCTCCAGTTCCAGCGCCTCGAACTGGAGCCACACCATCGTGCCAGTGGTGTCCTGGGTGAGCACCTGATCGATCTCGATCCCGATCTCCTCGCCGGGTTCGAGCTCGCCGTCGACGAGATGATCCGCGAGAATCTGCTCCGTGACTGTCTGTCCCATATCGTCTCATTGTCGGGACGCCTTCGGTATAAATCCCTTGAGTCGATGGATAAACCCCTTGAACAATTAGCCCGGCCACTTATCCATACTACCCGAACTGTCGCTACGAGCTCGGAAAGAGTAGCCGGTGAGACAGCTGCCGAGGTCAGTGGTCCTCGTACAGCCAGGTCTCGTCGATCCGCTCGTAGTCGACGAGCTCCCCTTCGTCGAAGAACAGCGCGATCTCGCGTTCGTTGGCCCCCTCGTCCTCGTGGTCGGAGGCGTGGACGACGTTGCGACCCAGATCGAGGCCGTAATCCCCGCGGATCGTCCCGGGATCGGCTTCCAGCGGGTCCGTCGTGCCGACCATGCTACGGACCTGTCGGGTCGCGTCCGCGCCCTGCAGCACGAACGCGAAGACGGGACCCGACGTGATGAACGAAACCAGATCGTCGTAGAACGGCTTGTCCTCGTGCTCGGCGTAGTGTTCGCTGGCGAGTTCCTCGTCGAGCTGCAGGAACTTGCCGGCGACGACCTTCAGGCCGCGGTCTTCGAAGCGGGAGAGGATCTCCCCGATTAGCCCGCGCTGGACGCCGTCGGGCTTGATCATCACGAACGTGCGCTCGTCGTGGTGGCTCATCCGTCGTCCTCCTCGTCCGAGTCTGCTTCAGCTTCCGCGTCTTCGACCTCTTCGGCTTCTTCGCCTTCCTCGGACTCTTCCGCCTCTTCGGCCCCTTCGACCTCTTCGGCTTCTCCGCCTTCCTCGGACTCTTCAGCCTCTTCGGCTTCCTCAGACTCTTCAGCCTCTTCTGCCTCTTCGACCTCTTCAGCTTCCTCGTGCTCTACGGCCGAGGCGCGTTCGGAGCGTCCCGCCTCGGTCCACTCCAGGTCGCGGGCCTCGCGGCCGAGGAGATAGTTCTTCTCGGCCTTGGAGTCCTTGAAGTGGAGCACGGTTCCGTCCGTCTTGACGAACATCGTGCCCGTACCGGGCTCGATCTCCTCACCGGTGTAATCGCAGGTACGCTTTTCGACCATTACTGTCCTCCGATCGAATCGGCGTCACGCTGGGTCTCCCGAAGCTGGAGGATGTCGCCCTCCCGGACGGGACCCAGGACGTTCCGCGTGATGATTCGTCCCTTGTTCGATCCTTCCTGGATGCGGCACTTGACCTGCATGGCCTCGCCGTGCATCCCGGTCTTGCCGACGACCTCGATGACCTCCGCGGAGGTCGAGTCGCCGGTGCCCTCTTCTGCGCTCATGGTCGCTTACCGGAGTTCCTCGACCTTTTCGGCGATGTCTTCGACGTCGTCGCTCGCCTCGCCGGCGTCGACGATCGCCGCCGCCGCACTGCCGACCTCCAGGCCGGCCGCGCGCCCGACGTCGTTTTGCGTTTCGACGAAGACGACAGCGATCCCCTTCTCGTCGGCCAGCTCCGGGAGATGCATCACGATCTCCTCGGGCTGAACGTCCTCGGCGACGATGACGAGGTCGGCGTTGCCGCGCTCGACGGCTTTGGTCGTTTCGTTGGTTCCTTTCTTGACGATCCCTGTATCGCGGGCGATCTCGAGCGCCTCGAGTGCTCGGTCCGCGAGGTCGGCCGGAGTTTCGTAGTCGACGTAAACTGGCATGGTTGTTACCCTCCTGCCCGTGGGCTCGCGTGACCACGCCGGCGGTCGAGTCCCTGACGGCGCGGCACATCATCAACCCCGAACAGGCTGTACAGTTCCGTTGAGCGGGTTCGGTTAAAAACGCTTTCAAACTACCGAGCGCGTGCGAACAGGAGGCACGGGGCTCGGATCGAGGGGGGACGTCGGTGGGGCGTTCATTCGGCGAGCAGTTCCATCGTGACTGACGCGAGTTCCTCCGGAGCGACACCGACGAGCCGGCCGTCGCCGAGTTTGAGGCGCAGACGGGGACGGCCAACGTCGATCGGAACCTTCTCGGTGTCGATCGCGCCGACGTCCTCGAGGTAGGTTTTGGTCCGCGAGAACGTCGCCTTCGACGCGATGCCGACGTCTTCGCCCCACTTGGAGATGTCGTACAGCAACACGTCGTTTTTCGCGGCCACGATCAGCGAAATCGTCACCTCGTCGAGCCCGTCTCCGTTGCCACGAGCAGTCTCGAGTGCGCCGAGGACGGCGTCGAAGTCGTCCCGCGTCGCCTCACCGATCTCCGCGGCGAGCGTCTCCCTCACGTGACTGATCGCCGGCGTTCGGAGGTTGTACGGTTCCGCGGCGGCCCAGACCTCGTCGTAGGCGGCGACGACAGCGTCGACGAAATCCCGGTCCTCGGTGACCAAAGCACCCACGTTGTCCCCGGTGGTGACGAGGGCCATCACTGCCTCCGCGGAAACGAGAAGCGAGTTGTCCTCGTCTTCGACGAGCGTGCGCATCTCGAGTGTTCCCTCTTCGACGAGATCTGCGGCGGCAGATCCGACGATAAAGTCGTCCATGACGTATTTCAGTACGTCCTCGTCGGCGAGTAGTCGAACGTCGGGGGCCTCTTCGGTGTCGGCTGTGACCGCGACGAACGCCTCGATGACCGCAGGGGACGGGTCGACAACGTACAGCGTTTCCCTGGCCCGGTCCAGCGCCTCACCGAGGATATTCTCGACGTCCTCCTCGAGTAAATTCGATGTCATCAGTCTACCGAGATAATCGTCTGATATCTATTTAATATTAACGGGGATCTTGCGAGTAAAACAGTCGCATGGGAGCCTCTAGCCTCCGAATTCTACAGAATCCTCTAGCACATCGGGTTCGGATTATTTTCTTAGAGGTTAGAATTATTATTAAATTTCTATCATTGTATTATTTTGGTTGAAAGCTTCACAACAGCGCGGGAACGGTGAACCGGAATGGGTGCACTGGTGACGGAAACGTCGGCGGAGACGGACAGGTTTATGGGTGTTTCACTCGCGGATCGGGATATGGAGTTCCAACACGTACGCGAAGCGGATCCGGCAGTGGCAGACGCACTGGCCGGCGAAGTCGACCGACAGGAGGAGACGCTGTCGTTGATCGCGAGCGAGAACTACGTGAGCCGCGCAGTGATGGAGGCCCAGGGCAGCCTCCTCACGAACAAGTACGCGGAAGGCTATCCAGGACGGCGGTACTACGCCGGTTGTGAATACGTCGACGAGATCGAACAACTCGCGATCGACCGGGCCAAGGAACTGTGGGGTGCCGACCACGTCAACGTGCAGCCGCACTCGGGGACTCAGGCGAACATGGCGGTGTATCTCGCAACACTCGACCCCGGCGATCGGATCCTCTCGCTGGAGCTGAGCCACGGCGGCCATCTGAGTCACGGCCATCCCGTGAACTTCACGGGACAGCTATTCGACGTCGAGCACTACCACGTCGACCCCGACACCGGCTATCTCGACTACGAGGAACTGCAAGAGAAAGCCGAAGCGTTCGATCCGGACATCATCGTCTCCGGTTTCTCGGCGTATCCCCGTGAAGTCGAGTGGGAGACCATCCAGGAGATCGCCGACACGGTCGGTTCTTACCACCTGGCCGATATCGCTCACATCACGGGTCTGGTCGCCGCCGGCGCGCACTCCTCGCCGGTCGGCGTCGCGGACTTCGTAACCGGGTCGACCCACAAGACGATCCGAGCCGGGCGTGGCGGGATCGTGATGACCGACGACGAACACGCCGAAGACATCGACAAGGCAGTGTTCCCGGGGGGACAGGGGGGCCCACTCGCCCACAACATCGCCGGAAAGGCCGTCGGGTTCGGCGAAGCACTGAAGCCCGAGTTCGACGAGTACATCCAGCAAACGATCGACAACGCCCGGACGCTCGGTGAGACGCTCTCGGAGCACGGTCTGTCGCTCGTCTCCGGCGGCACCGACAATCACCTGGTGCTTGTGGACCTGCGGGACTCCCATCCAGATCTTACCGGCGGGACCGCCGAGGACTCGCTGGCTGCCGCGAACGTGATTCTCAACGCGAACACCGTCCCCGGTGAAACCCGGTCGGCGTTCGATCCCTCGGGTCTGCGTGCCGGCACGCCGGGCATCACGACCCGTGGATTCGACGAGGCTGTCGTCGAAGAACTCGGTGGTCTCATCTACCGGATTATCGACAACCACGACTCCGAGGACGTGATCTACGACGTCGGCGAACGCATCGACGAACTCTGTAAAGAGTATCCACTGTACGCGTGAGGCCGCAGTCGAAACTGAACACCACCTGACAGCTCCACGATCCGACCGTCCGGTAGCTCGTATCGAACAATCAAAAAGAATAATACCAGTTCCGGGCAAACTACAGGTAGTCGATGTCTCTCGGTCAGATAACGCGTCGTTTCACTGTGTTTTGCGGTGTGTGGACTGGCGAGGCGAGGGGTACGTATGTATGAGCTCGACCCCCACCTCGACGCGCAGGTCGAGCCAGGGACGAACCTCCTGATCACGGGGCCGTCGCTGACCGGAAAGCGGTCGCTCGCGCTTGATCTGCTCGCTGACGGGACCGAACGGGGGGACGGCGCGATCGTGGTGACGACGAAGGACAGTGCCGACCGCGTCCTCGGTGATTACGCGAAGCGAACCGAGTACGAGGGACGCCCCGTCGCAGTCGTCGACTGTGTCACCCGTCAGCAGGGTGTCGGCGACATGCGCGACGACGACCGGATCAAGTACACGTCGTCGCCGGTCGACATGACCGGAATCGGCATCAAGCTCTCGGAGTTCCTCCAGGCGTTCTACCACGACCGAGGGATCCAGCGGAACCGCATCATGCTCCACTCGCTTTCGACACTTTTGATGTATTCGGACCTCCAGACGGTGTTCCGCTTCCTCCATGTCTTCACCGGACGGATCCAGAGTGTCGGCGGCCTCGGCCTGTTTTGCATGGACTCGACGGCTCACGACGACCGGGAACGGAACACTCTCACACAGTTGTTCGACGGGATCGTCGAAACCTCGGAGGACGCCGAGCCGACGATCCGGCTCGGTGAATGACCGACGAGCACACTTTCAACCTGCAGGACTGCAGATAGTGTATGCCGATCGAAACAGACGCCGAGTTGCGGGAGTTGCTTTCCGTCGACACTATCGCCGTCGTCGGCTGTTCGACGACGCCGGGGAAAGCCGCCCACGACGTACCGCGATATCTCCAGTCACAGGGATATCGGATTTTTCCGGTCAATCCGTTCGCAGACGAGATCCTCGGCGAGGCGACGTTCGACTCGCTGTCGGCGGTGTCCGAAGAAGTCGATCTGGTCGAGGTGTTCCGCCCGAGCGATGAGGTTCCGAGAATCGTCGAGGAACTACTGGAGCGCCGCGAGACACGAGGCGACGCGGGGATACTTTGGCTCCAGCTCGGAATACAGCACGACGACGCGGTACGCCGCGCGGAGGAGGCCGGCGTCCGCGTCGTTCAGGATCGCTGTCTGAAAGTCGAACACCGCCGGCTGGGGAGCGGAAACCGGACACAGTGACGACGAAAGACTATTTCAGGAGTGAGGGTGGAACCGTCGTGCCGCCTCCCGGACGGCTTCGGCGTCCCCGAGGAACGTCACGTGGTCGCCGTACTCGACCACCTCGTCGGCGTCGGGAACGTGCGTGTCGTCTCCCCTGCCGATAACTGCGACGATACAGCCAGAGGGGATCGCCTCGTTCACCTCACGGATCGTCTTGCCGGCGAGGTCTTCTGCGGTCACCTCGATCTCGACGACGTCGTGGCCCTCCCCGAGTTCGTTCATCCAGTGGGCCATCGCCGGTCGCTCTATCTCGTTGTCGATCGACCACGCCGTAGCCAGGGACGCGTCGATCGCGGTCACGTCGAGGGAGTCGAACGCGTCGACGTTCTCGGGCTGATTGACCCTGGCGTACACCCGATCGACGTCGAACTTCGACCGCGCGAGCTGTGACACCAGCAGGTTGTCGTTGTCGTCTCCCGTTGCGGCGACGACGATCTTCGCGTCGTCGATTCCCATGCCTCTGAGGACATCGGATTCGGTTGCGTCACCCTCGTGTGCGGTAAACCCCAGTTCCCGTACCTCCCGGACGACGTCCCGGTCGACGTCCACGATGACGACGTTTTCGCCGCGCTGTTCGAGCTGTCGTGCGAGCGTGCGACCCACCCGGCCGCCGCCTGCGATGATCACTTTCATTGGTATCACGCCGAGCCTGTCTGCGATCTGTCGTGCCAACCCGGCCTGGAGCACGACAGTAGCGAAAATGATGAGAAAGACGACCCCGACGAGCGCCTGGGCCACCTCGCTTTGTCCTGCGTCCTGTAGCTGGATCGCGAACACGGTCGCGACCGACGCCGGAATGATCCCCCGGGGGCCGACGAGACTGAGAAACAGCTTCTCTTCGCGGGTGAAGCGCCAGGATCTGACCGAGAGAAACACCACGCCCGGGCGCACCACCAGCGCCACGAGAACGACGACGAGGACGCCGGCAAGCCCCAGCTGGGCGATGTCACCGAAGTTCAGAAGTGCCGCGAGGACGATGAAGATAAACGACAGCACGATGGCCCTGATGTCGCGCTCGAAGGACTCGATGGCATCCCGATGGGGAAGCTCCACGTTCCCCAGCACGATCCCGGCGGTCGCGGCGGCTGCGACACCGGCTTCGGCGGCGACGGTGTCGGCGATCGCGTACGTCCCCACGATCCCGGCGAAGACGATCAGCCGGGTGACGTGCGGGGCCGAGTCGGGAGAGATGTCCAGCTGCGTCAGCGCGTAGTAGACGACGGCAGCGACGGCCAGCCCGGCGGCGACCCCGACCCCGATGCGTTCGAGGAACCCGAGGAACACCGACCCGTAGGAGCCGCTGCCCACGACGAGCAGTTCGAAGACGACCACTGCGAGCACCGCGGCAGTGACGTCGTTTATGATCCCCTCGGCCTCCAGGACCGACGCGACCTGTTCGCGAACCGTGACCACCTCGAGGATCGGGGTGATCACCGTCGGCCCCGTGGCGATCATCAACGCCCCGATCAACAGCGCGACCTCCCATCCCGGCCCGATCAGGTAGTGGATAACCGCCGCGGTGCCGAGAAACATCACGACCGCCCCAATCGACACCATCCCGAGGATGGCCTGCGGCGCTCGCTGCAGGCGCTCGCGTCTGAGTTCGAACGCTCCCTCGAACACGATCACTGCCACGCCGACGCCGACGATGACGAACAGGCCATCGCCGAACGTCTCCAGGGAGACCAGCCCCAGGACGTGCGGCCCGATCAGCACCCCCGAAAGAATGTGAAACAGGACGCTCGGAACCCGGAGTTTCATCGAGAGGAGCTGTCCGGCGACACCGAGGGCGAGAACGAGCGCAGTGACGGCGAGGACAGCTGAACTCACTGTCTACAGTATTGTACTAGGAGGTAAAAAGCGCACCGTATTACTGGTGCGGGGAGGCCAAAAATCAAACCGCGAGACGGCGGGTCGCAAAGCGGGTCCCATCAGGACCCCCGACGGCTCGGGGATTAATGGGACTCGGCGTCGAATCCTCCGCCAGAAACCGATGGTCTCACAGGGACAGACGGCACCAGATTTTATCGCTCCCGCAGTCGACGGCGATCGCACGGTCGAACTCGCGCTGTTCGAACTGATCGATCGTCACGACGCTGTAGTGCTACTTTTTGCCCCCTGTACGTTCGTCCCGGAGCCGACCGCCGAGTGGCTCGCCGTCGAGCGGGCGGGGTGGCCGGACCACGAACGAATTGCGACAGTCGGCCTCACGGCCGACAGCCTGTATGCGGCGTACACGTACGCCGACCGCTACGGGTTCTCGTTCCCGATCGTCTCGGAGTTCCACGGCGGAGTTTCCGACCGGTACGAACTGCTGACCGAGGAGTGGGAGAGTCACGGGGACGTCCCACGCCGGGCGGCCGTGGTCGTCGACGGCGACTGGACTGTTCGGGCAGTCGAGACGGCCGATGATCCCCACGATCGGACCCCGCCCGGACCCGCAACCCGCGCCGTCGACGCATTACAGGCGTGTGGAGTCGACGTGGAGCGTCCGAACGTCGACTACGACGTCGTGTGAGCCCTGCCGTCGACTACACCGACTCTGCGTCCCGTTTCAGCGACAGCACCGTCCGATCGAACGAACAGACGAGCGTGTCCTCGCCGTCCTCTTCGTCGCCCCCTTCGTCCTCGTCTTCGACTTTGAACGCCTCGACGTGCATCGTGACGACACCGCGAGTTCCGTCACTCGTCTCGCGTTTGTCGGTCACGGTGGATTGCGCATAGATCGTGTCGCCGTGGAAGACGGGCGCCGGATGTTCGACGTCGTCGTACGAGAGGTTCGCGACGATCGTCCCATCGGTGGTGTCGGGTATCGATAGACCGACGGCGAGTGCCATCGTGTAAATGCCGTTGACGAGGCGCTCGCCGAACTGGGTGTCCGCCGCGAAGTCGGCATCGAGGTGGAGCGGTTGCTGGTTCATCGTCATGTCGCAAAAACGCTGGTTGTCGGCTTCGCTGATCGTCCGTCGCTTCCCGTGTTCGATCGTCTCGCCGACCGTGAACTCCCCGTAGTAGAGCCCGGACATACCGCTCCCGTCGCCGCGGTCGTACTTATGGGTTCGCGTCGATGGTTGGTTCGCACACTTCCCCCGGTGTGGGAATCGGAGATACGGTTTTTTGGAGAGAACACGAAGCTCCTTCGAGAAGAAGTATGTCACCGAGCGCGCGTGGACGCGAGGTCGAACGCTACGAACGGCTCCAGGACGACCGCGTCCGGTGTGCGGTCTGTCCCCGGCGCTGTCTCGTCGCTCCGGGCGAGCGGGGCGTCTGTCGCGTTCGATACAACGACGGCGGGCGGTTCGAACTGCTCACCTACGGCAAGGCGGTCTCGACCGCGATCGACCCGATCGAAAAGAAGCCGCTGTTTCACTTCGCGCCGGGCGCCCGCGTGCTGTCGGTGGCCGCACGCGGCTGCAACTTCGAGTGTGACTTCTGTCAGAACTATCAGATTGCGATCGAACACGACGACGTTCCAGAACAGTCGCTCCCACCCTCAGAGCTGGTGAACGCCGCCGTCGATCGATCCTGCGAAGGGATCGCCTATACGTACACCGAGCCGACCATCTTCCTGGAATACGCCCTCGATACGATGCAAGCGACCGACGAGGACGCGTGTAACGTGTTCGTCTCGAACGGCTACATGACCGAAGAGACCGCGAGACAACTCGCCTCGGAACTCGACGCGATCAACATCGACGTCAAAGGCGACACCGAGTTCTATCGACGGCGGTGTGGCGTTCCGGATCCGAAACCGATCTACGAGGCCGCGAAAACACTCGCCGACGGGGGCGTCCACGTCGAGATCACGAACCTCGTGATACCCGGAGAGAACGACGATCCCGAAACCGTCCGGGGGCGGATGGCCTGGATCAGGGAGGAGCTCGGACCGGAAACGCCGGTCCACTTCTCGAGGTTCCGTCCCGCCTATCGAATGCAGGACGTCCCGCCGACGCCAATAGAAACGCTGGAGTCGCTTTTGGACGTCGCCCGCGATGAAGGGCTGGAGTACGTGTACTGTGGCAACGTTCCGGGACACGAATCCGAAAGCACCTACTGTCCGGACTGTGGAACCTGTGTGATCAAACGACAGGGATTCGAAATCCGCTCGTACGACCTGGAGGACGGAAACTGTCCGTCGTGTGGCCGATCGATCGACGTCGCCGGAATCGAGTGGGCAGGCGGGGGCGACTCCGAGGGACGCAGGCGACAGTTGGGGTTCTGATCGCGCGTCGTGGCGAGCGGGGACCGGTCAGTCGTCGTCGATGCCGACGGCCGTATAGCCGACGGTTCTTCCACCGGCGCCAGCGGTGTCGCCGCTGGTCGCGTAGGCGTAGACCGTTCCGGACGCCGCACCGAGCCGAATTGCGGCGAAAAGCGTCGCCGCGGTCGCCCCGGGGCCGCACATCGTGTGACCGGTCCGTTCGACGTGATCGAGCAGCCCGGCCGGGTTCAGATCGACGAGCAGGTCGAGGACGGGGTCGTCGGCGGCGGTCGCCGCCTCGGTCGGCTCGTAGTGGGTGAGATCCGTCGAGGCGATCACCACGGCATCGCGTCCGGTGGCGTCGATGGCCCGGGCGATCGCTTCGCCGAGGTACTCACAGCGCGAGCGATCCTTCGTTGCGACCGCGACCGGAAGGAACCGGGGAGTAGCTTCGAGATGCTGGAGAAACGGCAGCTGGACCTCGACTGCGTGTTCGACCCGATGGGCGCGGTCGTCGATTTCGATCGCCGCGTCTGTTTCGAGGAGTTTCTCACGGAGCGGCTCGTCGACAGAAAGCCTCCCGAGGGGAGTCTCCCAGGCGTCGTGAGAAGCGAGCGCGATCTCGGCACCGGCCTGTCGGTGGTTCGGCCCGAGGATCACAGCGGTCTCCGGCGTTCGCGAGCGCGCGAGGGCAGCGTAGCTGTGTGCCGCAATCGGACCCGAGTACTGATAGCCGGCGTGCGGGACCACGAGTCCGAGGAGGTCCCCCCGATCCGCATTCGGCTTGTCCGGCTGTCGGTCGGCGGTCTCCGCCCGTCGGTCGGCGGTCTCCGCCCGTCGGTCAGTCGCCTGTCCCGTATCGGGGACCGTGCCCGGGCCGTATTCGTCCAGGAAACACGCCTCGATCTGTTCCACGAGGGGATCCGGATCGCCCCGATAAAACTGCCCCGCGACAGCAGGCGGACGAACGTCGGTCATTGTCCCTCGGAAATACGGCCGCCGAATGGAAGTGAGTATGCCCTCGATACTGCGGGGCGAACCGAGCGTGGGGGTTTTTCACCGCGACGAGCAACCGCAGCGTATGGTCAGACGAAGCGTACTCTTTTCGCCCGGTGACCGGCCGGATCTCATGCGGAAAGCCCCCGAAACGGGTGCAGACACCGTCGTGTTCGACCTCGAGGACGCCGTCGTCCCCGACCGCAAGGACGAAGCGCGCACGGCAGTGCGCGAGATCCTGACCGACGAAGCATTCGACCCCGACGCGGAGGTGTGCGTTCGGCTCACTGCGGCGGAACCGGCCGCGGATCTCGACGCCCTGCTCGGCGACGTCGACGATCCGAAACGCGATCGAGAAAACCACGAGGAGGGGCTTCGCCTGGATGCGCTGGTGGTGCCGAAGGTCGACTCGAAAAAAACCGCAATGCACCGTGTCGAGCTGGCACGCGCACGCGGATTCGACGTGCCAGTGCTCGCACTGGTCGAGACGGCCGCCGGCGTGCTCGCAGCCGAGGGAATCGCGAACGTCGACGGAATCGAGGCGTTGATCTTCGGCGCGGAGGATCTCGCCGCCGACGTCGGCGCCACCCGGACAAAAGCGGGCCAGGAAGTGTTGTACGCCCGCCAGCACGTCGTTCTGGCGGCGTCAGCCGGCGGGATCGACGCGATCGACACCGTGTACACCGACTTCGAGGACGAAGACGGACTGCGCGAGGAGGTGGCGTTCGCCCGCCAGCTCGGCTACGACGGGAAGCTCGCGATCCATCCCGCACAGGTAGACGTCATCAACGGAGCGTACACGCCCGACGAGTCGGAACTAGCGTGGGCCCGCCGCGTGTTGGAAGCGCGCGAACGTGCCGACCGGGACGGGCGGGGGGTCTTCGAAGTCGACGGTGAGATGATCGATCGACCGCTGATCCTCAGGGCCGAACGCATACGAGAACGCGCCCGGGGTGCCGGAATCGGGTTCGGTTCGGATTCGAAAAACGCGCAGTAACTCGGGCAATCGGTACAGTTAACAGCTAACACAGTAGTCCGTGAGATATGTCTGACCAGGCCAATCCGTTCGAGAGTCTCCAAGAGCAGATCGACGACGCTGCGGCACATCTCGACGTCGATCCGGGGGTGATCGAACGGCTCAAAAACCCCGAACGGGTACTGGAGACCAACCTCACCATCGAGCGCGACGACGGGTCCCTCGAGACAGTACGCGCCTACCGGTCGCAGTTCAACGGCGACCGGGGGCCGTACAAGGGCGGTATCAGGTACCACCCGGACGTCGACATGGACGAGGTGAAGGCGCTGTCGGGGTGGATGGTGTACAAGTGTGCGGTCGTCGACATCCCCTACGGCGGCGGAAAGGGCGGGATCCCGATCGATCCGAGCGACTACAGCGAACAGGAGCTCGAACGGATCACCCGGTCGTTCGCGTTGGAACTTCGACCCCTCATCGGCGAGGACGCCGACATTCCCGCACCGGACGTAAACACCGGACAGCGAGAGATGAACTGGATCAAAGACACCTACGAGAAGCTCGAGAACACGACCGCTCCCGGCGTGATCACCGGGAAGGCGCTGGATTCCGGCGGATCGGAAGGTCGCGTCGAGGCGACCGGCCGGTCGACGATGCTCGCCGCCCGGGAGATGTTCGACTACCTCGATCGGGAGATCGAGGGGGCGACGGTCGCCGTCCAGGGGTACGGAAACGCCGGTTCCGTGACGGCATACCTGCTCGACGACCTCGGGGCGAAGATCGTCGCGATGTCCGACTCCTCGGGGGGGATCTACAATCCGGACGGGTTCGACGCCCGGGAAGTGAAGGCATTCAAAAGCGAAAACGGGAGCGTCGTCGGCCATCCCGAAGCTACCGAGGAATTGACGAACGAAGAGTTGCTCGCGCTAGACGTCGACCTGCTGGTTCCGGCGGCGCTGGAAAACGCCGTCGACGCCGACCTCGCGCGGGAACTACAGGCCGACGTCGTCGCGGAGGCCGCAAACGGCCCGCTGACGCCGGACGCCGACGAAGTGCTCGAAGATCGGGACGTGTACGTGCTGCCGGACATCTTCGCGAACGCCGGCGGTGTGACGGTGTCGTACTTCGAGTGGGTTCAAAACCGACAGCGGTTCTACTGGACCGAACAGCGGGTCAACGAGGAGCTCGAACGGATCATCTGTGACGCGTTCGACGACCTGATCGAAACCTACGAAACACTCGAGTTGCCGAACCTCAGATCGGCCGCCTACGTCGTGGCGATCCAGCGGGTCGCGAACGCCTACGATCAGGCCGGAAACTGGCCGTAACAGAACTCGACGCGGAAAACAGGGACGGAGGGAACGCCGGCGGATCAGGCCGGATTCTTCCGAGTGAGATCGCTCCCGCAAATCGGACACCGGTCGTGGTTGTCGTCGAACTCTCGCCCGCAGCCGGCGCACTGAAACAGCCAGTCGCGCTGTTCGGTGATCCCGTCGCGTGCGATCACGTGGACGGCGATTCCGAGCTTCTCGGCGACGTTTTGCATCGCGTAGTCGTCCGTGACCAGCGTTCCGTCGAGCTCGAAGGCGGTCGCGAGCAGGCGGGTGTCGGTCTCCGACAGCTCGTCGGCGTCGCCGGTCTCGCGTGCGGCCCGCGAGACCTTCTCGACGGTTCCTTCCGCCGGGATGTGGATGTGCATTCCCGCACCCTCCATCGCGTCGAACCTGAAGGCGTGTTCGCCCTCGAGCTCCTCCTGGACGAGCGGGATCGATGCCGTCTGCTCGTCGGTGTGATACTCGTGGATGAACGCGGACGTGTCGAGAACGTGCATCTACCGTTGAACGACGATGTAGTCTTTGACCGCCTGCACTGCAGAGACCGGGACCCGTAGACGTCCCCGATCGTCGGTGTCGAACGACACCTGCCGGACGTCGAGCTGCTCGTGGGGCGACACGAGGAGATGTTCGAGGCGCCCGGACTTCAGGTCCATCGTGATGTTGTACAGGTCTCCCAACTCGGTGCCGTCGGTCCCCATGACGGCTTTCCCCGAGAGGTTCTCAGCGAGTATGTCTGCCATGCTTCCAACGACAGACTGGAACGATATAAACGCCACGGGGCGTCCGACGGTCGCGCGCCGGCCGTCCGACGGAGATAGGTGAGACAGGAGACCGAGAGGAGACAGAGAGGACAGTTCTGAAAGGCTTAACTCCCGTCCCCGACTGTATCGACCAAGGAGTTTTCGGGGGACCCATGTCGAACGACACATCCACTGACGCCGGGACGGAGGACGCGGCCAGGCTGCGGACGCCCATCGTCGCCGTCCTCGGCCACGTCGACCACGGGAAGACCAGCTTGCTCGACAAGATACGCGGCTCGGCCGTAAGCGAAGGGGAGTCGGGGGCGATCACCCAGCACATCGGTGCGACGGCGGTTCCACTGGAGACGATCTCCTCGATGGCCGGCGAACTCGTCGACCCGGACGACTTCGATCTGCCGGGGCTTCTGTTCATCGACACGCCGGGGCACCACTCGTTTTCGACGCTGCGGGCACGCGGGGGAGCGCTGGCCGACATCGCGATCCTCGTCGTCGATGTGAACGACGGCTTCCAGCCCCAGACCGAGGAGGCGATCGACATCATCCAGCGGACGGGAACGCCGTTCGTCGTCGCCGCGAACAAGGTGGACACGATCCCGGGATGGAACCCCAGAGAGGGCGCGCCGATCAAGGCGAGCTACGACTCCCAGTCCGACCGCGTCCGGTCGACGCTCGACGAGGGACTGTACGACATCATCGGGGATCTCTCGTCGGCCGGCTTCTCGGCGGACCTGTACTGGCGCGTCCAGGAGTTCCAGCGCAACATCGGCGTCGTTCCGGTGTCGGCGATGACCGGCGAGGGAGTGTCAGACCTGCTCGCAGTGCTCATGGGCCTCTCCCAGCGCTACATGCGCGGGGAGATGGAAGTCGACGTCTCGGGCGCCGGCGTCGGAACAGTGCTCGAAGTGAAAGAGGAGCGCGGCTTCGGAGCGACCATCGACGTCGTCGTCTACGACGGAGTGATCCGAGAGGGCGATACGATCGTCGTCGGCGGGATGGACGAGCCGATCGTCACCGAGATCCGGGCGCTGTTGCAGCCACGGCCACTGGCGGAGATCCGCACCGAAAACCGATTCGAACGCGTCGACTCCGTCGAGGCGGCCGCCGGCGTGAAGATCGCCGCGCCGGAGCTCGATGACGCCATGGCAGGTGCGCCCGTCATGGTCGTCCGGAACCGCCCCGTCGAGGAAGTCATCGGGGAGGTGCGCGCGGAGCTTGCGGAACTCGAGGTCGAAACCGAGGAGGACGGGGTCGTCGTCAAGGCCGACACACTGGGGAGCCTCGAGGCGATGGCCGACGCGCTCCGCGAGGCAGAGATCCCGATCCTCCGGGCGGAGGTCGGCGACGTCGCACCCCGGGACGTCGCGGTCGCCGGCACCGCAAACGAGGCGACCTACCGGGCGATCCTCGGCTTCAACGTCGACGTCCTCGGGAACGCCGAAGACGAACTCGAGGAGTCCGACGTGGAGGTGTTCGTCGACGACGTCATCTATCAGCTCGTCGAGGATTACGAGGCGTTCGTCGCAAAGCGCGAACGGGCCCAGCAGGAGACGATTCTCGAGAAGATCGTTCGGCCATGCCGGTTCCGAATCCTCGAGGATCACGTATTCCGGCAGTCCGATCCCGCGGTAGTCGGCGTCGAAGTGCTCACGGGGACGCTCCAGAACAACCGCCACGTCGTCGCCTTCGAGAACAACGAGCCCAGGCGGGTGGGGCAGCTCTCGGGGATTCAAGAACAGGGCGAAGACATCTCCGAGGCCCGAGCGGGCACCAGGGTCAGCGTCGCGATCGACGGTCCGACCGTCGGCCGGCAGATCGAGGAGGGCGACGAGCTGTGGACGGAGCTGCCGGAGAAACACGCGAAGATCCTCGAACAGGAGCTCGCAGACGAGATCCCGGCCGACGAACTGGAAGCGCTGCAGGGCTACCTCGACAAACAGCGGAGCCGGGACCCCTTCTGGGGGAAATGATCCGCTCTGACAACCCTTATGTGCGCGCCCGGTCCATTCTCGTGCGTATGAGCGACCTCCCGGAGGAGTTCAGCTGCACCGTCACCAACTGGGAGTACATCTACGGGCTCTGTCGGAGCGTCTCTGAACAGGTCACGGAGGACCAGTTCGAGCCGGACGTCATCGTCGCGCTCGCGCGTGGCGGGTGGTTCGCGGGTCGGTGTCTGTGTGACTTTCTCGGGCTGGACGACCTCGCCAGCCTCAAGATGGAACACTACGTCGGCACCGCCGAGAAGGCCGACGAACCGCAGGTCCGGTATCCCATGCCCGAGGGAAGCGTCGAAGGGAAGGACGTGCTCATCATCGACGACATCGCCGACACCGGCGGGTCGATAAAACGCGCCCACGAGTACGTCAACGAGCGCAACCCCGGTGAGGTCAAAACCGCGACCCTCCAGCTGCTTCAGACCAGCGAGTTCGAGCCGGATTTCGTCGGCGAGCAGCTCGAGGAGTGGACCTGGATCGTCTACCCGTGGAACTTCATCGAGGATATGATCGACCTCATCTCCGGCGTGATGGAGAAAGCCGAGGAGGACACCTTCGATCGGGAGGCGATCAGACACTACCTCTCGGCGTATCACGAAGTCGACCGGATCGAGATGGAGATCGCTCAGCCGGACCGGCTCGACGAGGTGCTCGCGGAGATGGAGCGGCGCGGTGTCGTCGAACGAGTCACAGGGACACTCGAGGACGACGGGAACGACCCGCGCTGGCGGCTGACCGACTGAGATGCACGTCGGCGTCGTCGTAAACCCAATCGCGGGGATGGGCGGTCGGGTCGGACTGAAAGGCACCGATGGAAAGGTACAGGAGGCGCGCGACCGGGGCGCAGAGCCACGGGCGCCGAACCGGGCGCGCCGCGCGCTGTCACGGCTCGCCCAACTCGATCCCGACGTCCGGGTGTCGACCGTCGCGGACCCGATGGGCGAGTCCCTCGTTCGAGAGGCGGGCCTCGATCCCGACGTGGTAGCTGAACCGTCAGTCGCGTTCGGCGACACACCGGCGGCAGACGACGCGTACGCCCAGTCGGAAACCTCCGCCGAGGATACTCGACGAGCGGTCGAGGCGTTTCTAAAAGGGGGCGTGGATCTGGTGTTGTTCGTCGGTGGCGACGGCACCGCCGCCGACGTCGCCGAAGCCCTCGAGGGGACCGACACGCCGATGCTGGGCGTTCCGGCGGGCGTGAAAGTGTACTCCTCGGTGTTTGCGGTCTCCCCGGAGGATGCCGCCGCGGTCGCAGTCTCCTTCGAGCGCACAGAACGCCGGGAGGTGATGGACATCGACGAAGACGAGTACCGCGAGGGCGAGGTGAACCCGGAGCTGCGGGCGATCGCCCGCGTCCCGGTCGCCGAGGACCTCCAGTCGTCGAAACAGCTCGGCGGCGGTACCGTCGAGTCGCTCGCGGAAGGGTTCGCCGCCGACGTCAGAGAGGGCGTCACCTACGTGCTCGGACCGGGATCGACCCTGGGAGCGATCAAAGAGGAGCTGGGCTTCGAGGGATCGCCGCTGGGGGTCGACGTCTGGCGGGACGGCGAGGTGCTCGCCCGCGACGCCACCGAAGACGAGATCCTGGACTGCCTCGGAGAGCGGAACGTCGTGGTCGTCACCCCGATCGGCGGCCAGGGGTTCGTCCTCGGCCGTGGCAATCCACAGCTATCGCCCGCGGTGATCCGGCAAAGCGACCTCGAGGTCGTCGCTTCCCGCCGGAAGCTCGATGACCTGCGTGTACTCCGGGTCGACACCGACGACCCCGAACTCGACGCGTCGCTCCGCGGGTGGATCCGGGTTCGCGTGGGCGCCTACGAGACGCGAATGATGAAAATAGTCTGAGTGCGCTCGAGGAAGATCGCAACGGACCCCTCGATAAGACCGGTCGTGCTCTTATACCAATCAAACGCTACACACCCCCTTTTATGTTCCTCCGCTCGGGGGGATACCCTTCTATACGGAACATCGTCATTAATGAACATACAGACAAGATTAAGGACGTATGTAGCCTACGGCGAACATGGAAACGAGGAAGGTGCAACGGCTCGGTCCATCGACGCTCGCGATGACCCTGCCGGCAGAGTGGACCAAGGAACACGGCGTCGACAAGGGGGACGAGGTGTCGATCCGGATCGGCGGCAAGGGAACGTTGACAGTGCTGCCACAGTCGACGAGCACCGAGGAGTCGGAGGCGACGATTCACGCTGACGCACTCGACGCGGACGCGCTAGAGCGGGCGATCGTCGCCCAGTACGTACTCGGCCGGCGGGTGATCCACGTCCGCCAATCGGAGGGGGCACTCGAAAGCGACCACATCAACGCCGTATACAAGGCCGAAACCCAGCTGATGGGGCTCGGCGTCATCGAGGAAACTCCCGAAAGCATCGCCATCAGGTGTTCGGTCGATCCCGAGGACTTCACCCTGGACAACCTCCTCGAGCGCCTGGAAAACACCGGCTCGACGATGCGCGGCGAGGCGGTGAAGGCGCTTGCACACGGCAATCCGGACCTCGCACAGCGCGCGCTCAATCGCGAGCGACAGGCGAACAAGATCTTCGTGCTCATGTTGCGTCTGATCTTCACCGCCTACCAGAACCCCAACCTCTGTCGTGCGGTGGGGCTGGACTCGGGGTTCCCCCTGATCGGCTACCGTTCGGTCGCGAAGAACCTCGAACTCACCGCGGACAACGCGGAGGACATCGCCGACATCGTACTGGAGATCGACGGACACACTCTCGACATCGACAGCGGGACGATGCGACAGATCCGCGAGTTCACGGACGGCGTCGACGATCTCACGCGCCTCGCCGTCCGGTCGGTCGTGGAACGCGACTACGATCTCACGATCGAGTGTCGGGAACTGTTTCGGGGGCTCGCCGACCGCGAGCGAGAAATCCTCGACGACCTTCCCGAACTGTCCAACCAGGAGTTGCTCCACGTCCGGGAGGTACTGGTGAGCCTCCAGCAGACCGCCCAGTACGCGATGCGCAACGCCGAGATCGCGGCGAACCTCGCGCTCAACGAGGAATCGGAACACGTCGAGATCAGGTAGCAAACCCGGGCGGTTCCGCGCTTGCGACGACTAGCTCTCTCCGAACCCCGGCGGCTCGAACGGACAGAGTTTGTCGGTCGCGAACGGGTTCCCGGTTTCCGCGTACCCGCGCGCCCGACTCCCCCCACAGATATCCCGATACGGACAGGCCCCACACCGGCCTTCGAGGTTGCTCCGGTCCCTGAGCTTCCGGAACAGGGGAGCCTCACGGTACGTCTCCACGATCGAACGCTCTCGAACGTTGTCCACGGGTTTCCGGAGGAACTCCGAGGGCTGGACGTTACCCACGTGATCGACGTGGACGATCCCGTCCCCGGCGTAGGTTCCGAACTGGTCGCGGACCCCAGTGACGACCTCCCCGCGCTGGATGGCGACCCGACGGTACTGGGGGGCCTCGATCGTCCGAACGTCGAACGAGGAGACGTTCGACGCCTCGTGGAGCCAGCGCATGATCGCGTCCGCAGCCGAGGGGTCGACACTCTCGAGCCTGCAATCGTCGGCGGGGATCACGAAAAACAGGTTCCACAAAACGATACCCAGCTCCTCGATCCTGTCGCGAATCGCCGGCAGATCCTCGAACGTCTCGCGACTCACGACGGTGTTTATCCCCGTCGGCAAACCCACCTCGCGTGCGGCCTCGAGTGTGCCGAGGGCCGCCTCGAAGCTCCCCTTCGAGCCGCGGATTTCGTCGTGTACCTCGGCCGTTGCGCCCTCGAGTCCGACGGCGAGACGATAGAGCCCGGCGTCCGAGAGGCGCTCGAGGCAGTCCCGGGAGAGCCTGCCCGACGTGGAGGCGTCGAGTGCGACAGTGAGCCCGATCTCGCTTCCGTATTCGATCAGCTCGAAGATGTCGTCCCGTTCGAGCGGATTCCCGCCGGAAAAGACGACGAGCAACCCCTCCCCGAACTCCCGGAGTCGCTCCAGCAGCTGTGTTGCCTCTTCGGTCGTTAGTTCCTCGGGATGTGGCTCGTCGGCCGCGTCTCCCCGGCAGTTCGCGATGCCGAGCTCCCCTACTCGCGTACACTCCCAGGTCACGACGAGTGGTCTTTCGTCGGTGGCGATAGATCTCGGGTTCATGCTCGTGGGTCGACCGACGCGGTCGGCACTACCGAACGTTAACCGCCCGTACGAATATAGTTCGACGCGTGTTCCAGCCGAATGAAAAAACCCGTGACACGGAAACCGGACCGCGAATCCGGAGGATCGAGACACGCGACTTTTTAAGTCCCCTCCTCCCGTTGTCACATCCAACCGAAATGTCAGGCGAGCGCTCTTCCGGGGGGATCGATGGACTAACGCGACGCGTGAAACACGTCTGGGAGCTGTTTCGGGGCACGGACCTGGACGTGCGACCGTTCCGTCCGTCCACTGACGGCACGCTAGCGACGTTTACTCCGCCCCCGGGTGAACGGGAAGTCGACCGCTACTGGGTGAACGCCCCGTACGCCTACGTCGTCATCACCTACGACGAGACCGAAAACGAACACCGGTACCACGCCGTCGAGCCAGATCTCGACGAATTCCAACGGACGCTGCTCGGCCGCGTCGTCGAAGACATCCGGGATCCGCTGTTGTTCCGGGATGACGTCGACCCGGTCGACGAATCGACGCTGGAGGCCGAACTGGAGTCGCTCCTCGAACAGTACGGTCTGGAGCCCGACATGGCGACGTTTCACAGCCTCGTGTACTACCTGCTCCGCGACTTTCAGGGGTTCGGGAAGGTCGATCCACTGTTGAACGATCCCCGGATCGAGGACATCTCCTGTGACGGGTACGGTCTCCCGATCTTCGTCTACCACGCGGAGTACACCGACATCGAAACGAACGTCTCGTTTCCCCGCAGGGAGCTGGACAACTACGTCGTCAGGCTCGCCCAGCAGTCCGGCAAGCACATAAGCGTCGGGGAGCCGATCGTCGAGACGACGCTGCCGGACGGCTCGCGAGCGGAGCTGGCGTACGGCGAGGAGGTCACCCCCCGGGGGTCGGCGTTCACGATCCGGCAGTACGCCGAGGAGCCGTTCACGCCGATCGACCTCGTGAACTACGGGACGTACAACGTCGAGCAGATGGCGTACTTCTGGCTGTGTATCGAACACAACAAGTCGCTGATCTTCGCCGGTGGCACCGCCTCGGGGAAGACCACCTCGATGAACGCCGTCTCGATGTTCGTTCCGCCGCGGTCGAAGGTGCTGACGATCGAGGACACCCGGGAGCTGTCGCTGTATCACGACAACTGGCTCTCGTCTGTCACCCGCGAACGGCTCCAGGAGGGAGCCGACCTCGACATGTACGACCTGCTCCGGTCTGCACTCCGGCATCGCCCGGAGTACATCATCGTCGGCGAGGTCCGCGGGGAGGAGGCCGTGACCCTGTTTCAGGCGATGAACACCGGCCACACGACGTTCTCGACGATCCACGCCGACTCGATTCGAACCGTGATAAACCGGCTGGAGAACGAGCCGATCAACGTCCCCCGGGCGATGGTGCAGTCGCTGGACATGGTCGTCGTCCAGCGGCTGGTCAGGTTCGACGACGAGCGCCTCCGTCGAGCGAAGATCGTCGGGGAGATACGCGGTGTCGACCAGCGAACCGGGGAGCTGGATTACGCTTCGGCGTTCGACTGGAACCCCGAATCGGACACCTTCTCCAGAAACGATTCCTCGCTGCTTTCGGAGATTCAGGCCGAACGGGCGTGGAATCGGTCCGAACTGCTCTCGGAGCTTCGACGACGCGAGACGTTCCTCCGGCGGCTCCAAGAGCTCGGCGTCACCGGCTACCGACGCTTTACGGCGCTCGTAAACGAATATTACGCGGATCCCGAACGGACGATGCGACGGCTCGAAGCCGAGATAGAGGCGGCCGGCGACGAGGTGACCGCCGGCGCCGAGGTCGGCTGATGTGGTATCTCCTCCCCCTTGCGGTGGTGCTCGCGTTCCCCGTCGCCCTCGTAGTTTCCCGGTTCGACCGGCGGCTCGACCTCCTGGTCACCCGCCTCGCGCTTTCGGCGTTCGGGGAGTACGTCGCCGACGCCGGTGCAGAAACCGAACGACAACGCGGCCGGCTCCGGGCCGCTCACGCCGGGGAAACACACCGCGTGTACGCCTCGAAAACGCTGCTGTACAGCGCCGTCCTCGCCGCCTCCGGGAGCGTTCTCGGGGTGTATCTGGCCGGCTACGTCCTCTCGGAACTCGCGATCTCCGAAGAGGCGCTCAGTGCGGCGCTACCGCCCGCCCTGACGTTTCTGTCGCCGATCGCGCGCCTCTCTGCAGTCGGGGTAGGCGAGCTGTTCCTCCTTTTGGCGTTCTCCGGGGCGACGGTCGGGACCGTCCTCGCGGTAGGGACCTACTACCTTCGGTGGAAGCTCCTCGAACAGCTAGCGGACGCGCGGGGGAAACGAATCGACGTGACGCTACCCCGCACCGTCGCGTTCGTGTACGCGCTGTCGCGGTCCGGGATGGCGTTTCCGATCGTTCTCGCAACGCTCGCCAGGAACGAACGGGTGTACGGCGAGGCCGCACGGGAACTGTCCGTCGCGGTTCGCGAGATGGAGACGTTCAGTACCGACGCGTTGACTGCCCTCCGCGATACGGCCCGACGGACCCCCAGCGAGAACATGGCGGAGTTCGCGGAGAACCTCGCGTCGATCCTCGAATCGGGTCAGAGCCTCTCGACGTATCTCGCGGACCAGTACGAGCGGTTTCAGGAGGAGGCGAAAGCCCAGCAGGAACAGTATCTCGAACTGCTGTCGACGTTCGCCGAGGCGTACGTGACGACGCTCGTGGCCGGGCCGCTGTTTCTGGTGACGATCCTGGTCGTAGTCGGACTCGTGTTGAGCGACACGCTGCCGATCCTGCGGCTCGTCGTGTATCTCGGCGTCCCGCTGGGGAGCGTCGCATTCATCGCGTACGTCGGCAACGCCACCGAGTCGCTACAGCCTCCAGGCGGTGCGGACGCCCCCGATCGACGCCGGCTGGACGTCGCACGTCGGCAGGCCGTCGACGTGCCCGGAGCGGACGCGATCGCCCGGATCCCGAACGTCGAGACGTCTCCAAACGTGCGATCCGACGGCGGAACCGCCGCGCCAACACAAACGGACGCTCTCGAACGGCTCGCAGCCTACGACCGGTACTCTCGGCTGCTCGAGCGAGTGAAACATCCGCTCGAGACCGCCTACCGGATGCCCTCGGCGACGTTCATCCTGACGGCTCCCTTGGGGGTGCTGTGGGTGCTTGCGACTGCGGAACCGACGCCGGTCACCGATCCCGTCTCGGTGCTGTCCGCGACCGATCGGGCCCTCGTGGAGGCGACGGTGTTTGCGCTGGGAGCGTACGCCGCAGTCTACGAACTGAAAGCCCGGAAGCGACGGGCGATCGAACGAGCGGTTCCGGATTTCCTCGACCGATTCGCCAGCGTCAACGACGCCGGGATGAGCGTGGTCCGGAGTCTCCAGCGCGTCTCGGAATCAGATCTCGATGAACTCACCGCGGAACTGCAGCGCACCTGGCGGGACATCCAGTGGGGGGCCGACGTCGAAACCGCCCTGTACCGGCTCGAAGATCGGGTTAACTCGCCGATGGTCTCTCGGGCGGTCGCGTTGATCACGAATGCGGTCCACGCGAGCGGCGACGTCGCCCCCGTCTTGACGATCGCCGCCGACGAGGCCCGCGCGACCCGTCGTCTCCGTCGGGAGCGCAGACAAGTGATGTTGACCTACCTCATCGTCATTTACATCTCGTTTCTCGTTTTCCTGGGGATCGTTGTCGCGCTCACTGTCGCGTTCGTCCCCGCCGTCGAGGGGGCCCAGTTCGATCCCGATCTCCCCGAGGCGACCGCGGGGGCGACCGTCGGATTCGTCGACACGATCACCCAAGTCGACGTGGGCGCCTACGAGGAACTGCTGTTTCACGCCACGATGATCCAGGCGGTGTTTTCGGGGCTGATCGCCGGACAGCTCGGCGAGGGAACGATTCAAAGCGGCGCGAAACACGCGGTCGTGCTTCTCGTGGCCGGCTACCTGATTTTCGCGGTGGTCGTCTTCTGACCGATGTCCGAGCGCTCGCTGCAGGAGACGTACGATCGGATCGCCTCGCACTTCTCGTCGACCCGGGAGTATCCGTGGCCGGAGGTAACGGCGTTTCTGGAGGAACACGCCGGCGGAGAAACCGGCGGGGTCGGCTCGGCGGACGACACCGGTCGGAAGATCGGACTCGACGTCGGCTGTGGAAACGGACGACACACCGAACCGCTCGCCGACTACGTCGATCTCGCGGTGGGGATCGACGTGAGTCGGGGGCTGCTCGAGGAGGCGCACGAGCGGGCGACCGACCGGGGATTCGACGGGGCGTCGACGTTCCTCCAGGGCGACGCCGGGCGCCTTCCGATCGCCGACGGGACCGTCGACGTCGGCGTGTACGTCGCAACGCTGCATCACCTGTCGCCACGCGATCGGCGGATCCGTAGCCTCGCGGAGCTCGCTCGAGTGCTTTCGGGGGACGGAACCGCGCTCGTGAGCGCCTGGAGCACTTCCCACGACCGGTTCGACCGAGAAACGGGGTTCGACACCACCGTCGACTGGACGCTACCCGACGGCGAGACGGTGCCGCGGTTCTATCACATCTACGATCCCGAGGAGTTCCGCGCCGACCTCGAGGCGAGCCCGCTCCGGATTGTGTCGTTCGAACTCTCCAGTGGCAACTGCTACGGGGTCGTCCGACCGGAGTGACGGCGACAACGGACCGACGCGGGCGAATCTGTGGAATTATCCCCCTCCGACGACTAACTGACCTATGGAACCGACGGAGGGCGATGGAGTCAGCGATCGGACGGACGGTCGCGAGGAACACGACGTCGACGAGCAGTACGAGGTCGCTGTCGTCGGGGGCGGCCCGGCGGGACTGTCGACCGCGCTGTACACGACCCGGCTGGGTCACGACACTGTCGTGCTCGACCGCGGTGGCGGTCGCGCGGCGATGATGCTCGAGACGCACAATGTGATCGGCGTTCCCGAGGAGACGTCCGGCAACGAGCTCCTGGCGACGGCACGCGAGCAGATTCAGGAGTACGGCGCCGACTATCACCGGAAGTACGTCGAGTCGATCGAACCCGATAACGGCGGGTTCCGGCTCGAAACCGGCAACGTGACCTACACGGCCGATCGGGTGGTGATCGCCGTGGGATTCAGCGACGAACGTCCGGAGCCGCCGCTTCCCAGAACCGGCCGAGGGCTACACTACTGTCTGCACTGTGACGCGTACATGTTCGTCGACGAGCCGGTGTACGTGATGGGAACCGGCGAGGCGGCCGCCCACGTCGCGATGATCATGCTCAACTACACCGACGAGGTCGACCTGCTCACCCGCGGCGACGATCCCGAGTGGAGCGAAGAGACCGACAGGCAGCTCGAGGCGCATCCAGTCGACGTGATCCGGGAGGACGTGGTCGGACTCGAGAAGCGCGAGGACGGCTGGCTCGCGGGGTTCGAGTTCGAAGACGGGACGTTCCGCGAATACAGGGGCGGGTTCCCGATGTACGGTTCGAACTACCGGAACGAGCTCCTCGACCAGCTCGGCCTCGACCGGACCGACGACGGCGCGGTGGCCGTCGACGACCACGGCCGGACCAGCGTCGACGGCGTCTACGCGGTCGGGGACGTCACGCCCGGCCACAACCAGGTTCCGGTCGCGATGGGCGAGGGGGCGAACGCGGGGATCGCGATCCACAAGGAGTTGCGGACGTTTCCGAAGTCGATCGCGGAGATCGAACGCGACGGTCCCGTCGACGACCGCGAGGTGCCCGCGGTCTCGGATCGGCTTCGCGGGGCGGCTGCGGAGTTTTTCGAGAACTGAGTCGACGATCGAGTTCTTCGGAATGTGCGCCGACGATCGGTATTATTACCTCTCCTGCAGTTGTTGTTTAAACTCGATGATACGTACTGACGACATGGGGACCGAACAGGTCCTCGAGGCGGCCAAGGAGTACGCCGTCGAACACGGAATCGACGACGTCGTCGTCGCCTCGACGACGGGCGAAACGGGAGCGATGGCCGCGGACGTGTTCGACGCGGCCGATCGGAACCTCGCGGTCGTGGGGCATTCGACTGGCTACCGCGAGCCGAACGAACAGGAACTCCACGACGAGCACGTGGAAGCGATCGAATCGGCCGGGGGAGAGATATTTGTCGGCCCAATGGTCTTCAGCAACGTCGGCGCCCCAGTCGCAAAACGGGACGGCCACGCGGTACAGAGTGTCATCGCGAACGTGCTCCGGCTCTTCGGACAGGGGAGCAAGGTTGCCGTCGAATGTGTTCTCATGGCGTGTGATGCCGGGCTCGTCAACGTCGACCGTCCCGTGCTCTCGATCGCCGGCACCGGCAGCGGGGCCGATACGATCTTTTTGATCCGTTCTGCGAACAGCCGAGATTTCTACGACTTGCGCGTGCTCGAGGTCGTCGCCAAACCTGCCGACCGGGAGAACCTGCCGTTCTACTGATCCGGTGTCGAACCTCGTCGACGCTGCGGTCCACGAGATCTGCTGTCCGTCGTGGAACGAACGCTTTTAGTGGTTCTCCCGGGTATCCTGGGACATGGCCATCAAACCCAAGTACATCAAACAGCTCGGGAATCGACTGCTCGAGACGTATCCGAACGCCTTCAACACCGACTTCGAGACGAACAAAGACAGCGTCGACCAGCTCACCAACGTCGAGTCGAAGGGCGTCCGCAACCGGATCGCCGGCTACATCACCCGCAAGAAGGCGGGCCAGGCCGCATCCTGATTTTTCCGTACCGACGCGCGACGAGGAAGCGACGGCCCGAGCTTCCGTACCCGTCAGCGTAGTCCACGGGCCAGCCCGCCGAACGCCCCCAACCCCACCGCGATCGCGGCGCTGAGTACAACGAACGCTCCGGTCGCGATGAAGGGCCCCGACGCCCCGTCGAGGGCCACCGTCACGACGGAGACCAGCCAGACGATCACCCCGAACGTCGCACCCGCCAGCACCCCCCGCGGAACCGTCCTCGCGAGCAGTCCGACGAACGCCCCGCCGATCACGATTCCGACCCAGTGGACGCTCGCGAGCCCGACGCCGGCGACTGCCGCCCCGATCCACAGCAGCCAGCGCAGGATCCGCCGCTCGCGTTGAGTCATTCGTCGTCACCCCCGCCGCCGTCTTTTGTAAACCGGAACCGCAGGTCCCCCTGCAGCTCCCGATCCATCGACTTGTACTCCCCGTCGGCCCACCGGCGGAGCTGGTCGTCGTAGTGGGGCGAAAAGTAGTTCCCCGAATTGCCGCCCGGGAGGATCGCCTCGCAGTCACCGCCCGGCTCACAGAGCATCCGCCAGCTGCTGCCGGCCGGCCGCGCGGGCCTGAAGTTCATCAGGGTCCGCGGCGAGCCGTCCGTCTCGTAGCGGGGGTAGCCGAGCGCGCCGACGCCGAACGGATGCTCCAGGACTCCCGTGTGGGTCGCGTCGCCGTAGCGGTCGGCACCCTCGAACCGGGGACTGTCGCCGTCGATCCCCTCGAGGGCGCGCTCCATCGCCTCCCTGGCGAGTTCCGCCCGTTCCCGCTCCTCGAAGAGCGTCGATTCCGGCCCGGCGTTCAAAAGAGTCCAGTCGCCCGGGTAGTACGCTTCCCCGAGGTCCAGGTCGGAAAACAGGGGCTCGAAGACGACTTCGCGGTAGGCGTCGACCCACGCCGCGAACAACAGTGCCCCCCGCGAGTCGCGGTCCATCCGCCCGTCCCACTCGAACAGCGTCTCCCCGACGTTTTCCAGTCGGTCCGGCGCTTCGGCGTCGGTCAGCGCCGGCACCAGGAAGTCGGCGTCATCGAACCGGTAGTCCCGGACGTCCAACTGCATCGATCGGAGGAACTCGCGGTCCACGGGTGGACCCCCCTCGACGCGTTCGTCCAGTAGGTCCCACACGCGGCGGCCGCGGTAGCCGTCGGCGTACGACGCCGCGAAGTAGTGGGGATACCGGTCGTCGTCGATCACCCGCTGGTTTGCGGTGCCGAGGTAGGGCGGATCGATCTCGGCGGGCATCTCCTCGAAAGGGACGAACCCGTCCCACGTCGGCTGGCCGTACGGCTCGAAGCCGTCCCACTCGCCCTCGCCGGCGGAGCCGTCGAACACCCGGTCACCCCGGACCGGTTCGCCGTCTGTCCGGCGGATCGGAACCTTCCCGGTGACCTGAAAGAGGGTCCGACCGTCCCGATCGGCGTAGACGAGACACTGCGTCGGGAGATCGAACCGTCGAGTGGCCTCGAGGAACTCCTCGAGCCCGTCGCTTCGGGCGTACTCGAAGACGGCCATGGTCGTCCGGGTCGCGGCCAGGCCCGTCCAGGCGACTGCGACAGATCGCCCCTCGCGGTCGATCATGGGTCCGTGAACGGTTCGCTTCACTTCGATCGTCCGGTCCTGGTCGCCGTCGACCGGAATCTGCCGTCTCTTCCGGTCGAACTCCCGCCACACCCCGCGGTAGCGGTACCGGTCGCCGTCGTCGTCGACCTCGTACGTATAAAAGTCGATGACGTCAGCGCCGGCGTTGGTAAATCCCCACGCCCCGGCGTGGTTGGCGCCGATGATCACGAACGGGACCCCGGGGAACGTTACGCCACGAACACTCGCGTCGGGCGTTTCGACGTGCTGTTCGTACCACAGCGGTGGCACCGACAGATCGAGGTGGGGATCGTTCGCGACGATCGGCTGACCCGAGTCGGTGTGGTCGCCGGAGACGACCCAGGAGTTGGAGCCGACTCCGGGTGGCGACTCGAACCGCGAGAGACGGGAGACTTCCCCGATCGAGAGTCCCGAGAGGGCACCACTGGAGCGCCCGACGGTAGTTGCATCGGCGCTCCGGGAGACGACAGTCCGGCCCGGAGACGAACCGCCCTCCGCCCGCAGGATCGGCGCGTCGTGGGGGATCCGAGACGGGTACAGCTCTTCGACGACGTCGGGACCGAACTGGTCTTCGAGCAGCGCCAGCCGGAGTGTCCTGAACGAGCCCGTAAGCCCCCAGGAAATCTGCTTTTCCATCAGCATCGTGTCGACTGGCGTCCACGGATCCGGTTCGTAATCCAGCAGTCCGAACTCCATCGGGAGCGGACCGTCGTCGATCCGGGCGTTGACGCCGTCGGCGAAGGCGGCGACTGCCTCGCCGACGGGCTCGTCCCGAAGTCGTGTCCAGTTGGCCCGCGCCGCGTCGAGGTATCCCATCCGGACGTTGAACTTGTCGGATTCGAGCGTGTCGGGACCGACGACCTCCGACAGTCGGCCGCGCATCACCCGCCGCTGGAGGTCCAACTGGAACAGCCGATCGGCGGCCTGCGTGTACCCGACAGCGTAGTAGGCGGCCGGTTCCGAGCCGGCGTCGACGTGAGGAACTCCTTCCTCGTCGAACCGGACCGTCGCCGCCCCGTACGGCGACGACAGGCTCCGGATCCGATCGTCGCCCGCGGCTCCCCAGACGGTGCCCGACAGCGGAGCGAAGCCACGGAGATATCCCGACACCGGCGAGAGGACGCCGCCCGCGAGGCCGCCGGCGAGGATTGCCGAGACGAGGTCGCGTCGGGAGAGCGAGATCGACCGGTTTCCAATCGGTGTGTCACGGCTATCCATGGTTTCGACACCCCCGGCGAGCCCTTAAAAGATCGGCAGGTGTCGGGCCGGATTCGAGGCAGCTTTTTGAGTAGCCGGACGGTTGTAGGCCCATGGAGTACACGACGCTGGGAGACACCGGAATGACCGTCTCGAAGATCTGTCTCGGCTGTATGAGCTTCGGCGACCCCAACTGGCGCGAGTGGGTCCTCGACGAAGAGGAGGGAATCGAACTGGTCGAGCGCGCACTCGAGTTGGGTGTCAACTTCTTCGACACCGCGAACATGTACTCCAAGGGCGAATCCGAGCGCGTGCTCGGGAAGGCCCTGGAGGGGCACCGCGAGGAAGCGGTCGTGGCGACGAAGGGCTACTTCCAGATGGACGATGACGACCCGAACTCGGGAGGCCTTTCCCGGAAGGCGATCGAGCAGGAACTCGAGGCGTCGCTGGACCGCCTCGGTATGGAGACGGTCGACCTCTACCAGATCCACCGGCGGGACCAGGACACGCCGCCGGCGGAGACGCTCCGAGCGCTGGACGACGCGGTTCGTCGCGGGAAGGTCCGGTATCTGGGTGCCTCCTCGATGTGGGCCCACGAGTTCGCAGAGTACCTCCACGCGAGTGATCAGTTCGGGCTCGACCGGTTCGTCACGATGCAGAACCACTACAACCTCGTGTACCGCGAGGAGGAACGCGAGATGCTGCCACTGTGTGAGCGGGAGGGGATCGGCGTGATCCCCTGGTCACCGCTCGCCCGTGGATATCTGGCCCGACCCCACGAAGAGATCGACGCGACCCGGCGCGGGGAGGCCGAAGAGCACCTGTACGAACACCCGTACCGGGAGGGCGGCGGCCGGGAGATCAACGAACGGGTCGAAGAACTCGCCGCGGAGAACGGCGTGAAGATGGCCCAGATCGCGCTGGCGTGGCTGTTCAGCAAGGACGTCGTCGACGCGCCGATCGTCGGGACGACGTCGATCGAGCACCTGGAGGACGCCGTCGAGGCGCTGGAGATCGACCTGCGCAAAAGCGACGTTGAGTATCTGGAAGAGCCATACGAACCGGTGCCGGTCAGCGGTCACGAGTAGGCAACGTTCCAGCGACGACTGGGCCGGCTGCTCGCACCCGGAAGCTTCGGCAGAAAGCGGAGCAGTCAGTCCGAGGCGCGGTTACTGTCCGCTCCCGGGAACGTTCGGTCCCACCCTTCGCCCTTCGACTCGAGATAGTCGATGCCGTGCTCCGTCAGTCGATACACCGTGGCCTCGTCGACGGATTCGATGTAGCCGGCCTCCTCGAGGAAGGCACAGCGACGCTCTGCGAGTGTCACGTACAGCCCCGTGTTGCTCGCGATGAGCGCGGGAAACTCCGCGCCGTTGGTGTGCAGGAAGCTCAGCACGCGCCGATCGGCGTCGGTCAGTTCCTCGGGGCCGGGGCGGGACATTCTGTCCTGTCTATGTGTACCAGACCGCAAATACCCACTGGGCGTTCCAGCGAAATGAAAATAGCCCCGGCGACGGACGCGAAACTGTTCGGAGTTTTAAAGCGGGCGGGTCATCGAGCGGTTCGACATAGGCGTTTCCTCCGCGGCGCGGGAACCTCGGGAGACCATCGCCCCCGGAGCAAACAGTGTGAACTGTTACCGTCGCAAACACTACCGGAAGGGGAAACGCTGGGGTGTTGGACCGGCTAATCGGATATATGAGAGTCGACAGACGTTTGCACGACCGGGCGTTCGTCCGGACGTTCTTCACGACCCCGACCGCAGAACAGGGACAGGAAGACTCCGCCAAAAAGCTGCGCGGTGCGATCGGACTGCGCGGAATGCAGGCCCCGGACGTGTGGGTGCCAGACAACGAAGACGCCACGGCCCCGTCCATGCGCGGGGAGGGGGCCGAAAACATCGCCGAAGTCGTCGCCGAGGGGGGCGCAGAGTTCCCGGGCGAGATCCACCCTCGGGTGGTCTGGCACCGCGACGACCCCGAAACGCGTTACGAGGGGTTCCAGCAGATGTTGACGATCGCCGACCCCGAGAAGGGTGCGATCGATCACCTCGACGGCTTCGTGATCCCGGAAGTCGGCGACATCGACGACTGGAAGAAGGCCGACGAGTTCTTCACGATCCTCGAACACGAGTACGGGCTCGAGGAGGGGAGCCTCGCGATGTCGGTGATCGTCGAAAGCGGGGCGGCAGAACAGGCGATGACGAAACTCCGCGACGAGATGGGCAAGCCAACGAACAATTTACAGCGACTGTTCATGCTGGTCATCGGTGAGGTCGACTACACGAAGGACATGCGTGCGATCACGCCGACGGGCTCGCTGCCGTCCTGGGACGAGATTCGGCACAACACCGCGAGCGCGGCGAGCGCGGCGGGGCTCATCTCGGTCGACGGTCCGTACGACGACATCCGTGACATCGAGGGCTACCACGCGCGCATGACCGACAACCAGTCGAAGGGGCTGCTCGGCATCTGGTCGCTCACGCCTACGCAGGTCGTCGAGGCGAACAAGGGACCGCTCCCCCCCGAGAAGGGCTACTGGCTGATCGAAGCCGGCGATCGAGAAGTGAAGCTGGAAGACGAGGAGGGTGTTCAGGTGTACCGTGGCGATCGGATCGAACTCGAGGAGGCCGACGACGGCTACGTGCTCACCGTCGGAACCGACCAGCTCGAACTCGACGCCGAGGGCGTCCGCGAGGAGTTGCTGGACCTGGTGTCGTACGTCCCGAGCATGGGCGACATCGTCGACTCCATGGAGGAGTTCGAGGCGGCCAAGGAGGCCGGCCGGGGCGCGATCGCGATGACCCAGGCGGCGACGCTGCGGATCGACGGGGTGGAAATCGACGTCGAACGTGACCGGATGTGGGACGAGGCGACCTACCAGGCGTTGATGGTCCCGATCAGCCTGTTCCAGGACGTCTACGAGAGCCGTCCCGACCAGCACGAAGAACTCGCAGAGATGTACGGCGAGGGAGTCGTCGAACGGGCGATGGACGTCGGAAACTGACGAGCCCTTCTGTTTGCCGCCCGAAACCGACCGCCGGCAACCGGCGGCGGTGATCGTCGATTTTATACCCGTCGTTCGTGATCATGCGAATATGGACCAAGCCACCACTAGTCCAGAGACTCGCGAGAGAGCGGGGAACGCGGTCCGGGCGTCCGACGATCCGCCCGAGGTCGGGGAGCTCCTCCCGCCGGACCGGACGCTGATGGGACCGGGTCCCAGCGACGTCCATCCGCGGGTGCTGCGGGCGATGAGTACGCCGCTTGTGGGTCATCTCGATCCCTCGTTCGTCGAGATGATGAACGAGGTACAGGAGTTACTCCGGTACACCTTCCGGACGGACAACCAGTGGACGATTCCGGTGTCCGGGACGGGTTCGGCGTCGATGGAGACGGCGATCGGAAACATGGTCGAGCCGGGCGACACGGTTCTGGTCCCGACGAACGGCTACTTCGGGGGGCGGATGGCGGAGATGGCCCGACGGGCCGGCGGGGAGGTCGTCGAGGTCGACGCCCCGTGGGGCGAGCCGCTCGATCCCGACGACGTCGCTGCGGCGTTCGACGCCCACCAGCCGGACGTGTTCGGGTTCGTCCACGCCGAAACCAGCACCGGCGTGCTCCAGCCCGACGTCCCGGAGCTCACCAGCATCGCCCACGAACACGACGCGTACGTGATCGCCGACACCGTCACCTCGCTTGGCGGCGTCGAGCTCCGGGTCGACGAGTGGGACGTCGACGTGGCGTACTCGGGGCCTCAGAAGTGTCTCTCGTGTCCGCCTGGTGCGAGCCCGCTCACGCTCAACGACCGGGCGATGGAGAAAGTGCTCGGCCGCGAGGAACCCTCCCGGTCGTGGTATCTCGACCTCTCGCTTCTGGAGGGTTACTGGGGCGAAGAGCGCGCCTACCACCACACCGCCCCGATCACGAACGTCTACTCCATCCGGGAAGCGCTCCGGCTCGTCGCCGAGGAGGGTATCGAGAACCGCTGGGAGCGTCACCGCGAGATCGCCGGCGTACTCAAGTCGGGCCTCGAAGATCTCGGCCTCGAGCTCCACGCCGAAGAGGAGTACTGGCTCCCGAGCCTCAACGCCGTCGAGGTGCCCGACGGCGTCGACGACGGCGCTGTCATCGACTACCTTCTGGAGGAACACGACCTCGAGATCGCGTCCGGGCTGGGTGCCCTCGAGGGCGACATCTGGCGGATCGGCTGCATGGGGTACTCCGCGAAGCGACGGAACGTCGAGTTCCTACTGGCTGCCCTGGAGGAAGCACTCGAAGCGCAAGGCTACGACGGCTAGATCGGACGACGATTCGGGCCCCACGTCGACTCTGCGTCGCGTCGTTTTTATTCGGGCGTTGCTAACCCGATCGCGTGCAGATCGTCGGCTACGCGACGGACGCGGGAGAAGGGGGTGCCGGACTGCTTTTCAGCGACGGCGACGGCAGCGAGGTCGAGTTCGACTCGATCGCCCCGGGGGCGGAACTGTCGTACACGCTGGGCGCCAGGCGGTGTGCTGGGACCGTTCACGACGGCGAGCACCTCGCCTGTGACGCCGAGGAGGCGCCCTACTGTCGCGACCACGCCGACACCTGGGTGTGTGCGCGGTGTACCGGGACGTGTCTGAAAGACGAGATGGACTGCCACGAGGAGCACGCGGTCTACCTGGCGGCGTTCGCGCCCGACCGGTTCAAGGTAGGGGTCACCCGCCTGTGGCGGCTGGAGACCCGCCTGCGAGAGCAGGGAGCCGACCAGGCGGCTCACGTCCGGACCGTATCCGACGGCCGGATCGCCCGAGAGATCGAAGCCGAGATCGCTGCCAGGGACGATCTCCCGGTTCCGGTGACCGACAGCGTCCGCGTCGCTCGAAAGCGACGGGGGCTGGGACGCGACGTCGACCTGGGGGCGTGGAACCAACTCTGTTCGGCGTTCGACCCCCACGAGACGTTCGCGTTCGACTACGGCCTGGAACTCGACCGACGTCCGGTCGCCGAGACGATGCTCACGGGAACCGTCCGGGGGACGAAAGGGCGGCTACTCGTGCTGGACCGCGGGGCGTCGACCTACGCCGTCGATCTCCGCGACCTGGTGGGTCACGAGGTCGTCCCAGAACGGAGTCGTCGGGAACGACAGTCGAGTCTCGGCGCGTTCGAGGCGAATTGATCGGCACGTTCGATCACTCGAAGCCGTGCCGGGCGATCGCTGTTCGCACCGCGAGATAGCCCGCCGCCGCGAGGGTCGCGTAGACAACGACTGTAGCGGTCGTGGTCGCCGTCGCGCTGCCGACCGCGAGCAGAGCGGCGGCGTTGATCGGATTGCCGGGAAGCAGCGTCGACCCCGCAAACAGCGCGAGGACCCCAACAGAGTAGAGGAACTGTGCGTCCCGTCGACGCGGCGCGAGGGTCGCGATCGCGATCCCCATCGTCACCACCGCCGTCGCAAACGCCGCAACGAGGAGCAAAAGCGTGCCGGGATTGGCGACCGGAACCCCGTTCAGCCAGAGCAGCAGGAGCCACAGCGCCGCCTGTGCAGGCGCGAGCCCGACGGCGGCGAGGCTCTTGCCGTCGACGATCTCTGCGGTCGTCACCGGCGCGACTCGAAGCAGTTCGAGCGTCCCCCGATCGAGTTCCTCGGTGACTGAGTCGACGATCAGCGAGCCGCTGATAAACACCGGCAGGAACAGCAGGATCGGCACCAGCACCGTGTAGGTGAACCCGTAGTATGGACTGCCGCCCGGTCGCTCCGGAAGCGGAAGCGGCCGGCTGTCGAGCCACGCGGCGTTTCGCCCGCGTTCGTCGCGTTCGAGCGCGCGAAGCGCCTGCTGCAGCTGGGCGACGACCACCGTCGACTCGACGCTGCCGTCGGGGGCGACGGCGGTCACCTCGATTCTCCCGTCCCGGCGTTCGCCCCTGACGGCAGCGTCTGCCGCCCCCGCGTCGAAGGTTCCTCGGGCCGTCTCCCAGTCGTCGTATCGCGTCGCGGAGACTCCGTCGACCCGATCGGCGGCGGCGACGAGCTCGTCGACCGTCTCGCCGGAAACCGCCACCTCGACCTCGTAGCCGTCGAGGCTAGAGGGATCGTACAGCGACACCAGCCCGACGACCAGAAACGAGGAGAACGCCGCGATGAAAAGCTGGATCACGAGCGCCAGCACGATCGTCTTCTCCCTGCGGAGCACCGAAAGCTCCCGGCCGGCGATCCGCAGACGTGGCGAGGGCTCCGTCCCGGAGTCTCGGTCACGCATAGAAGGTCACCACCCCGAAGTTGTATCCGGCGTGAACGAGCGTCGCGATCGCGAGTGCGACCGCGTACAGCCGTCGGTTTCGGTGTGCTCCGAGCGCGGAGATGACGGCGGTGACGACGTGTAACCCGAGCGGCGCCAGAAGTAACGCGAGCAGGACCGTCCAGGGGAGCTGCCCGGTTCCGGCCACACCAGCGGGGCCGAACGCCGCCCGGCCGAGTGAGAGCTCGGGGAGTCCCACCAGCTGAACCACGACGGTGCCTTTCTCCGCCAGGAAGAACCCGATCCCCGAGGCCGCCCCGACCGCGAGTGCCGACGGAACCGACACTTCCAGGCGGTCGTCGACGAAGCCGGCGTACACGTGGACGCTCTTTGCGACCTCTTCGATCAGCGCGATTACGACAAGCAGCAGGGGAATCGACACGGCGATGGGAAGCGCGAAAAGCACCGCCACCGCGAGCAGTTCGGCGACGAAGACGAACGGGATGAAGACGGCGGTCAGGAGGGCCACCGACCGTGGCCCTGACACGCGGACGGCGAGGGCGTCGAGCGCCTTCCCCGGCAGCGGCTTCTGGGAGAACAGGTCCTCCTCGCGGTAGACGCCGGCCCCGAGCCAGAAGCAGACCGCCGAGACGAGATACAGCGGGCCGGTCGCGAACAGGTACTCGCCGACCCCGACCGCCTCTCCCTGGAGGTCGAGCACGACAAGCGAAAGCGGGGAGATCAGCGCGATCGGCGTGACGTTGATGAAGATGGCCGGGACGAAGACGTACGTCGTGAAAAACACCGAGACGGTGACGGTGACGAACGTGAGCTCCTTGAACGACCTGGCGAAAAGCGCCCCCAGGAACGTCGCAGCCAGGAACGCGAGCGCGACGGGGACGATCGCGAGCACCGAAACGATCCCCCCACCGACGAACAGCGCGATGAGTGCAGTGACGCCGATCGCGCCGGCGAGATACGGGAGCGTCTTGCCCGCCACGATGGAAAGCGGCTCTACGGGCGCGACCAGCAGTAGCTCCCCGCGCCGGTTCACTCGTTCGCCGAGTATCGAACTCCCGTACGCCTGGACGAGGAAGTTCATCGGGATCAGAAACAGGAACGCGAGGATCAACGACGAGAAGGGGAACGGAGGAGTGATTTCGGCGGGTGAACCGGCCGTCGAGCCCCCGAACAGTCCGCCGGAGCCGCCGAGCTGGGGCACTGCGAGCCCCCCGTCGTCGGCGTCGGCGTCACCCGCTGGAAGCGTGGGATCGTCACCCTCGCGTTCGGCGTCGGACGGCTCCTCGTCACCCTCGAGGGCGTCGTGGTCTGTCGCCACGTCGTCGGGATCGTCGATCGAATCGTCGGTCGGATCGTCGCCTGCAGGTTCGAATCCGCCACGCGGTTCATACCGGAGCGTCACGTCGACCGGGAACGCCGCAGACTGGTTCGATTCGGCTGCCATCAGGCGGTCGTTGTACGACTCGGTGGCGGCACGAAGCGTCTGGGCGGCGGCCGCCCCCTTTTCAGTCTCGACGGCGGTGACGCTCACCCAGCCGTCGACCGCGATGTCGTCTGCCGCCCCCTCGTCGGTCGACGGAACGTGACTCTCCACGTGGACATCGGCCTCGACCCCGAGGGTCGCGTCCGGCGGGCGTACCGCGAGCCTGTCGTCGGACTCGACAACCGGTGCGTACGGGTCGTCCTCGTCGACGGCGACCCGGTAGATGTCACCGTCCGGGGTCACTCCGCCGACCCCCGAAAGTACCGCAGCGCCGACGACTCCACCGACCAGAAGGATCGCCAGAACGCCGACCACGACGGTCCGTCGATCCACCGCTCCCGTCGCGGTCGAGAGCTCCCAGCGGGCGATCCGGCAGACTGCAGCGAGGCGTCCGGGACCGTCCCTCCCGGCTGCGGCAGTTCGCTCGCCGGTGTCTGCTCCGTTCTCCCGGCTCACTTCGCCGCCCCCGCGCGCTCTCCGTCGACGGATCGATCGGCCAGTTCGAGGAAGACGTCCTCGAGGCTGGACTCCCGTGTTCTGATGTCCAGCACCGAACCACCCGCGTCTGCTGCCCGCTCGCGAACCGACTCGACGCCGTCCATGTCCGCACAGACCACCCGGAACCGTCGGTTCGTCCGTTCCGATTCCCCAGCAGTACCCTGGTCGATTTCCCACCGGTCGATCGGTTCGGCACCGTCGGCCGCACCACCGGCGACGGGTTCGGCCCCCTCGACCGGCACGTCGGTGAACACGTAATATCGGGTCTCTCCGTGTTCGGCGCGAATCTCGGGGACGGTTCCCCTGGCGACGATCTCCCCTTCGTTCATGATGACCACCCGGTCACACACCGACTCGACGTGATACAGGTTGTGAGCCGAGAAAACGACCGTCTTCCCGCGATCCCTGAGATCTCGGGTGAACTCGAGGACGTAGTTCGTGGTGAGCGGATCCAGCCCCGAGGCGGGTTCGTCGTACAGGAGAACGTCCGGGTCGTTGACGAGCGACCGGGTGATCGCCACCTTCCGTTTCATCCCCTTCGACATGTCGCCGATGCGGCGATCCCGGTACTCCAGTTCGAGCCGGTCGAGCGAATCGGCGATCCGTTCGTCGGCGACCCCCCGTTCGACGCCGTATAGATCCGCGAAGAACCGGAGATACGAGCGGGGCGTCATGTCCTCGTACAGCGGCGACTCCTCGGGAAGATAGCCGAGCAGCCTGCGCATCGCCGGATCCGCGGCGTCGTATCCGGCAACCGTCGCCGTCCCCGCAGTCGGTTCCACCAGCCCGGCGAGCATCTTCAACGTCGTCGTCTTTCCCGCGCCGTTCGGGCCGACGATTCCGAACACTTCGCCGGGTTCGACTTCGAAAGTGGCGTCGACGACCGCCGGAAAGCCGGCGTACGTCTTGTGCAACCCCGCGACCTCGATCATGTGAACTACCCGTCGGAAGCCGTCGACTTATAATTCGGGAAGAGCACTCGAAGAAAACTACCCCCTTCGGTCGCAGACGTCGCCCGTCGCAGTCGCTATCTCACGTGGCCGTCCGACAGTCCGGGAAAAACGTCTACTCGGTTTTGTCGGCCGCTTCTCCGCCTCGTTCCCAGACCCCGCCGGCGGACACGCCGGTCGGCGCCGTGTGACTCACGTCCCGCATCGTTGCGTTGTTTGCCATTGTGCACGTTCATAGCACGGACGTAATATATAAACTCACCGGGGGGATTGGCTATTACATTCCTTATCAAATAAGGTCCCTTATATTCGTCGGCCGGTCCCGCGAGTGAGCGGAGCGGAGACGAGACAACTTAAGTGGCGACGACGCACCGAATGAGCCATGAACGTCGACATCGGGAACGCGCTCGAAACCTCGCCTGGAGTCTCCAGGGACGGCCTGGAACGGCTCGATCGTCGGGTCGAACGCGCCCACGAGCGAATTCAAGCCGGGCGGGAGAGCGACGACCACGGATTCGCTGCGTTGAACCTCCCCGAGCGGTGCGACCCGACGGAGATCGAAGACACCGTGGCTCCGTTCGGGCAGCCGAGTGCCGTCGTGACCGTGGGGATCGGTGGTAGCGCTCTGGGGGCGGCGACGTTTTCGGCTGCGCTGGAAAGCGAGGTCGACGCCTACTTCCTCGATAACGTGGATCCGGTCCACGTCCGTCGCCTGCTGTCGTCGCTGCCGCTCGATGAGACCGTGCTCAACGTCGTCTCGAAGTCGGGGACGACCGCCGAAACACTCGCGAACTTTCTGGTCGTCAGGGACGCGATGCAACGGGCGTCGGTGGACTGGACCGATCGAACGTTCGTGACGACCGGGCCGTCTGGCAACCTGCGCGAGCTCGCTGAGAAACACGATCTGCCCGCCCTCGAGGTCCCGGAGGGCGTCCCGGGCCGCTTCGCTGTGCTCTCGCCGGTGGGACTGGCGTGTGCAGCGATACAGGGCCACGATCTCGAGGCGATCCTGGAGGGCGGCTCGAGGGCCGCCGACCGGTTGGACCGAGCCGGTGCCGGATCGCTGTTCGAGACGCCCGCCTACGCCTACGGCGCGGTGACGTACGCGCTCGCCCAGCGGGGCGCCGCCGTCAACGCCGTGATGCCGTACGCGGAGTCGCTGGAGACGTTCGCAGAGTGGTTCGCACAGTTGTGGGCCGAAAGCCTCGGGAAAGACGGGCTCGGCCAGACACCTGCCCGGGCACTGGGCGCGACCGACCAACACTCACAGCTCCAGTTGTATCGGGCCGGTCCACGGGACAAACTGGTGACGCTCGTTCGGCCGACCGACCGCCCGGACCGCGACATCCCCGAGACGGATCTCGAAGGGTTGTCGTATCTCGGTGGATCGACGCTGGGGGAGCTACTCGACGCAGAGTTCGAGGCGACGGAAGCGAGCCTGGCGGCAGCCGATCGTCCCTCCGTGCGGATCGAGATCGATCGCGTGGACGAACGCTCCCTCGGGGAACTGCTGTACGCAATGGAGGCTGCCTGTGTGTTGCACGGTGAACTCGCCTCGGTGGACACGTTCGTCCAGCCGGCCGTCGAGTGGGGGAAACGTGCCGCCAGAGGGCTGCTCGGTGGCGGGGACTTCCCGGAAGCCGAGGCGGTACGGGACAAGGAGACGTTGATCGTCGACGGAAACTGATCGTCGACGGGAACTGATCGACGCTCCTTTGGGACGCCGACGCGTAGGCTGACCGATGAGCGAATCGCCCGAGTCCGAAGGTGTCGGGACGTTCGGCCCCGCACTCTACCGGCTCACGCAGGCTGTCGCCGTCGTGTTGGCCGCGTTCGCGGGTGCGGTCGCGGTCGCGGGCGGGGGGATCGGTGTCCTGATTTCCGGCGGGATCGTCGAACCGGAGACGATCGGCTACCACCTCGCGTTGACGGTGTTGCAGTTCGTGGGATTCGGCGTCGGGATCGTCGGCTACGTCGCGATCACCGACGATCGGGAACTGATTTCGTATCGTCTCCCGACGCGGTTCGGCTGGGGACTGATCGGCGTCGGCATCGTCGTGTTGCTGATCGTCCAGTTCGTCTTCGGGTTCGTTCTTTCGGAGTTCGGGCTCGAGGCGGGTGAAAACCAGGTGGTCCTCATCGGAAGGGAGAACCCGCAGTTCTTCCTGTACATGATCCTGGTGTCGATCCTCGTGGTCGGCCCAGTCGAGGAGCTACTGTTCCGCGGAGTGGTGCAAGGGCTGCTCCGGCGGGCGGTGTCCGCATGGCCCGCGATCGTACTGGCGGCGGCGTTTTTCGGCCTCGTTCACGTGTGGGCCGTCCAGGGAACGATCGGACAACAACTCGTGTACGCAGTAGTCGCTACCGTGCTCGGAATCGTCCTCGGCTACCTGTACGAGCGGACGGGCAACATCGTTGTCCCGGGCCTCGCACACGGACTGTACAACGCGGTCTTGTTCGCGATCCAGTACGTCGCCGTTACCCGGGCGTTTATCTGACCGCGCTAGACGGGTAGGGGAGTGTTACCAAAGGTTTACACGCTCACGAGTGAATGAACTCCCCATGAGCAGAGACTACGCGGAGCTACACGATCCGAACGCGGAGTACACGATGCGGGAGCTCTCGGCGGAGACGATGGATGTGACCGCCGAACGGGGCGGGGGACGCGACGTCGAGATCACGGACGTTCAAACGACGATGGTGGACGGCAACTTCCCGTGGACACTCGTGCGGGTGTACACCGACGCGGGGATCGTCGGGACTGGCGAGGCGTACTGGGGGGCGGGCGTGCCCGAACTCATCGAACGGATGAAGCCGTTCGTCGTTGGGGAAAACCCCCTGGACATCGATCGGCTCTACGAGCACCTGATCCAGAAGATGTCCGGGGAGGGATCCGTCGAGGGCGTCACCGTCACCGCCATCTCCGGCATCGAGGTGGCGTTGCACGACCTCGCGGGGAAGATCCTCGAGCTTCCGGCCTATCAGCTGCTCGGGGGGAAGTATCGCGACGAGGTCCGGGTGTACAACGACTGCCACACAGAGGAGGAGGCAGACCCCGAGGCGTGTGCCGACGAGGCAGAACGGGTCGTCGAGGAGCTCGGCTACGACGCGTTGAAGTTCGACCTCGATGTCCCCTCGGGCTTCGAGAAGGACCGGGCGAACCGGCACCTCCGGCCGGGCGAGATCCGCCACAAGGCAGAGATCGTCGAGAAAGTTACCGAGCGGGTGAAGGATCGGGCCGACGTCGCGTTCGACTGTCACTGGACGTTCTCGGGCGGGTCGGCAAAGCGGCTCGCGGCCGAAATCGAGGAGTACGACGTCTGGTGGCTCGAGGACCCTGTCCCGCCGGAGAACCTTCAGGTACAGGAAGAAGTCACCAAGTCGACGACCACGCCGATCGCGGTCGGCGAGAACCGCTATCGGGTCACCGAGGAGCGCCGCCTCATCGAGAACGGCGCGGTCGACATCGTCGCCCCGGACCTACCGAAGGTCGGCGGGATGCGCGAAACACGGAAGATCGCCGACGTCGCAAACCAGTACTACGTTCCGGTGGCGATGCACAACGTCGCCTCGCCGGTGGCGACGATGGCAGCAGCTCACGTCGCCACGGCGGTGCCGAACTCGCTTGCCGTGGAGTTCCACAGTTACGAGCTCGACTGGTGGGATGACCTCGTCGAGGAGACGGTTATCGAGGGCGGCTCCATCACGGTGCCCGAAGAGCCGGGACTCGGCGTGACGCTGGACATGAACGCCGTAGAAGAGCATATGGTCGACGGCGAGGAGTTGTTCGATCCGGCGTGAGCCGGATCGAGCTCGGAAATCTTCGATTTCAGGCGTTCGACGAAGCGTGAGCTTCGTCGAGCCAGTGAATCTTCGATTCACGCTGTTCGATCCGGCGTGAGCCGGATCGAGCTCGGAAATCTTCGATTTCCGACGAAAGTCGTCAGTCGTCAGAACCGAGGATTCCAACGCCGGTATCTTCCTCGGCTGAGCCACCCAGAACCTCGTCGCTGACGTCCGTTCCGTCCTCCTGATGGAGGTGACACGCGGCGTAGTGACGCGACGTGCCGTACTCCGTTTCGACCTCGTAGGCCGGCTCCTCGCGGGCACAGATGCTCTGCTCGGCAAAGGAGTCGATGAGAAGCGTCCCGGCCTCCACCCACTCTTCCGCCGAGAGATGCTGGAACGCCTCCTCGACGATTCCGCCGGCGTCGCCGTCCGGCACGCCGTCCTCGAAGTACTCCTCCCGGATCCGGGAGCCGTCGGTGACGTCGAAGGTTCGCCGGTCTACTGCCCGCGTGAACTCCCGGACGTCCTCCCACTCGCCGTCCGACATGTCGAATCCGTCGGGCTGGATCAGCTTCGGACACCGGGTCCGGAACCGACAGCCCGACGGCGGATCCAGTGGCGACGGCACGTCGCCTTTCAACACTCCGCGCTTGCCCTCCGACCGCGGATCCGGCACCGGAATCGAGTCGAGCAGCGCCTTCGTGTACGGGTGTTGTGGGTTCTCGTACAGCTCCTCTTTGTCCGCCAGTTCCACGAGCTTCCCGAGATACATCACCGCGACTCGATCCGATATGTACCGGATGACAGAAAGGTCGTGGGCGATGAACAGGTACGTGAGGTCGAACTCCTCCTGGAGCTGCTCCATCGTGTTGAGCACCTGCGCCTGGATCGAGACGTCCAGCGCGGAGACGGGCTCGTCACAGACGATGAAGTCCGGGTTCACCGACAGCGCCCGCGCGAGGTTGACCCGCTGGCGCTGGCCCCCGGAAAAGGCGTGCGGATAGCGGTTGTAGTGCTGGGGATCGAGACCGACTTTCTCGAGCAGCTCCCTCGCGCGGGCTTCCCGTCCCTCCTCGTCGAGCATCCCGTGGGCCTTCATCGGCTCCTCGACGATCGGCCCGACCTTCATCCGGGGGTCGAGCGACGACTGGGGGTCCTGGAAGATCATCTGCATCTCCTTGCGCCGCGTCCGGAGCGGCTCCCCCGACAGCGTCGCCAGGTCCTCACCTTTGAAGTAGACGCTACCGTCCGTGGGTTTCAACAGGCGCAACACCGTCCGGGCGAGCGTCGACTTCCCGCAGCCCGACTCGCCGACCAGCCCCAGCGTCTCGCCTTTCTTGATGTCGAAGGAGACGTCGTCGACGGCTTTCACCTGTCGATCCTCACGTCGGAGGTACGGGAACTCGTCGTCGACGGTGACGTTCCCGAACAGGCTGTCGGTGTCGCTGAAGTATTTCTTCAGGCCCTCGACCCTGACCAGCGGCTCGCCCTCGTCGACTTCCCTGTCGACGCCGGGCGTCGACAGGGAATCGTCCTCGAAGTCGAAGCCGGCGTCGGCGTCACTCATTGGCCTCGCCCTCCTGTCGGCCGGCAAAGCCGGCGCTGAACCCGCCGGTTGCCTCCGTGTTCAGTGGTCGGCTCTCCTCGTACCCGACGTCGAAGGCGTCGTACTTCACGCAGGCGACGTTGTGACGCTCGGCCGACGCTCCGAGGTCCCGCGGTTCGGGATGCACCTCCGTACACACCTCGCGGGCTTCCGGACAGCGCGGGTGGAACCGACAGCCGGACGGCGGATTGATCGCCTCCGGCATCACGCCCTTGATGGGGTCGAGCTCGTCGACGGTCTCGTCCGGGCGGGGCATCGAGTTCAAAAGCGCCACCGTGTACGGGTGCATCGTCTCGTAGAACATCTCGTCGACGTCCGCCTGTTCGATGATCTCGCCGAGATACATCACGTTCACGCGGTCGGCGATCTCGGCGATGACGCTCATGTCGTGGGTTACCCAGATGAACGCGGTGCTGTACTTCTCCTGGAGGTCCTCGACGAGATCCAGGATCTGCCCCTCGACCGTGACGTCGAGTGCGGTCGTCGGCTCGTCGGCGATGATCAGGTCCGGCTGGCAGGCGAGCGCCATCGCGATCAGTACGCGCTGGCGCATCCCCCCGGAGAACTGGTGTGGATACTCGTCGTATCGGGCCACCGGATCGGGAATGCCCACCTCCCGGAGCATGTCGATGGCCTCCTGTTTGGCCGCTTTTTTGTCGAGATCCCGGTTCAGCTCGATGAACTCGCGAAGCTGCCCGCCGACGGTGAACACCGGGTTCAACGACTCCATTGGGTCCTGGAAGATGATCGCGATCTCCCGGCCCCGGATCTCCTTGCGCATCTGTTCGTTCGAGAGCATCTCATCGCGGGGACTGAGCTCGCCGTCGGGGCCCTCCTCGAAGCCGATCAGCGTCCGGCCCTTGAACGTGACCTCGCCGTCGACGATCTCTCCGGGGCTCTCGACGAGCCTGAGGAGACTGGAGGTCGCGACGCTTTTGCCCGCGCCCGACTCCCCCACGAGTCCGACGATCTCCCCCTCGTGGACGTCAAAGGAGATGCCGTCGACCGCCCGAACGGTTCCTTCTTCGGTGAAAAACTGGGTCTTGAGGTTTTCGACGCTGAGTAGTGGTTCGGACATATATCGATCTCAGTTGTTGATTCGTGGATCCAGCGCGTCCTGCAGACCGTCGCCGAGGATGTTGAATCCGATCACCGTGATCAGAATCGCCAGCCCCGGCCAGAGACTGAACGTGGGCGCCGGCAGCATGTAGTGGCGCGACTCCGAGAGCATCTGTCCCCACGACGGGGTCGGCGGCTGCGCGCCGAACCCGAGGAACGACAGGCCGGCGACGATCAAGATACTCACCCCGATCTGGAGCGTCGCTTGCACCAGCACCGGCGCGAAGCTGTTGGGAATGATGTGTCTGAGGATGATGTTGCGATCCTTTACCCCCGCCGCTCTCGCGGCCTCGATGTAGTCCTCCTCGCGGATCGAGACGACCCGCGACCGAATGAGCCGGTTGAAGATCGGGATCGCGGTGATCCCGACGCCGACCATCGCGAACGTCAGGTTGCGGCCGAACGCGACCATGAACGCGATCACGAGCACCAGGAACGGGATGGCGTAGATCGTCTCCGTGACCCGCTGGAGGATGTCGTCGACCCAGCCGCCGTAGTAGCCCGACACCGCCCCGATGAGCGTCCCGCCGACCAGCCCGATCGCGGTGGCCATGAAGCCGACCGTGATCGCAATCCGGGTGCCGTAGATGAGCCGAATGAGGATGTCCCGCCCCCGGTGGTCGGTTCCCATCGGATGTTCGAGCACCCCCTCGCCGAACTGGTTTTCCATACCGAGCGGCGGCAACAGTCGGTTTACCTCGTCGGGGTCGCGGGCGGGGTGGTACCAGACGGAATCGGCGATCGCGTAATCGAAGACGAAGTAGTCGATCGAAGCGTAGAGCGCAACGATCGTGACGAAGCCGACCACGAAGATGCCGATTCGGGCGGTCGTGTCGCGTTTGACCTGTTTGAGCGTGTATTTGAGGCCGACGCGAGCTTCGACTTCGCCGACGCCGCCCTCGGAGTCCTCCCCGGGGGAGAACTCGTCGGTTTGAGATTCGGTTCCAGTTGCCATCAGTCGTCACCCTCCATTATTCGTCCCCCTCCATTATTCGTCACCGTAGGTAACCCGCGGGTCGATGTACGCGTACGCGATGTCAGTGATGATGACGCCGATCACGAACGCGAACCCGAACATGAACGTCGTGCCCATGATGAGCTCGTAATCCAGGTTGTTGATCGCCGTAATGATCAGCCGGCCCATCCCCTGGATCTCGAAGACGGTCTCGATCAGCACCGAGCCACCGAGCGCCGTCGAGAGGCCGAGCCCGACGATCGTGATCACGGGAAGCTGTGCGACCTGGAACGCGTGTTTCCGGACGATCGTCGTCTCGGAGACGCCGTAGGCCCGGGCGAGTTTGACGTACTCGCCCTGCAGCGATTCGACCATCGACGACCGCTCGATGCGCGTGATCTGGGCCATCTGGAGCGTCCCCAGCGCGATCATCGGCATGATCAGGTGATACAGCGACGTCGTGATCACGTCGATCTGCGTCTCGGCTCCCCTCACGTCCCCGGGCGCCTCCCACGGCAATGGGAGGCCGCGTGCCGGGAACCACCCGAGGTGGAACGCGAAGACGATGATCAACATCAGGCCGATCCAGAACGACGGCGTCGACACGCCGATCAGCGAGACGATCCGAGCGACGTGATCGGTGGGCTTGTTCCGCCGCTTCGCCGAGATGACCCCCAGCGGGATCGCCGTGGCGATCGCGAACGCGAACGCCGAGATCGTGAGGTACAGCGTCACGGGCAGGCGAAGCATGATCATCTCGAGGACCGGACGATCGTAGTAGAGACTGTATCCCAGATCGCCCATCATCACGCCCTGAAGGTACGTGAGATAGCGTTCGTGGAGCGGCCGATCCAGCCCGTATTTGGCCTGGATGAGCTCGACGCGTTCCTGGGCGGGTGACGGCCCAAGCATGATCGAGATCGGATCACCCGGAATCTGGTTCGCCAGGAAGAACGTTATCGTGATGATTCCGATCAACACAGGGACCGCCTGCGCGAACCGCCAGATCGTGTAACGCAGCAGGCTCACGGAAGATCACCGGTGTGAACTGAGGTCATGGCTCGTACTCGCAGTCGCAACTTGGAAAACCTCGCAAACGCAAGGCTAAATACTCTTCGGGAAGCCCCGGCCGTTACATCACTCGACCGAGACGTTGTTGTGCTCGCTGAACACCCGGGTGACGCTGGAGATCGGGTGCGCGTGATAGTCGTCGACGCGTCCGCTGATGCCGTAGGAGTTTTGCAGGTTGTACGCCGGTAGGTGGACGCGTTCCTCGAGGAGTTCGGTCGTCGCCTCGATGTACAGCTGGCGGCGTTCCTCGCGGTCGGCCGACCGCCGGGCCTCTGTGATCTTGTCGGAGGCCTCGTCGTAGTCGTGGAACGTTCCGTTGGTGACACCTTCGACTTCCTGGGACAGCAAATGGTACGCGAACGCGTCGGGGTCCGGACTGCCGGACCAGCCGAGGGTGTACATGTTGAAGTCGTCCTCGTCGCCGCTCTGGTACGCCTCGGTGAACGTCCCCCAGTCGAGACGCTGCACTTCGACGTTGTCGAAACCGACGTTCTGCAGGCCGTCGCCGATCGAGACGCCGATCTGTTCGCGCATGTCGTCCGGCGGGACGATGATCCGCCAGTCGTAATCCCAGTCGACGCCGGCTTGCTCGAACAGGTCCTCTGCCGCATCGAGGTCCCGGTCGTGTTCGATGTCTCCCCACTCGTCGATCGGGAAGTCCCACTCCTCGGAAATCGACAGCGGATACGGACTCACCTGGCGAACCCCGGCCGGTTCGACGAAGTTCTCGATCGCCTGATCCATCGAGAACACGTAGTCGACCGCCTCGCGGACGACCGGATCCGCAGTCGGGCCTTCACCACAGTTGAACGCGAGGTAGAAGTATCCGACCCCCGGCTCCTCGTCGATCGTGGCGTCTTCGATGCCGCGAACGGTTTCGTACAACTGCGGCGGGATCGTCTCGATGATGTCGTTGTCGCCCGTCTGGAGACTGGTGACGCGGGTCGTCTGCTCCTCGATGGGATCGAACTCGATACGTGCGAGATTTGGGTAGCCGATCCGGTCACCGTCCCAGTAGTCGTCCCAGCGCTCGACCGTGGCGAAGTCTTCCTGGTCCCAGTCGACAAGCTGGAACGGTCCGGAGCCGACGGGGTCGACGTTGTAGGCCTCGCGATCCTCTGTCCGTACACTCTCGTTTACGACGTATCGCACCAGCGTCGTTTCGAAGGCACCATACGGGAACTCCAGGTCGAACTGGACGGTGGTTTCGTCGATGACTTCCGCGCTTTCCACCATATCGACTTCCGCGGCGTTTTCGGTCTCCTCCTCGTAGGGAGCCCGGACCGTGTGGATGACGTCTTCGGCAGTCACCGGATCGCCGTTCTGGAACTCCGCGTCGTCGCGGATCGGAACGATAAATCGAGTTCCGTCGCGTTCGACCGTGGGTTGATCGCTCGCGATTTTCGGATCGATCCCCACGCCGAGATCGTACTCGTATAACCCGTCATATAGCTGCCCGATGATCTGGACGGATGGAACGTCGTTCGCGACGATCGGATCGAGGTCGAGAGGGCCTTTGACCTGTGCGAAATACAGCTCCTGGTCCGGAAGCTCCTCACCCGGTTCCGTTCCGTTGCCGTTCTCGCCGGGGTCTTCCCCGTTGTCGTCAGCCGGTTCGTCGCCGAGACAGCCGGCCAAGCCGACTGCCCCGCCCGCGCCGACGTACTTCATTACGTCGCGCCGGGACAGGTCCTTGATATGGGACAATTTATCACTCATGGTTGATGGTATGCGGTACCAAGCAGCTATTCCAAGTTTACCTATATAAGTATTCCGTTTCGTGTAATCTATCGATTACAGGTTTCGGAAGATCAACCCGTTTCCGTGTCAATTCTTCGGCCGTTCGAACCGCTCTCATTTCTTCGGCCGTTCGAACCGCTCTCGTCGGAACAGTCGGGTAGGATGATTCGGCCACCCGATCCGGAAGGCCCTTTTCAGTCGAGGACGAACCGTCGGACGGGCGGGGGTGGCCGAGCCTGGCCAAAGGCGGCGGACTTAAGATCCGCTCTCGAAGGAGTTCGAGGGTTCGAATCCCTTCCCCCGCACTCTCCATTGCCGAGCGCTGCTCGTCGGCGCCACGAAGGAAGTCCGAACACGGAGCAGTGGGTAACCGGCGAGACGAATTCAAAAGGGGATAGAAACGAACCCGCGTGACCGGAAAACGGTCGACGCGGGCACGCGCCGCCCTGAATGGTCCCCGCTGACGCTTCGGCCCTCCAAGCGAAGCGTCACGAGGTACTGATAGCGGGGACAACTTAAGTTTGCCGGGGGCGGCAGCAATTTTGGATACCGAGCCGACACTGTCGGGGACAGTAGCCGAAAAAATCAGTCGCGTCGAAAACGATCGCGTCCGTTCGTCCTGTCAGGCCGCACCCGGATGCCAGCCGCATACCGAGCACTCCGTCGACGATTCGTCGTTGAGACCGCCGCACTCCGGGCACTGCTTTTTGTTATACGAATATTCCCATCGCGTCTCCGCCATTTCGTGGCCGCGGTCCGAAAGGAATTCGTCGAACAGCTCGTCGTCGGCACTCGGTGCAGAGGCCATACATGTTACGATATACCACACCGCTACTTCAACTTTGTGGGGGACTCTCACAGAGGGAGAACCGGGCGGCAGTGCCCCGTCGAATCGCGGGCCTATTTAGGGATCGCTGTCGAGGAGACCGTATGAACTTCTTCGAGGATCTCCGGGATCGCATCCGGATGATCGACAGCGTCGTGTCGGTGGGGCTGGATCCGGATCCGCACAGGCTTCCGGGAGCAGTCGCCGATCGAGACCTCCCGCGGTTCGCGTTCAACCGACGGATCGTCGATGCGACCCACGAACACGCCGCCTGCTACAAGCCGAACGCCGCCTTTTACGAGGGCCCGGACGGCTGGCGGGCGCTCGAGGAGACGGTCGCGTACGCCCACGGAAAGGGGGTTCCGGTGCTCCTGGACGCGAAACGGGCGGACATCGGAAACACGACGCGCCAATACGCCGAGGTGCTGGAGTGGGTCGACGCGATAACCGTCAACCCGTATCTCGGTCGGGACTCGTTGCAGCCGTTCCTGGACCGCCACGACAGTGGGGTGTTCGTGCTGTGTCGGACCTCCAATCCCGGCGGCGCGGATCTCCAGGATCTCGAACTCGAAACCGGGGAGCCGGTGTATCGCCGGGTCGCCGCTCTCGCTGATCTCTGGAACGAGGGCGACAACGTCGGACTCGTCGTCGGCGCGACCGCCCCCGAGGAACTGGAGACGCTCCGGAACGAGGTCCCGGACCTGCCGTTTCTGGTTCCGGGAATCGGCGCCCAGGGAGGGGACGCGGAGGCTGCAGTCGAACACGGGCTAATCGATCGCGATGGGGTGGACGTCGGCCTGGTGAATTCCTCGCGCGGGATCATCTTCGCCGGCGAGGACGCCGTCGGCGCGACGGGAGCGGACGTCACCGATGCCGAACTCGACCGGTACGTGAACGCGGCCGGCGACGCCGCGAAACGGCTCAAAAAACAGCTGAACCGGTACCGGTAGCCCGACTTCACTGAGTCGCACCCGCAGCGCAGTCGGTACAGATCGCCTCCATCGTCCGGAAGTGTTCTTCACAGACGAATTGCCCGCAGAGCCGGCAGGTGTGACGCCCGGGACGGGATTCACAGATCTGACAGACGCCGCTGACGCTCATGTATCGGCGTACGTCGGCGGGAATCGTATACGTTCGGGTCGGGTGCCAACAGTTCGCCTCGCCGAAATCCGCCCGAGAACCTTACGGGCGTCCGCCCCCAACGAACCCTGTGCACCGAGAGGCGATCGTCGTCGGACTCGCAGCAGTCATGGGAGGGATGACTGCGTTCATGCTCGTGATCGCCGTCGTCGTTTCCCCGTTCTTTTTCCTTCTGTCGGTGCCGTTCGGGGGCGCGACGTACGTGATGTGGCAACACGCAACGGGTCGTCTCTCCTTCGATCAGGCTCGGGCGTCAACAGTCGGAGGTGTGCGTTTCGGACCCGAAGGCCCGGAGGGGACCCGCGGGCAACGGGCCGAACGAGATCGACGTGCAGAACGCAACCGGAGGCGCGCCTACCAGTCGAACGGAACGGGGGCGGGATCGGGGACGCAGAGGGGGAACCATCCCTCGAAACGCGAGGCATTCCAGACGCTCGAGATCGAACCGGACGCGTCGGCCGACGCGATACGGCGTGCCTATCGGCGTCGAGTAAAGGAATCTCACCCCGACACCGACTCCGGCAGCCGGGAGGAGTTCAAGCGCGTCAATCGCGCGTACGAACGGCTTCGTGAAGAGTGACGTTCGTGAAGAGTGGTGTCGGCGACTCCGTACGAGGGCCGAGCTAGCCGGTCTGGGTTTCTTTCACGACCCGTTCGCGTACAGCCCCCTCGAGAGCCTCCCGCGCGCGATGACCCGCTTTCGCGTCCGTCCGAAGTTCGACGACGTGTGATCCCTCGGCGGCGATCGCCGCCGAGAGGCACTCCCGAAACGTCTCCCGAGGAGACTCGAGGTCGCTTTCGGGTCTCGCGTCGACGCGGGCAAACGAGACGCCGTACAGCCCCTCGCTCGGCTCGAAATCGAGGCCGTGTGGGGTTTTGAACTGCCGGGTGAACGGCGGATCGAACCGCTCGATGGGAAGCTTGTGGAAGATCCCGCCGCCGTCGTTGTTGACGAGTACAAACGTCGCTTCGACCTCGCACCGCGCGAGCGCCAACAGCCCGTTCATGTCGTGGTAAAAGGCCAGATCACCGAGCACACAGACCAGATCGTCGGTCGTTCCGCTGCCCGCCCCCAGCGCCGTCGAGACGATCCCGTCGATGCCCGACGCCCCACGATTTCCGAGCATCGTCACGGCGCTCGAGTCGGCGGCCGCAAAGCGGTCGGCGTCGCGGATCGGCATGGAGTTGGACACGAACACCGTCGCGGGGTCGGGCGCGAGATCGACGACGTCGGACAGCACCCAACCCTCGTAGAGGGCTTGTCCCTCCGTCCCGTCCCGTTCGTCCCCGTCAACGATCCACTGGTGGGCCGTCTCGAAGTGGATCCTGTCCGCCGTCTCCCAGCGTCTACGCCACTCCTCTTTCCCGGCGGATCGGCCCTGGAGCAACTCGGCGAGTCGAGCGCACAGACGGGACGGATCGGCGACGACGAGATCCGTCGCGGAAAACTCCGCCTCCCGCCAGCCACCGGCGGGGTCGACGACGAACTGGTCGGCTCCCGACCGGGCGAGATACTTCCGGAGCGATTTCGACGTCGGAGACGCCCCGAGTCGGAGTACGACGTCCGGCGCCGGCCACTCGTCGGCCGGGCTGGCCAGTGCATCCTCCGAGTCGGCGGTCAGGTAGCCGTCGTACCCCGAAATCACCGGCGCTACCCTCACGTGGCCGCCGAACCGAAGTCCGGAGAGCGGATCAGCGAGGATCGGATAACCGGTCGCGTGCGAGAGCGCGACGATCGATTCCCGATCGAATCCAGGGGGATCGGCCGGCCCCGCGACGATGAGCCCCCGTTCCGCCTCGAGGTTCTGTGCCACCGCCCGGAGCGATCGCTCGTCGAGTTCCGGCGTCCCGGCGGTTCGATCGACAAACGGTTCGACCGTCGACGTGGAGGCTCGTCGCCCTTCTGCGGCCACGGGCTCGAGATCCGCGGGCACGTCGCCGTCGATCGGGGTCGGTTCCAGCGGCTTCGCGAACGGTACGTTCAGGTGAACCGGTCCGGCGGGTGTCCCCTCCGCCGCCGAGAGCGCACGGGCGACGGTGGTCCGGAGCGATCTGAGCTTTCTCGGGGCGGCTTCCGGTTCCGGGAGGTCCTTGTAGTACCGGACCGCGTCGCCGTAGAGCTTCTCCTGGTCGACTGTCTGGTTTGCTCCGGAGTCGCGCAGTTCCGGCGGCCGGTCGGCAGTGAGCGCGAGCAGCGGCACGCGGGCGCGATCTGCCTCGAGCACCGCCGGATGGTAGTTCGCCGCCGCAGTCCCCGACGTGCACACGAGCGGCGTCACCCGACCGGTACGCCGCGCCCGGCCCAGAGCGAAAAACGCCGACGAGCGCTCGTCGAGGTGAGAGAAGACGTGAACGTCGTCGTGGTTCGCGAACGCGACGGCCAGCGGCGTGGATCGGCTTCCCGGCGTGACACAGGCGGTGTCGACCCCCGCGGCAACCAGCTCCTCGACGATCGCTGCCGCCCACAGCGCGTTTCGGTTCGGTGCGGTCATGCCGCGTAGTTCGTCGCTGCCCGTGAAATAGGTCGGCGGTTTCTGAACTCTTAAGCCGGGGCGTGCGTATCCTTCGAACATGACCGAGCAAGCCGGCGACGACACCCGGGAGACCGACACCGAGTCGACGTCGGAGGCAGCCGAGTCGACGTCGGCTGACGGAGACGTCGTCGACCGCGAGACTGAGTTCGTCGAACGGGTCGCCACACACGACGAGGAACTGGCCGAGGCCGTCGAAGATCGGCTCAGCGAGCTGGAAGGGAGAGTCGAAACGCTCGAGGAGGAACTCGAGGAGAGATCCAAGGAAGTCGAGGACTTGGTGAGCCGGCTGAAGCGCAAACAGGCCGACTTCCAGAACTTCAAGAAACGACAGGAGAAGAAACGCGACCAGCTCCGGGAACGGGCGACCGAAGAGCTGGTCGAACGACTCCTTCCGGTTCGAGACAACCTGATGCGAGCCCTCGAGCAGGAGGAGGAGGCAGACATCCGTCCCGGCGTCGAATCCACGCTGGAGCAGTTCGACGACGTGCTCGAGGAGGAAAACGTCGACGTAATCGATCCGGAACCCGGCGAGGAGGTCGATCCCCAACGTCACGAAGTGATGTTGAAAGTCGACTCTGGAGCGCCCGAAGACACGATCGCCGAACTGTACCAGCCGGGGTACGAGATGGGAGAGAAAGTGCTTCGCGCGGCCCAGGTGACCGTGAGCAACGGCGCGGAAACCGAGGAAGAAGTCGACAACTCGGACGGCGACGAGCGGCACGCCGAGCGGGAGGGCGCCGACGGCGCGGACCCCGAGCGGCATGCCGACCGGGAACACGTCGACGGAAGCGAGTCCCGGGCGACCGACGAAACCGAAGACACAGACGGAGACAGGGAGAGCTAAGAGGGGACCGAACTCCCGCCAATTATGCCCCGTGACAACCGCGAGCCACGGGCGCGACGTCGCTGTTTCGCCTGCGGCGAGCCGATCTCGCGAGGCACCAAAACGTGCCCACACTGCGAGGAGGTCCAGCCGTCGGGAGTGCTGTCGATCGTGCTCGCAACAGTCGGAGTGTTCACCTTCCTGATCGGGTTTCTCGTCGGGATGTTCTCGATCGGGATGAGCAGCATCGTCGGGTTCGTGATCGCGATCGTCGGGCTCGCGCTCGCGGTCGGATCCTACAGCAGGTATCTCGACATCCAGGCCGCCAAACGCGGCCGTCCGCAGTGAGAGGTCGGGGACGCCCCCACAGCAGGCAGGCTGAATCCGTCCGCCGACTTTTATAAGAAGCCGGGAGAACACGTACGTATGGTCACCCCAGTCGACGTCGGACTCGTCCTCGTAGGGCTGTTGCTCGCGTTCGTCGGCGCGGCGCTTTCGGTGTACGCCGTCACGCTCGCCGGTTTCCTCGTCGGCGCGGGAACCGGGTACGTCTTCGCACCGTCGCTGCTCGGTGTCGTCGGAGCCGAGGGTCTGGTCGCGACCGCGGGGATCGTGGTCGTCGTCGGGCTGGTCGGCGCGTTCCTCGCGTACGCGGGTCTCTCGTTTGCAGTGATGGGGATCGGGGGAATCGTCGGCGCGTTCATCGCCCGGTTCGCCGTGGCGCCGATCTACGTCGCCGGGACGTGGGAAACCGCAGCGGTCACCGTCGTCGGCCTCGTGGTCGGCGCGCTGTTCGGCCTGATCGCGACCAAGCTGACGCTGGTGTTCACAAGCGGCTTCATCGGCTCGGCGTTCGCGACCCGGTCGCTGACGCTCGCGGAGTTCCAGGCCGCCCAGGAGACGCTGTCGATCGAGCCGTTGATCTTCGACATGCTCTCGCCGCTGTTTTTGGCGGTGTTCGTTCTGGGGGTGCTGTTCCAGGTCGGGCTGTTCCGGTTCGGATACGTGACCAAACTCGTCGGGATCGTTCCGGGCGCGCGACGGTGGACAGCGGGAGAAGACAAGAGCGGATCGTAACGGAGCCGGTTGGATGAACAGGAACGGCGAGTACTACGTCCCGGACGTGATCCCGGATTCGGACCTCGAGTACTTCGACCTCAACGAGGACGTGTCACGGGTCGCCGGGTGGGGCGGGTCGCCCGCCGTCCTCGTCGTGGATCTGACGCTTGCGTTCATCGAAGAACGACCGGAAGTCAGCCGGCCGTGCGTGGAGTCGACCGCGGAGCTCCTGACGACGGCGCGGGACGTCGACATTCCGGTCGTGTACGCGGTTCCGACACCGGCCGGCACGTATCCCCGGGAGTATCGGAAGCCGACGATACGATCGGTCGAGGGAACGCCGGACGAGGAGCATCGACAGTGGGTAGAGAAACTCGACGAGATCGCCCCCGACGTTGAACCGCAGGAGAGCGAACAGGTGTTCGAAAAACCCCGTGCGAGTGCCTTCTTCGACACGCACCTGTCGAACTACCTGCACCACTACGGGATCGACACCCTGATCGTTTGCGGGATGTCGACGAGTGGCTGCGTCCGGGCGACCGTCGTCGATGGCCACTCCAGCAACTTCCGGATGATCGTCCCGCCGGAGTGCGTGGCGGATCGATCGGTGGTCTCACACGAGGTGTCGCTGTTCGACATGGAGATGAAGTACGCCGACGTCACCCCACTCCGTGAGGTGACCGAAACGCTTCGGGAACCGGAGACGAAGCAGAGTAACGGGTACGTGCGGCTAAGAAGGGGACATGATCGGCTACAATGATCAAAGTAAGTAGTGTATAACATTGCAAGTTCGGACCGTTGATGCCGTCGATGTCCGAGGACAATATTGGAGAAGAAGGTCACGGATCGAGAACAGTCCGGAGAAGGAGAGTATTGCGAACGCTGGGAGGGATATCGCTGATCGGGATCGGCGGTACCGGTTCGGCATCCGGTCGAGGGCCACCGAACGGCAATGGTGGCGGACCGCCCGACCACGCCGGTGGCCCACCGGACGACGAACGAGGCCCGCCGCAAAGCGATGACGAGGACCGCACGATCGAGTGGGAAGGGCAGGGGAGCGAGCACGCGACCCAGGACTGTCCCTGGCAAGATGGATGCTGGTATTGGGTACTGACGCCTGGAGGACCAGAAGAGTTCGAGGAGGTCAACGAACTCGAGGTGACGTACGAGAATGAAGATAGCGAGACATACAGTGAGTGGGTGCAGCGAGGGAATGGGGCCTATCAGATCGAGGTATGCAAGGACGAAGGCGGAACCGTAGAGAGTGCTTCTGTCGATGTGACAGGCGGCGGTCGGAACGCACTGCTCACCATAAGCGACGGCGAGTGTAAGGGACTCGTGTACTGGCAAGTCGACTTCGGTCTCGGCTCGAGCCCACCCGAGGGGGTGCCGGACTACGACCCCGCTGACTTCCTAATGGCTGCCGTGGGGAATTCGGATCGCGTCAGCTACAATCCGTCCTGCACTTTTCCGAAGGAGGACAAAATCGATCTCCTCGACAGAGAGTTCGACTTCGACGACGAGGACAACCCGACCCATGTCAGCGTCAGGTTTGAGGTCGTTTCCGAAGAGGAACTCGACCTCCATCTGGCCGTCTTCATACGACCCCCGCGTGACCTCATCGAGGAGTTCGGCGACGAAGAGGTCGAAGCAGCTGCAAAGGACGGGGAGTGTCCAATAGATGCGGAAGATGTCGATGTCGAAGAACAAGTGGAATTCGGGGTAGCAAGTGGCACTTTCGGTTCCGGTGAGCACACATTGGAAATCGACCTTCCCACACCCTAAGACTCGAAATTCGAGTACCGACAATCCGTCTCTTCGATCCCTTGTCAGTTGGATTGGCGAGTACTTTCGACGGTCCGTGTCCGGGCCCCCGTTCTACTTCGGTTCGACACGCGAGGACGCGAACGTATCATGGACCGGTAGAGTCGCTACCGACTTCCCCTTGCGGCGGCGTACACACGGCTCGCTGTGGTCAATCCGAGGCGGCCGAAAACGGACGTCGCGGCCTCGATAGCCTTTATGTGCCTGTTTTCGTCGTCGTAATACGCGGATTTGGCGAAACATAGGGTCGCCCTCGGTGACCACGGGCGCTGTTTCAGGTAGGCCTTTCCCTGTTTCTCGTACCAGTCGGCGAATACGGACCGTCTGATCTCCGGATACTGATCGTAGAGTTCCTTTTGGTTTTGGACGACCCGCATCACCTCCTCGAACTTCTTCAGCCCAACCCACTTCGAACTCGCTTCTCTCCGGTACACGGCAAGACACTCGTCGACGTAATCAAACTCGGTGCGTTTCGCCAGTTCGATCTTCAGGTCTGGATCCCCCGCATTCGTGGCCAATGGCAGGCAATCGATGAGAACATCTCGCTCCATGAGCATTGACCCGGTCCACAGGGGAAAATCCTGAAATCGCAGTGCGTGCTCCAGTATATCGCCAGCAACGTCTGGATTCGGATAGTATTTTTCGTCTTCTTTGAGAACGCCACAGTAGGAGACGCCGACGTCAGGGTTCTCACCGAGTACAGCAGCCGTCTTGGTTAGTTTCCCGTCAAGGAGGAGGTCGTCGTCGTCGAGAAACTGGACGTACTCGCCCGTCGAGGCCGCGATTCCTGTTGTGTATGCTGCTCCCCAATCTCCCTCTGTGCTCCTGTAAATCGGGCGATCAACGACGTCCTCGTTCGCTTCCAATACGGAGCGGGCATGTTCCGCTCCCGAATCGTCGACGACGACGAGTTCTACGGGTTCGTAGTCCTGGTTGGCGACGCTCTCAATGGCCTCCGATAGTAGATTATTTCGATAATAGGTAGCGATGATTACTGAGATTGTCGGAGGCATGTGTAGATTTATTGTACAGCGTGCTACTTAGTAAAGATTGGACTAAGATTGTAGTAACAACAAGAGGGTGGATTAACCAGGT
>NZ_JAVKGM010000041.1:0-613 GCF_031432225.1 Halalkaliarchaeum sp. AArc-GB | reverse complement strand
GAACGTCACGCGACTTCGGGAGTATCAGCGACTGTCCCGGGGCGAATATCTGGCGCCGGATGCACAGGACCGCCGCGACGCCGCCGAGAGAAAGTTCGAAAAGCTCGTGGCGGCGACGATCGACGCCGGATCGGAGATCTGCAAGATCGAACGGGGATCCGTACCCGAACGGCGGAAAACAGTGATCACCACCCTGGAGTCGGACGGGATCGTGGATCCGGATCTCGGCGAGCGACTCCGTAATGCGGTTGGCTTCCGCGACGTCCTCGCCCACGCGTACGGCCCCGTCGTCAACGACGACATCGTGTACGATGCGATCCAGCACGACCTCGATCGCTTCGTCGAGTTCGTTACCGCCGTGGACGCCTACCTGCAACGCTGATACGGACAGGTGTCGGCTATTCCGGGGACGACCGCCCCCGAGCGCGGTCGTCCCGGTAGGTGACGAGATCCGATCGTCTCCGGGTACAGCCACGGTGCGACCCGGCGGATTCGGGTTCGAACCCGGGTTGCAGAGCCCGATACACGAGCGTGCCGATTCGATTCCCTCGATGCTCCGATCGGATTCCGGAGACGACGAGGCCCCAGACCCGAGGAACGCCCGAAACGACTA
>NZ_JAVKGM010000040.1:0-687 GCF_031432225.1 Halalkaliarchaeum sp. AArc-GB | reverse complement strand
CAGTCGTTTCGGGCGTCGTCGGGTCGCCCCTCGATCGTCTCGCGGGCCAGCGCGGGATGGCCACTCTGGCGGCGAACGTCGGGGGCGTTCCTCGGGTCTGGGGCTTCGTCCTCTCCGGAATCCGGTTGGAGCGTCGAGGAGATCGAATCGGCACGCTCGTGTATCGGGGTACACAATCCGGGTTCGAACCCGAATCCTTCGGGTCGCACCGTGGCTGTACCCGGAGACGGTCGGATCTCGTCACCTACCGGGAGGATCAGGCCCTCGTGTGCAGTCGCCCTCAGAATAGCCGACACCTGTCTGTATCAGCGTTGCAGGTAGGCGTCCACGGCGGTGACGAACTCGACGAAGCGATCGAGGTCGTGCTGGATCGCATCGTACACGATGTCGTCGTTGACAACGGGGCCGTACGCGTGGGCGAGGACATCACGAAAGCCAACCGCATTCCGGAGTCGCTCGCCGAGATCCGGATCCACGATCCCTTCCGACTCCAGGGTGGTGATCACTGTTTTCCGCCGTTCGGGTACGGATCCCCGTTCGATCTTGCAGATCTCCGGTCCGGCGTCGATCGTCGCCGCCACGAGCTTTTCGAACTTTCTCTCGGCGGCGTCGCGGCGGTCCTGTGCATCCGGCGCCAGATATTCGCCCCGGGACAGTCGCTGATACTCCCGAAGGCGCGTGACGTTT
>NZ_JAVKGM010000004.1:0-190230 GCF_031432225.1 Halalkaliarchaeum sp. AArc-GB | reverse complement strand
ATAGAATTAATCGTCACGAAACCGTGGGTGTGCAGGGAGAGCTTCGCGCGAGGGTATGTGGAAACGTCCATACGTTTATGGGTATGGAGAAGACAACATAGGTTGTTGGATGGCGTCTTACACCACCATCGCAGACTGGCAAGCTGTCGAAGCCGGTTACGTCGTCGACGTCACCATCCGGAAAACTGAAGACGAGACGTATCCGAGCGGATGGAACTACAGTCTCCATCTCGGGAAAATCGGTGGGGACACCGTTCTTCGATACGATAACGCTCACGAACGGGTGAAGGGTCACGAGCGTCACACCAGGGAGAGCGTCGAAACCATCGAATTTCCGGGGATGCTATCACTGTATCATCGATTCAAAAGAGAATGTGAAGAGTTGTCCCCTGTAACGTGGGACTGGCAGGAGTAGGACGTCTCCAGGAGGAACACACCATGGCCACGCTCAAAATCACCGTCGGCGAACGAGACCGTCTCGATCAGCGAACGCAGCGTCGTATCGAGGCTGTCCAGGAAGGAAACGAACTCGAGGACACACAGCCAGTGCTGAACTTCGACACGTATGCGGAACTCAGTCGCCTCTTGAGTCCCAAGAACCTGGAGCTGCTGGAGGCGATATCCGCACACGAACCGGAGAGTATCCGCCACGCTGCCGAACTGGTGGATCGGGACTACAAGCAGGTCCATCGAAACCTCTCCGAACTCGAAGATCTCGGGGTCATCGAATTCGAGGGAGGCGGACCCGGGAAGGCGAAGAAACCGATCCTGGCCTACGACGCCCTCGAAATCGACATTCCGTTCGCCAGTCGGAACGATCCCAACGCCGGCGCCGCCGCACCCTAACAGTCCGGTTCCGCCTGTCGCTATCGGTCGTCGCGTCCGTTCCCTCCACCGGCTTTATTACCCCGACCATCCCCCTCGATCCGGAGCCCGCCGTGGGCTTCAGCCACGGCGAGCAGGTCGGCGATGGGGTCGTCAGGCGAGAGGTCGTGGCGTTCGACGTACCGCAGCAGCGTCCCCGGGGGGTACTGGACGGGCGTTTCGGCGGCCGCAAGCAGGATTCCAAGCGCCTCCGGCGGCGGGGCGTCCTCGCCGACGTTGCGGACGAACCACGTCACCAGGGTGTCGAAGGTGGCGGTGACGTCGTTCGAGACCATTCGGTGGCGGACGACGTCGTCTTCGGTCGACAGCGTCGCGTCGAAGCCGTAGCCGAAGCCGTCGTTTGTAAACGAGGCCGCCAGCCACCGGCTCACGTCGCCGGCGGTGACCTCCTGCCGTCGGGGGTCGGACCGGGAGCGGTTCCGGGTTGTGTTTCTCGCGTCGCCTGTCCCGTCGTCCGCGTCATTCCCGTCGTCGAGGTCGTCGAGTCCTTCCGGGGGCACGTTCGGCGGGTCGTCGCTGGCGGAGACGACGTAGCGCCCCTCGTCGAGCTCCTCGACCCGTTTGTCCTCGCTGAAGTCGAGGTCGTCCGGGTCGAACGCGGGCCCTTCCTTCTCGTCGGCGTCGGGAGGAATTTTGGCGATGTCCTCCGGATCGAGGGGGGACTCGTCGTCGTCACTCATCGGCGGGGGTTCGCGGTGAAAACGAATAGGTGTTTGGGCGAGTGATACGGTTCGAAGAGGTCAGCGACCGTCTCGGCTAGAGGATCACCGCGGATCCGGGATCGCCGAACAGGTCCGGGGCGTTGAGCGTTTCCGAAGTCGTTGCAGACGACGGAGCGACGATGTCTAGCTGCGCCTGATCACCCTGTCCGAAGTTTTCTACGGCGCTGCCGCCTTCCTGCGGATTGATGATCAACGTGAAACGATCATTGTCGACGACTGCTTCCGAGGGATCTGTGACCCAGGCGCCGTCAGGATCCTTGATCCCAAATTCGCTGGGTCCAAGCTGATCGACTCCAGTAGCATCCGTGTTGGCTACCAGATTATCTTGACCGTTCGGCCCCACAATCTGAATCGTCGTCTCGTTGAGGTCGATCTGATCGGCACCGGCTGCAGTGGTAACGCTCACGTTGATCGAGTTCAGCTGATCGTCGTCGGGTGTTTCGTTAACAACTCCCACCGAACTCACTACGTCGAGCCGATCACTAACCTGGGAGGTACTCTCTTGACCCGTTGCCTCTGCCTGCGTCTGGAGGAAGCCAGCGGTGTTGATCAACACGCCGGCGGCGATCGCGGCGACCAGCACCATCGCGATGAACACGATGAGCGTGCCGATCCCCACCTGACCGCGCTCTTCCTCTTGCATGAATTCGAACATTGTTATAGCCTCACTGAATTGTCTTCCTGGGTAAGCGTGGTCGGGATCCGAATCTCTATCTGAGTTGTAGCTCCTGCGTCCGTGGTGAACGTGACAGTGAGCCGTTCTCCCTCACCGAGAGTTCCATATATGCCATCATTGGTCGTGTCTAGATTGAGCGTAATCTCGGCTCGATCACTGCTATCGGTGAGGACTGCGTTATCTACACCAAGTATGTCCTCGATATTAGCAGGGTTATCTGTACTAGAATCAATTTCGAAGACTTCCTGTCCTTGTTCTCCAATGAGTTCGACGGTTGTCTGGTTGAGGTCAATTGCACCAGCGCCGGGCGCTTTCGCAACAACGAATGTCAACTCATCTACGGTATCGCCGGCGGTGACATTACCCGACTGACTCACGATCTGAAGCCGCTCGCTAACCTGACTTGTACTCTCTTCACCCGTTGCCTCTGCTTGCGTCTGCAGGAAGCCGGCAGTGTTGATCAACACGCCGGCGGCGATCGCGGCGACCAGCACCATCGCGATGAACACGATGAGCGTGCCGATCCCCACCTGACCGCGCTCTTCCTCTTGCATGAACTCGAACATTGTTTTCGTTCGGCCCGCGGCGTTCTCCCCCGCGGACTTACTCGAAACGAGCATCAAGGAAGTGTTAAAAGCCCCGTCCAAAATATCTCTCCTGATAAGAACGCGCTGTCTTGCGATTTTGGTGGGGTTTCACCCCAAAAACCACCGGTTTTTGAGCCGATTCTTTGCTTCTGGTTTTCAGCGGTGAAAATCAGCGACCCCTTCGAAACGAATTCGTCCCGATTTCTCGCGCGAGAGCGCCCGAAACCGGAGAAATCCCGGGTTCTGGTCCGTTTAATCGGTTGTTTATCGGGGTGGAGGGACGGCGACACGGGGGCGGCTCGAGAGGGCGGCGCTCGTCACTCGTGAACGATCAGGCTGTACACGACGAAGGTGAATCCGGAGGCGGTCAACCCGCTGTTGACCAGCAGTAACGACCGAACGCTTTCGAAATCGGTGACAAAGGCGCTTATCGTAGTCGCAATCGCCGCGCCCACGACCAGCGTGAACCCGATCGAGAGGTGGACCATCGACTGTCGGTGTGTCTGGGCGTACGCCCGGATAGCGAGCCAGACCATGGCCAGGCCCGCCGCGACGAGCGCCGCCGTGGTGGCCAGATACAGGCCTTCCACGAGTTGCATATCTACCCGTCGCTCCACCGACCCAATAAATCTCAGGGCCCATCTATCACGTCCGATAACGAACGATCGATGGGCTTTCGATCTGTAATGTGTCGTTAATAGTGCGTTTAATAAGCAATAGTCTTTCTATTTTAAGGCCTGTCAAATCGGTTTTTCATTCTACTTAAACCCCAGATATAAGGCGGTTTTTTTCTCAAAACGGATTATTCGTCCCCCGAGATAGTATTGTATACTTAACACACGTTAAAAGAACGGGAGTCGAAACGTCATTTACCGGCTGACCCAGAGGCGATACACTACGGCAAGACGACTACCGATCCCGGTGGACCGATTCCGCGGCGTCAGTGACGCGCTCGGCCGACAGCTCCGCGAGGGGAATCCGCCGACCGCCGGTTTCGGTCTCGATCACGTCGACCAGCCCGGTTCCCCGCCCGGTCCCCCGTCCGTTTCCGGATTCCTCGCTTGCGTCGACGACCAGCGTGTCGACATCGGCCTCGGCGAGCCCCCGCGCGGCCTCCCGAGTCCGGGCGGTCGGGCTGCCGTCGGCGACGTTCGCCCGGCCGTCGGTGACCACCACGACCAGGCCGGCGTCGGCGTCCGATCTGGCGACCAGCCGCCGGGCGGCATCGAGCCCCGACGGCAGGGGGGTTCGGTCGCCGGTCGGCAGTTCCTTGAGGTGCCTGGCGGCGAGGGTGACACTGTCGGTCGGCGGCAGGAGGACCTCGCTCTCCTCTCCCGCGACGGCCACGAACGCCACCCGATCGCGGTGCTCGTAGGCGTCCTGTAGCATCGACAGCACCACCCCTTTGGCGTCGCGCATCGCGGCGCGCATCGAGGCGCTCGCGTCGACGACGAACACCACGAGCGTCCCCGCGGTGCCGCTCTTCACGGAGGTTTTTAAGTCCCGCTCCGTCGGGGTGGTCCGCCCCTCGGCGGCGGCGGCCCGGATCGAGGCGGCGGCGTCGACGGCGTCGTCTTCGCCCGCGGGTTCGGTTCGCACCCGCGCCCCTCGGGCATCCGTCGACTCCGACACCCGGGCACGGGTACCGTCCCGGACCCGGGCGGTTTCGGCGGTCGGCTCGACACCGTCCGGTCGGTCGGCCCCTCCGATCTCCGCCCGGGCCTCGCCGGGGACGATCGGCGTCGCCTCCTCGGTTTCGTCCGACTCGCCGTCGTCGTCGCCGTCCGGATCGTCGTGACCGTCTTCGTCGACACTGCCTTCGGTAGCCTCGTCGCCAGTTGGTGCTTCCTCCGTGAACCCTTCACCGACGTCGGGGGACGATCCCTCTCCACCCGCCGGGTCGCCGCCGTTGTCGCCGCCGTCGCCGTCGGCCGCCCCATCGCAGTCGTCGCTTTCATCCGGCCCCGTGCGTTCCCCCTCACTTCCACCGTCACCGCTCTCCGATCCGTCGCCGCTCTCCGATCCCTCACCGCTCTCCGATCCCTCACCACTCTCCGATCCGTCGCCGCCCTCGTCGTCCCCGTCGAAGTGATCCTCGAGTACGTCGTCGACGTCGGGATCGTCCTCGAACGGTCGACTCTGTAGTCGGTGGGGGAGCGCGAGCCGAGCCGCCTCCCGCAGGTCGGGTTCGATCACCTTCCCCCGGTCGTCGAGCGCGGCGAGCGTCCGGGCTGTGTGGGCGATCGCGATGTCCCCCCGGTGGCCGTCGACACCGGCGTCCCGACAGAGTTCGGCGATCTCGCGTTTGAATCCCTCGGGTACGGACACGTCGTCGAGTCGATCGCGCGCGCCGAGCAGACGCTCCCGCTCGGCGTGGGTCCCCTCGCGGTAGTCACCCTCGAACTCTTCGGGCGCGGCGTCCCGCGAGAGCGCCCGATCGATGATCTCGACCCGGGCGTCGACGTCGCGACAGCCCGTCACCGTCGCCTGGAGCGCGAACCGGTCTCGGAGCTGTGGCCGGAGGCTCCCCTCCTCGGGATTCATCGTCCCGATCAGGGTGAACTCCGCCGGATGCGTGAGGCTCACGCCGTCCCGCTCGACCCGGTTGACGCCGCTTTCTGCGGCGTCCAAGAGCACGTCGACCAGGTGATCCTCGAGCAGGTTCACCTCGTCGACGTACAGGATGCCGCGGTTGGCCCGCGCCAGCAGGCCTGGATCGAACTCCGCCTCGCCCTCGAGCGCGTCCGCCACCGACAGGGTCCCGACGACGCGCTCGCGGGTCGCTCCGAGCGGCAGCGTGACGAGCGGGATCGCCCTCGTCTCCACCGGCGGATCCTCGCGCGTCCGGCAGGACCCACACTGGCGCGCGGAGTCGTCGGGCGGACAGCCGTACGGGCAGTCCGCGACCGCGCGTTGCTCGGGAAGCAGGTCCACGAGCCCCCTGACGGCTGTCGACTTCGCGGTCCCTTTCTCGCCGCGGATCAACAGTCCGTCCAGCGCGTCGTTGGCCGCGACGGCCAGAAGCGCTCGCTTCAACTCCTCTTGCCCGACGATCGCGGGGAACGGCGTCCGGTGGTGAGCCATGTCGATATGAAATCTTATTTGTAGTACCTAAATAATGCTTTACTAAATCGTGACGACGATCGGGCTGTACACGGCGACCGAAAACGAACTGGGCGCGGTCGGCGAGGCGGCCGACAGGCTCGCGGCCGGCGGGCACGGGGAGATCCGCGAGGACACAGCGTCGATCCGGCTTTCGGTCCGATCGAAGGGCGATTTGCGCGAGGAGACCGACATCTCGGCGTTTCTCGCGGAGCTGGAGTCTGTCGACGCGGCGGTGTTCTGGCTCCACGGCGGTCCCGAGAGCATGCCCGGCTACGACCGCGCGGTCGAACGGCTGACCCGGGCCGGGGTGCCGCTGGTCGTGGTGTCGACCGGCGGCGGTACCGACACTGAGTCCGTCGGTGACGCGACGGTCGCCGACGCCGACCGCGAGCGCGTGGCCGCCTACCTCGAACGGGGAGGCGTCGTGAACGTCGAGAACTGCTGTCGGTACCTCGCGAGCGAGTACGGTGACTACGAGGGCGGCTACGACGATCCCGTCGAGCTCCCGACGGAAGGCGTCTACCACCCCGACTATCCGGGAGTCACCTACGAGGAGCTGTGCGAGTTGCACGATTCCGGAGCGCCGACGGTCGGGATCTGGTTTTACGAGTCCCACTGGATCCACGCCAACACGGGGTTCGTGGATGCGCTCGTCCGCCGGCTGGAGGCGCTGGGGACGAACGTCCTGCCGGCGTTTTGCGTCCCGGTCGCCGGCGAGGAGGACCGCAAGGACGCCGAGTGGGTCGCGCGCAACTGGTTTTCCGGGGTCGACGCCGTGATAAGCACGTTCGTGTTCTCGCTGGCGATGAACGAACGCGGACGGGACGCGATCGAACCCGGCGGCGAAGACGGGTCGAGGGCGGCGTCCGAACTCGAGGAGCTGTTCCTGCGAGAGCTCGGTGTTCCCGTCCTGCAGGCGATGACGACGAAACGCTCCCGCGAGGCGTACGCGGACGCCGACACCGGCGTGTTGGGGTTCGAACTCGCGCTGTCGGTGGCGCTGCCGGAGTTCGACGGCCCCATCGTCACCCATCCGATAAGCGGGAACGAACCGGTCGACGTCGAGGCGGGGATCGGTACCCAACCACGACGTCACCTCCCGATCGAGAACCGGATCGACCATCTCGCCCGCCTGGCACTCAACTGGGCCCGGCTCCGGCACCTTCCGAATCGCGACAAGAAGATCGCAGTCGTCCTGCACAACTACCCACCCAGCGACGACGGGATCGGGACCGCGTTCGGGCTCGACACGCCCGAAAGCGTCGTCAACCTGCTCCGGGAGTTCGACCGTCGCGGATACGACGTCGGAACGGTGCCGGAAGACGGCGCGGCGGTGCCGGAAGACGGCGCGGCCGTGTCGGAGGGCCGTACGGGGGTACCTGAGGACGGCGCGGCAGTGATCGACCGCCTGACGGCCCAGCTCACCCTCGACGGCCGGTGGATCGACCCCGACGACGTCAGGGAGGCGAGCGTCGACGTCGTCTCGCCCGACCGGTACCGAACCTGGTTCGACGGGCTCGACGGGCGCCTGCAGGAGCGCGTCCGCGAGGAGTGGGGCGAACCGCCGGACCGGCCCATCGCCATCCCCGGCTGCGAGTACGGCAACGTCCTCGTGACGGTCCAGCCCCCCCGCGGGTTCGGGATGGACCCCTCGAAAGTGTACCACGACTCCGACCTGCAGCCCCCCCACGAGTACGTCGCCTTCTACCGGTGGCTCCGGGAGTCGTACGGGGCCGACGCGGTCGTTCATCTGGGAACCCACGGCAGCCTTGAGTGGCTCCCCGGGAAGACGGTCGGGCTCGACGGCGCGAGCGCTCCCGACGCCCTGATCGACGACCTGCCGAACGTCTACCCGTACGTGATCAACAACCCCGGCGAGGGGACGCAGGCGAAGCGGCGCTCCTACGCCGCGATCGTCGACCACCTCACGCCGCCGATGCGCGAGGCCGGCACCTACGACGACCTCGCGGAGCTCGAGGAGCTGGCCCGCGAGTACCGGGAGGCCGGCGCCGAACGCGAGGGCCACCTCGCCGACCTCGTCCGCGATCGGGTGGCCGAACTGGACCTCGGGACGGAGCTCGGGATCGGCCACGACGCCGGTCCGGACACGGTCGAGGAGGTCCCGGTGCACGACCTCGTCGAGTCGCTCCACGAGTACCTCACCGACGTGAAGACCACCCAGATCCGAATGGGGCTGCACACGCTGGGAGAACCACCCGCAGGCGAGCGGTTCGTGGAGTACCTGGTCGCGCTCACCCGGATGGAGAACCCCGGCGCGCCGAGCCTCCACCGGAGCGTGGCCGACGCGCTCGGGCTCGACTACGACCGGCTGCGGGACTCCCCCGGCGCCTACGACGAGGAGCTGGGAATGTACTGCTCGGAGGCGATCGATTTCGTCGGCGAGGTCGCGACCGGACTGGTCGAGGAGCTCGCTCGAAACGAGTTCGACACCGCGATCACGGAGTTCGACACCGCGACCACGGAGTTCGACACCGCGACCACGGAGTTCGACGTCGGGCGGGTTGGTCGGAATCTCGATCCGTCGCCGTGCGACCTCGGCCTCGGCTGCCCCGATCCATCGGAGCACGACGACCTCGGGACGGTACTCGAATACGTCTGCGAGGAAGCCGCCCCACGAGTCCGGGGCGCGAGTGCCGAGGTTCCCCGGATCGCCGACGCGCTGGCGGGCGGCTACGTCCCGCCGGGAGGAAGCGGCGCGCCGACCCGCGGGGGCGTCGACCTGCTGCCCACCGGGCGGAACTTCTACACGCTGGATCCCCGGAAGGTGCCAGCCCGGCCGGCCTGGGAGGTGGGCAGCGAGGTCGCCGAGGGCGTGCTCGAACGGCACCGCGAGGAGCACGGCGAGTACCCCGAGGAGATCGGCGTCGTGGCGTGGGGGACGCCCACGGTCCGGACCCGGGGGGAGACGATCGCACAGGTGCTGGCCGCGATGGGCGTCGAGCCGGTCTGGACCGACGCGGGTCGAATCGAGGGCGTAGAGCCGATCCCGCTGTCGGAGCTGGGTCGTCCACGCGTCGACGTGACGACGCGCGTCTCCGGGCTGTTCCGGGACGCGTTCCCGGCGGCGGCGAGCGTGATCCACGAGGCGATCGACACCGTCGCCGATCTCGAGGAGCCCCACGATCGGAACTACGTCAAAAAGCACGTCGAGGAGGACGCCGAAGCCTTCGAGCGGGAGGGCCTCGACGACGAGGCGGCCAGGGAGGCGGCCGCCAGGCGGGTGTTCACGACGGCGCCCGGCGGCTACGGTGCGGGCACGAACAAGGTGCTCGACGAAGCCGACTGGGACGACCGGTCGGACCTCGCGCGGGCGTTCCTCCAGTGGGGCGGATACGCGCTCGACGGGGACGGCGAGGTGACGGAAGCACACGACGCCTTCGAGCGTCGTCTCGGGGAGATCGATGCGACCGTGAAACTCGAAGACACCGACGAGCAGGACGAGTTCGACTCCTCGGACTGGTACGCCTTCCACGGCGGGCTCGTCGCCGCCGTCGGCGAGGTGTCGGGGAGCGACCCCGCCTCCTACGTCGGCGACTCCAGCGACCCGGGCGACGTGCGGGTCTACACCAACGAACAGAAGGTCCGCAAGTCGATGCGGACCCGGGTGTTGAATCCGGACTGGCTCGAGAGCATGGAGGAGCACGGCTACAAGGGCGCCGGCGACCTCGCGACGACGGTCGAGGTGACCCTCGGGTGGGACGCGACTGCGGACGTCGTGAGCGATACGCTCTGGGAGAACGTCGCCGAGGAGTACGCGTTCGACGAGGACCGACGGGAGTGGATGCGCGAGGTCAATCCATGGGCGCTGTCGTCGATCACGGCGACGCTGCTCGAGGCGATCGACCGGGAGCTGTGGGACGCCGACCCGGAGACGGAAGACAGGCTGCGCGATCTCAATCTTTCGGTCGAGGGCGACCTGGAGGCGAGGGCAACCGACGCGGAGCTGTCGAGACACTAAGACTATGACGACACGAGACACCGACGACGAGTACGCGGACCTGGGTGCAACGACGCAGGAAGCAATGGACATCGCGGAGACGAGCATCGACATCGTCCGTCAGTTCGTCCCCGACGAGACGCTCGCGGACCGGTTCCGTCAGAAGGCGGTCCACTCCTCGGGCGACATCGAGTTCCAGCACCTCCTGCGGTTCGGAAACGATCCCGCAGTGGCGGGTGCGCGGGCCGTCCTCGAGGGATCGCCGATCGTGACCGACATCTCGATGGCCGCCGCCGGGATCACCGAGCGGGGCCACGACTGTCCGATCCGGACGACGATCGGACACGGCGACGACCTGGCCGAGGAAACCGGGATGACCCGATCGGCGGCAGCGACGCTGGAGCTGGACCGGGAAGGCGTCTACGACGGGGCGATCGTCACGATCGGCAACGCCCCGACCGCCGCGTTGACGCTCGCCGACTGTATCGAATCCGGCACCCGGCCGGCGGTCGTCGTCGCGACGCCGGTGGGCTTCGTGAAGGCCCCCGAGAGCCGAGAGCGGCTCCGGCAGGTCGGCAGGGAGTACGGCGTCCCGACGATCACGAACGTCGGCCGGCGCGGCGGGAGCGGGCTCGCCGCTGCGCTCACGAACGAACTGATCCACGTCGCCACCGACGCACGGGACGGGGAGATCGATCTCGAAGCACGAGGTGACGGCCAGTGACAGACGAGTACGACCTCGATTCGGGGCCGGATCCGGCGACCATCGCTGCCGCGACGCCGGAACCGGAGCCGGAACCGGAACCGGAACCCGAGGGCGACGACGAGACGGACGCTTCCGGCACCGTACACGCGGTGGGGATCGGTCCGGGGAACCCGGAGTACCTCACCCGTCGGGGCGCTCGGGCGATCCGGGAGGCCGACGTCGTGGTCGGCTTCCAGGCCGTGGTCGACTTCGTCGCCGACGAGACCGACGCCGACCTGCTCACCTGCGGCTACGCCGACGAGGCGGAGGCGCTCTCGGCGTTCGCCGACCGGGTCGCCGACGGCGAGACGGGGACTGCGGTGTTGATGGGCGACCCGAACCACTCGGGATACCAGTTCCTCGGGAAGGTCCAGAAGGCCGTCACGGGGGAGGTACCCGACGCGACGGTTCGGGTGATCCCCGGCATTTCGGCCATCCAGTTGGCCGCGAGCCGGGCGCGGACGCCGATGGAGGACTCCCGGTTCGTCACGCTCCACAAGAGCGGCGCCATCGACGCGGAGCTCGAGACGCTCGCCCGGAACGCCGGCGACCGCCACCTGCTGGTGTTGCCCCGGCCGTTCGACTGGATGCCCGGCGACGTGGCGGCGTTCCTGCTCGACAGGGGCGCCTCCGAGGACCTCGAGGGGCTGGTGTTCGAGCACCTGACCCACGACGAGGAGGCACACACCCGAACGACGCTCGACGAACTGGCCGAACACGCCGGCGGGGACGACGCCGAGTCGACGCCGTTTTCGGATCTCTCGGTGCTGGTCGTCCGGGCGGACGTCGAGTCGGACGGAGGTGACGAAACGTGACCGACGAAGCGACGCTTCTGGTCGGCCACGGCTCCACCCGCGAGCAGTCGAACGAACAGGTCGAGGCGGTCGCGTCGCTGCTCGACAACCGGATCGATCCCCCGGTCGAAACGGGGTTCATCGAGCTCACGGAGCCGCTGTTGCCGGAAGCGCTCGACGAGAGAGCCGCCCGGGTCGACGAACTCACGGTCGTCCCCCTCGCCCTGTTCGCCGCGGGACACGTCAAAAACGACATTCCGCTGGCGATTCAGCAGGCTCGAGGGCACCACGACGGCGTCGAAATCAACGGCGGCGCACCGATCGGCGTGTCGCCGACGATGGTCGAACTCGTCGACGATCGGATCGCCGACGCCGAAGCCGAGCTCGGCATCGATCGAAAGGTGGACGACGTCGCCGTCGCCTTCTGTGCCCGGGGGTCGAGCGATCCCGACGCCAACGCCGACGCGTACAAACTCGGTCGGTTGCTCTTCGAGGGGCGGGCGTTCGCTCGCGTGGAGACGACGTTCATCGGCATCACCGAGCCGCTGCTCGACGAGACGCTTTCGGCGATCGCCTTACACGAGCCCGACGCCGTCGTCGTCGTGCCCTACATGCTCGGGGACGGCGTGTTGACCCGGCGGATCGCCGACTGGACCGCCGACTTTGCCGAAGGTCGAGATCTCGTCGCCGGGACGACCGACGTGATCGGTACCGATTCCCGGCTGATCGACGTTCTCGTTCGTCGGTGGCGGGACGCCCGGGAGGAAGAGGTCACGATGTCGTGTGACACCTGCAAGTACAAGGTCTCGCTTTCGGGCTACGAGGAGGAGGTCGGCGGCGAGAAGGCGCTCGAGGAGGCGATTGCACACCAGCACGCACACGCTCACGGCGGGGACGACCACGACCACGATCACGGCCACGACCACGATCACGGCCACAACCACGATCACGGAAACTGAACCGACGCCTCGCGAGCCGCAGTCTTTTATATACATCCCGGCAATCACCGCCCGTGACGGACACCTATCGGACGGTCGCCGGGGAAGCGAGCGCGGCCTTCGAGATCGAGGGCTCGGAGTTCGTCGGCTACGTGGCGCCGGTGGACACCGTCGCGGAGGCGGAGGCGTTCATCGAGCAGGTCGAGAGTCGGCACGCCGACGCGACCCACAACGTGCCAGCCTACCGGGTGCCGGCGGGGGAGGCGTCGGCCGACCGCCCCGGAGAGGTGATGTTGCGGGAGTACGCAAGCGACGACGGCGAGCCGACGGGATCGGCCGGCAAACCGGCGTTGAACGTGCTCCAGCAGCAGGAGATCCAAAACGTCGTCGCTGTCGTAACACGATACTACGGCGGGACGAACCTCGGCGTCGGCGGACTCGCCCGGGCGTACGCCCGCGGCGTGAAGGACGCCGTCGCGGAAGCCGGCGTCGTCGAAGAGCGTCCCCACAGGACGCTGTCGATCGTGACCGACTACGACGACTCCGGGACGGTTCGTGGCATCCTCGAATCCGCCGACGTGGAGTTCGAAGCCGACTACGACGAACGCGTTTCCTTTTCGGTTCGGGTAGCCGTCGAAGCGGTCTCACAGCTGGAGGAGCGACTCAACGACGCGACGAGCGGGCGCGTAGAGATCGAGTAGCCCCGAGTAGTCGGCGCAGTTCGAGATCGAGTAGTGCGGTCGCTCACGCCCGAACGCGGGAGGCGACCAGTTCGCGCACCGTCAATCCCTGCTCGACGACGTCCCGGCGGTACTGCATGTACACCGCGCCGAGCGGTGGCTGGATCACGTACGCAAGCGCGATCGGCAACACCGCAGACGCCGGCGGGAAGCCGGGAGCAGCGGCGATCGCGATCGCGATCGAGAGGTTTCGCATGCTCGTGGCGTACACCAGAGCGACCTCGCCCGGTCCGTCCATCAGGAGCCGGCCGACCGCGGAGCCTGCCCCCAGGACGATCGCATAAAACAGCACCAGCGGGACGACCACCAGCGCCGAGGCGACCGGGTCCGCAAGAATCTCCGTCGATCGCATTGCCATCGCGATAAAAACGATCAACATCACCCCGAACGAGCTGATCCCGCCGAAGGTGGGCTTGAGCCGCTTGAACCCCTCCGGCCCGTATCGCCGGAGGAGGTACCGCCGCGTCAGGTTCCCCGCCACCATCGGGATCGCGACGATCACCGCGAGTTGACGGTACAGGGCGGCGGGATCGAACCCGACCCCCTGCTCCAGGAGAACCGACAGATACAGCGGCAGGATGACGACCGCCGCGAGGAGGTTGACCGCCATCGCAACCAGCGCACCCTCCAGGTCGCCGCCCGCCAGCCCGGTCCAGGCGGCGGTCATCCCGGAGGTGGGGATCAGCGCGATGAAGTACAACCCGACGGCGTACTCGGGCGTCCCTGCGAAGAAGAGCCGGGCGAGCGCCACCGCGACGAGCGGAGCGAGCCCGAAGTTCAAAAGGAGGCTCGCGAGGACGACCCGTGCGTGGAGCCGGACGTTGAGCACCTCCTGCAGGTCGATGTTGATCATCATCGGGTAGATCATCACGAACAGTACCGGGAGCACCGCCGACTGCAGTGCCGTCTTCGTTCCGGGGCCGATCACCTGACCGGCGACGAGACCCAGAAACAGCGACACGACCACGGCCGATATCAGGTTCGCCTTGATCGTCCGGAACAGCTCCCCGATCATCGGCTGTCACCGCCGTTGAATGCTCCGGAGCTGGCACACGGCGATCCGTGCTCCAGGTCAGCTGTCGTGCCAGTGCTCGGTTCCGCCATGCAGGTAGTATTGTTTAATATAGTCAAAAGCGTTCCGATTAGTCCTCAGGTGTCGCTAGGTTTGTTCCGAATTTCCAACCCTCTTTGGGCACTCTTAAGGCGCATTTGTCGGAGGATCTGTTTGACATCGTTGGAGGGATGATGTTTATTACCCCCAATACCACAGTGTTCGAGTCGGGGACGGGAGCCGCGGTGCCGGTGGGGACGGAATCGGACGAACAGCGACGAAAGTCTCCCTCACTCCCCACCCGCAAAACACACTTTGGCGATCAGTTCCACGTAGGTACCGACATGAGTAGTGAAGTGATAACATACCTATTAATCGGGCTCTGCGGTACCCCCTTCGTCTTTATCGTGGGGTTCGTTCTCGCGAAAGAACACATCCAGTATCTGGCGAGGAAGGGGGGCGAGGAACGGTATCCAGAACGGCTGCAGCGGGTCGTACAGAAGTATCGACAGGAGCACTATCCCGATCGCTGAAGAGCCATGTTCGAACTCCTGGTACTGGCTTCGGTCCTCGGGGCGTGGTACGTCGCCGTGTTCCTTTTCAGCTACCACGTCGCCATCGGGCACGTGGACAGGCTCCTCGAGATCGAAGAGGGCCAAGCGCCGCCGCAGTTGCTGCCCGAACTGGGCGAGTACGGAGAAAAACGGGCGTTATCCGCCGACGACATCGATCGGATGGACGACTGGGACCGGTGGGAGTGACGGATAGAGAGCGCGACTGACCGTGGCGTCGTGTCTGGTGGGTTCAGTCCCAGTCGTCCGGGAGACGACCGCCGACCTCGAGCTCCTGGATGTAGCCGTCGTCCATCTTCTCGCGGATCCGCTGTGAGGTCGTGTGGGTCGGTTCGACCTCGTCGTCTGCGAGTCGGGAGACGGCTTCCGTAACGAGCGTTACTACCTCGGTGAGATCACGTGGGTCGAGTTTGTCCAGGGTGTCGGCGTGGGTGTGCCCCCAGCCACGACCTGACTGGTCGGAGGTGGTCGAGACCATCACCGCGGGGATCCCCTCCTGGACGAACGCCCACTGATCGCCGTGGGGAGAAATCGTGTCGCCAGTCGATAGCGGCGCGTCGTAGTCGTCGGTCACGGACTCGAAGACGTCCCCGATCGTCGCGAAGCCGTTGGTCCCCACCCGGAGGTTCCGGGAGTTGCAGGCGCCGTCGAGGTTGACGACGCATTTGACCGCCTCCTTCGGGAGCGACTCCGCACAGTGGTACGCGCCCCACAGCCCGATCTCCTCGGCGCCGAACGTCACGAGCCTGAGCCGGCAGTCGAGGTCGTCGGCGACCCGGGCGAGCAGCCGACCGATCCCGGCGACAGCCGCACAGCCGGCGGCGTTGTCGTTCGCGCCGTCGCTGATGTCGTGACCGTCGACGTGCGCCGTCACCAGCACCTCCCGGTCGGCGTCCGCCGGACCGACCGTCGCCTGGACGTTCCGGGACGTCGCCGGCTCGTTCCGGCAGTCGACGTCGAGTTCGACGACGGGAGCATCGTTCCCGCCGTCGTGGTCGGCCGCGAGGCGGGCGAGCCGGTCGCCGACCTCCGCCGAGACGCCCACCGCGGGGATCGGTCCCGGTCGTTCGTGGTAGCCGATCTCGCCGGTAGGCGGGAGTGCACCCTCGATGTGGTTCTGGAAGACGAACCCGGCTGCGCCCCGGTCGGCGGCGTTGACGTACTTTTCCATCCGGTGGATCCACCGATCCGACGAGTCGGGACTCTCGCTGGAGGCCATCACGATCGCACCCTGGATATCCTCCGCCGCGTCCGCGAAGTCGTCGTACGAACCCGTCCCGACGTCGACGAGGGGTCCCGAGACCATGTCTGCGGGAGTGCCGGGCAACGCGATCACCTCGTGGCTCTCCTCGTGGGCGCGTTCGAGGGGGCCGGAGATCCGCAAGGAGGAGTCGCCGCGCCACCACCCCGGGATCTCGAACTCCACGATCTCGGCGTCGGCGAGTCCCGCCGAATCGAACGCCTCACAGACGAGTTCGGCTCCCCGGCGCTCACCCTCCTGGCCGGCCATCCGGTTCCCCACGTCAGCGAGGTCTTCGAGCAGCCCCCACGCGAACGAACTGGTCCGTGCGTCGCCGACGACGCTCTCCGGAAGGTCCGTCATATCTTCCCTTCGGATCCCCTGGCCCTTCACGCTGCGGGTCCCGGAACCGAAACGATCGAACGAGGCACTTTTTATCGGGTGGCGCCGAAACGTCTCTCCGTGAGCGATCCCCTTCCGGTCGGCTGTTCGTCGATCGACGATCTGCTGGGCGGCGGTCTCGAACGCGGCACCGTCACCCAGGTGTACGGCCCGCCCGCGGCCGGAAAGACGAACCTCGCGCTTTCGGCGGCCGTCGAGGTCGCTGCCGGCGGAGGGCGGGTCTGTTACGTCGACACTGAAGGGCTCTCCGTCGATCGCTTTCACCAGCTACTCGAGGGGCGAATCGGCCGGCCGGACGTCGATGGCTCGCTGGAGGAAATCGCGGGACGGCTCGTTATCTCCGATGCCTACGACTTCGAGCAACAGCAACAGGCCGTCCGGGACGCCGAGGATCTCGCTCCAGACCTGGAGCTGATCGTCCTCGACAGCGCGACCGGCTTTTATCGGCTCGAACGTACCCTCGAAGCCGACGAGGACGCCGGCGAGTCGCTCCGGGCGGTCGCCCGGCAGGTAACCCATCTGCTGTCGCTTGCGCGCAAACACGACCTCGCCGTCGTGATCACCAACCAGGTGTTTACCGATCCCGACAGCGACCGGGCGAAACCGCTGGGCGGACACACGCTGGATCACTGGACGGGCGTGATTCTCCGCCTCGACCGATTCCGTGGCGGGAACCGCCGGGCCACCCTGGAGAAACATCGATCGAAGGCGGCCGGCGAGTCGACGACGTTCAAGATAACCGGCACTGGACTTGCAGACGCCGACAAGATGTGAGACAGTCGAACTGAGACGGACGAGATTCCGGGTAGCAGCAACGGTCCTTTTATATCCCGGACGACCACAAACGGCCATGACCGGGAGTCACGACGAGCCCGACGAAAACGGGTCCGAACACCCCGATCCTGCCGACGTCTTCTCGTGGCTGGGGAACGAAACCCGGCTTTCGACCGTCAGTGTTCTCCACGGCGCAGAGGAGTCCCCCGTCCAGTTTTCCACGCTGTACGACCGCGTGGACGTCGACGACAGCGCGCAGTTCAACTACCACCTCAAGAAACTGGTCCCCTATTTCATCTCGAAAACGGACGACGGGTACGAGTTGACCGCCGCTGGTCGCCGGCTCGCCCGCGCGGTGACCGCCGGGATGTACACGCGTAGTCCGACCGTCGATCCGTTCGACGTCGGCGGCGAATGCTACGCCTGCGGCGACTCCCGACTCCGGGGCGCGTACGCCGACGAGCGGTTCACCGTCGACTGTGACGAGTGCGGCGAGTCGATCCTGCGGGTCCACGTTCCGCCGACGCTGGTTCGCGGTCGGGACCCCGACGAACTCGCCGACGCCTTCGAGCGGTGGTCGAGATACCAGGTCGAACAGGCCCGAACCGGGATCTGTCCCGAATGCGGCGGCACCGTCGACCCCCAGGTGCGGACCGATCTGGGCGAGGAGATTCCGTTCGAGGCGGTGGCGGCGTACCGCTGTACCGTCTGTGGTCGAGAGGCGGTGACGTCGTTCGGCTCGATCGCCTACCGACACCCGGACGTTCGGGGGTTCCACGAGCGCCGGGAGGCGTCGCTTTCGGACCGCCGGATCTGGGAGATCGGCCAGTACGTCGCCGGCGAGGGAGTCGAGGTGCACTCCCGGGACCCCTGGCTGGTCCGGGTGACGTTCCGCGCCGACGAAGACGTCTGCCAGGTGGAGATCGACGGCGACCTCGACGTGGTCGGAGTCGAGATCGCGGCCGACGAAGCTGGAGGCAAGTGAGAAATCACTCCTTGCTCGGGCCGAACAGCTCTCCGGCGTCGGCGGGCACGTCGAAGTCGTGGAAGTGGTCGCCCTCCTCTTTCGAGAGGATGTTCAGCGCGGCGGCGGCGCCGTCGCCGGCGGAGATGACGGCCTGCCACTCCTCGGTCCTGACCATCGCGCCCGTCGCATAGGCGTCTGCGACGCTGGTCTCCATCGTCACGTCGACGTCGACGACATCGCCGTCGAACGCGCAGCCGAGCGATTCGGCCAGGTCCCGGTTCGCGCCGGTCGCGAGCACCAGGTAGTCGGCGACGTACTCCCCCTCGGCGGTCTCGACGGCGAACCCGTCGTCGGCCGCGGCGACGTCGGTCACCTCCTCGCCTTGTCGGCGGTCGACGCCGAAGCTGTCGACCTGTGTACGGGCGGTCTCCATGAACGCCGTGCCGTCGACGGAGCCGACGCCCAGGTAGTTGAACAGGTGCGCCTTGTGCATCCACGTGCCGTCCGCGTCGAAGACGGTGGTCTCGAGGCCGTTCTTCTGTGCGAACAGGGCGGCGCTCAGCCCCGCGGGGCCACCCCCGACGACGAGGACGTCTGTGTTACCACTACTCATGCAACTGGCGTTCGGTCCGAACCGTCAAAACGTTGACCCGGTTTCGCGTCAGAGACGAGAGACCCGAACTGACTCTCGTCCGCCCGGAACCGCTTTTAAAGGGCGTGTTGGACGGCCCAGAACGTTCGCTTTCGGCTCCCCCGACCGAACGCTTCAAGCGACTGCCGCCACCACGTTGGGTATGCCCGAACCAGGCGACGACGCACCCGACTTTACCCTGCAAAACCAGGACGGCGAACCGGTCACGCTGTCGGAACTCGACGCGGAATACACGGTCGTGTACTTCTATCCCCGGGCGGACACGCCGGGCTGTACGACCGAGGCGTGTGGTTTCCGCGACGAGTGGGACACCTTTGCCGAGGCCGGCGTCACCGTCGTCGGGATCAGCGACGACCCGGTCGAGGACCTCGCCGACTTCGCCGAGAAGTACGACCTGCCGTTCGATCTGCTGTCTGATCCCGACGGCGAAGTCGCCGCAGCCTACGACTCCTACGGCGAGAAGAACATGTTCGGAAACACGTTCGACGGGGTGTTCAGGAACACCTACGTCGTCGACAAAGGGGGCGAGATCGTGCTGAGCTACGAGGGGGTCTCGCCGGAGGAGCACGCCGAAGAGATCCTCGAAGACATCGGTTCCTTATAAACGGTTGCCGAGTTCGAGACGCCGCCGGCGATCCCGATCAGAACCCGTCGACGAGACGTTCCAGCTGTTCGGGTGGAACCGCCCCCCGCGCGGCGTGGTCGTCGTAGACGAACGTCGGCACGCCGGTGACACCGTCTCGCTGGGCCGCCTCGAACGCCCCCCGTAGGCGGTCGCGGTACTCCTCGTCGGCGACGCAGCCCCGGATCTCGTCGGGATCGAGCCCCACCTCGAACGCGAGATCCGCGAGCACCTCGACGTCCCCGACGTCGCGGCCGTCGACCCACAGCGCCTCGAAGACAGCCTCGTCGAACGCGAGCCACCTGTCGGGGTGTTCAGTTTTCACGTACAGCGACGCCGCCTGGGCAGGAAGCGAGTCCACTCCGTCCGGGAGCTCCTCCAGGTCGAGCATCTCCTCGGCGCCGTACTGTTCCCGGAGTTTCTCGACGTTGCGCTGGACCTCCGCGTAGTACGCGTCGTCTTTTCCGTCGTCAATCGAATCGTCGATCTCGCCGTCGGGACCGCGCTTGTGCGACCGGAGGTCGAACGGCCGCCAGTCGACCCCGAGGTCGCCCTCCCGCCGCTCCCGGTATGCGTCCAGCGACCGACGACCGAGATAACAGAACGGACATATGTAATCCGAGTACACCGTGATCGTCTCCGGGTCGCCGGTCGACTCCCCGCCGCCGGATCGGTCCTCGTTTCGGTTCACGATACGCTGTGTAGGCCACACCCAGACATAAGGCTCGGCGTGGTGTGACGAGCCGGTCGCACGACCGCAGAAACAGGAGCCGAGAGCAACGGCGAACTCTCGAACTGGCAGACTGCGGGGAAGTGCAGACGGTGGGTGTATATAAATAGTGGCCGAAGGGACGGGCCGATCACACGTCCGCGGGGATGATTTATCGTGGATCGTGCTACCGGAACACGCAATGTCGAAAACAGCAGTCGTCATCCTGGCAGGCACCGATTCCCACGCCGACGTCGGCCGCCTCGTGAACGGCCTCGAGACCGCAAAGGAGTTCGCCGAGAACGGCGACGACGTGGAGCTCATCTTCGACGGCGCGGGCACCCAGTGGATTCCCGAACTCGAAGACGAGGACAGCGACCACCACGAACTGTACCAGACGGTCCGCGACGACGCCGCAGCCTGTGACTACTGTTCGGGGGCGTTCGGCGTCGCCGACGGGGTGGCCGACTCGGGAATCGTCAGGCTGGACGACCACGACGGCCACCCGAGCATCCGATCGCTCGTCTCGGACGGCGCGGAAGTCATCACGTTCTAGACACCCACCTTTTGCTGCGGTCGTTCGCTGGCTCGCGGCTTCGCCGCTCGCGATTCGAGGTGCTCACTTCGTTCGCACCTCGCTCCGCTCACTCCCTGTCGCCGGGCGGCGACGCCGCCCGGCTGCAAGAGGTTCCGTTGGAACCTCCCTGGCAAAAGCTGGACCAAAAGCCTGCGAGCCTCCCGATGGTCGGCTCTTGGCCCGCTCGCTCCCTGCGGTCGCTCGCGGTCGACGCGGGGTTCTACTTACCAGCGAGTTCAGTCAGCCTCGCGGTGAAAACAACCCCTTGTGAATAGTTCTATGACATCCTCTTGAAAAGACGAGCGACAGCACCGGCCGCGAGCGAAGCGAGGCGCTCCCTTCGGTCACGCCTCGAATAGGCGAGCGGCGGAGCCGCGAGCAACGCGAGATGTTTCACCGATAGCGAGGGCCGAAGGCCCGAGTTATCGGCTTTTTTGGTCCAGATTTTTTGGCGAGGGTCGAGGGGAGCGAGGGTCGAGGGGAGCGAGGGTCGAGCGAATGCGAGAACCTCGGAGACGCGAACGGGGAGCGAAGCGACCCGTGAGCGCGCTCGAAGAGCGCCCGAAGCCCCCGTTAAAAAAGGTGGAGGTACAAGACATTTATCGCGTCGTGTGTTAGGGGTCAGTGAATGCTGCTGATCCTCTGTGTCGACCTCGACGACGACCTCGGCCGAAAGACCGGGCTGCAGACCCCGGTGATCGGCCGCGACGAAGTCGAACGAGCAGCGGTCGCGCTCGCGACGGTCGATCCGGAGGACTCCGACGTCAACGTCCTGTTCCAGGGCGTTCACCTGTACGACGACCTCGTCCATCGGGAGGACCAGGAAGTCGAGGTCGCGGCCGTCACCGGCGTCGAAGGCAAAGACGTCGCCGCCAACCGCGCTGTCGGGCGGGAGGTCGACCGCGTGCTCGCCGAGCTGGAGACCGGCGAGGAGGTACACGCGATCGTCATCACCGACGGCGCACAGGACGAGTCGGTGCTGCCGGTGATCCGCTCGCGGATGCCGATTGACGGCGTCCGGCGGGTCGTCGTCCGGCAGGCACAGGACCTCGAGTCGATGTACTACACCATAAAGCAGGTCCTGGCCGACCCCGAAACCCGCGGTACCGTCCTGGTGCCGCTGGGAATCCTGCTGTTGATCTACCCGTTCGTGGTGATCGCGGGGCAGTTCGACGTCGGTGGGGCCGTCGTTTTGGGGCTCATTTCGGCGCTTCTGGGGCTGTACTCGCTGTTCCGCGGGTTGGGGCTGGAGACCACCATCGACAGCGTCGCCGAGCGGGTCCGGGCGGGGCTGTACGCCGGCCGGGTGACGCTCATCACCTACGTGGTCGCGCTCGCGCTGCTGGTCGTCTCGGGGGTCCAGGGGTACGAAACGGCGGTGACCGTCTCGGCGACCGTCGAAGACGCCTCCCGGACGGTCGCGCTCGCGGCGTTCGTCCACGGCGCGATCCAGTGGGTCGCTGCAGCGGGGATCACCTCCAGTCTGGGCCAGATAACCGACGAGTACCTCGCGGGACGGTTCCGGTGGCGCTACCTCAACGCGCCGTTTTACGTGATCGCGATCGCCGGGGTCGTGTTCGCGCTGTCGGGCTTTTTCCTCCCCGAGGCGCCCGGCATCACCACCGTGACGCTCTCGGAGCTCGCGATCGCGCTGACCGCCGGCACGCTCCTCGGCGTCCTGTCGACGCTCACGTTCGCGGTCGCCGAGTCGAAGACCCCCTCGACTGCAGAACCCGCCTGACCGGTGCGACCGCTCAGTCCCGATCCGCCAACAGCTCGGTTGCGGTGAGCAGCGACTCCAGTTCGATCCCGTGATCCGCCAGCAGCTCGCTCGCCCCCTCCTCTCGGTCGACGACGACGAACACCCGGTCGACCGTCGCGCCGGCTTCCCGGAGCGCCTCGACCGCCGAAAGCGCCGATTTCCCGGTGGTCGCGATGTCTTCGAGAACGATCACCTCCTCGCCGTCGTCGAGTCGTCCTTCGACCCGGTTTCCGGTGCCGTACTCTTTGGTCTCCTTGCGGACGATAACGTACGGACGACCGAGTTCCGTCGCCGTCACCGCGACCAGCGGCACCGCCCCGAGCGCCACGCCAGCGAGCGTCGACTCGGTGTCGGCGAGCCGCTCTGCAAACGCCGACGCGATCGCCTCGAGGCAGTCGGGATCGGTCTCGAAGAGGTACTTGTCGACGTAGTAGTCGCTCGTGCCACCGTGCGAGAGCTCGAACTCGCCGAACTCGACGGCCTCGGCCGCCCGGAGCGCAGCCACGAGGTCGCGATCGGTGCCGTCGTTCGTCCGGGGGGAGTCGGAATCACTCATTATCCAACCCAGACGCGGGTGGTGCCTAAAAGCGCCGCGGACGGGTCCTGGTCGGCTGTGGAGTCATTCGGTGCGGACCTGAACCGTTCCGTCCCCAGTGACGCCCACGAGCAGCTCCCGCCGGACCTTCCGCCCCTGGACTGCGTCGCCTGCGGCGTCGCTGATTGCCTTCATCAGGTCCGGCGCGGTGCGGTTCACCTTCACGCCCGCCTCGTCGCAGGCGTCGTACACCCGGTTCGGGATGTCGTACAGGTCGGTTCCGGTGTCGATCCGAACCTGCACCGGGGCGGTGAGCGCCTCCGCGAAACTGACGGTCTCGTGTGCCTTCCTGACGTTCTCGCGGGCGCTGGCCTCGACGCTGGAGACGTTCGCTCGTGACGTCCCGAGACGACTCGCGATGTCGGCCTGCCGGAGCCCCCGCTCGCGGAGCGCGAGCACCTCTGCCTGCCGCCTGGTGAGAATGTTCTCGTCGGGATCGAATCCGAGCCGCTCCAGCAGCTCGTCGACGTCCGCGGCGTCACCGGCGTCGTCACTCATACCTGCCGGTTCGTAGGGTGTACTCAAAAAGGCAACCGAAAACTGCAGGCGCCGACCGTCCGGCTGTGGTCCGTCCGGCCGATATCAGTCCGCTGGCGATTATCCGAGAGTGCCGACTGTCCGCACCGGCTCGAGGACTGTGCAGTCGCGTTATCCGCCCCAGAAGTTCTCCCGGCTCCCGAGCCGCTCCCGGCCGACCGACTCCTCGTCGTCCTCCGAGGGCTCTGCGCCGTCCTCCTCACCTTCGGAGACGCCCTCGATCTCGTCTTCCTCTTCCGACTCCAGCGGGAGCCGTTCGACGATCTCTTTTGCGGTGGCGTGGTTCGATTTCACCCGGTCGATCCGCACCCTCGCCCTGGCCTCCGGCAACAGCCCGTCGATCAGGACGATGAATCCGTCGTCGGTCCGGCCGACACCGGCGCCGCTTTCGTGGATGTCGTCGACCTCGACGATCACTTCCTCGCCGGGCTGGACCGGCTGCTGTTTTAGCTCCGAGATGGGCATGTTGTAGTGGTTGCACCACTCGGCGCCCCCGCGGTCGCCGTAGTGCTGGCATCCCATTCCCTGGATTCGTTCCTGAAAACTCGGGCAGTCGTCTGCGAGCGGACAGTTCGGCATGTCTACCGGTAGGCAACGGAGCGGTCTAAACGTTTCCGGCCTCGTTCCACGGCGCCTCCTCGAAGTCGACGATCCGCTCCTCCCGTTCGATTTCGTCGATCCGGGCGAGCGCGTCGTCGTCGAGATCCAGGTCGCGGGCCGCCCAGTTGTCCTCGATGTGATCGAAACTCGCCGCCTTCGGGATCGGCGCGACGGTCTCCTTCGAGAGCAGCCATGCCAGACTCACCTGGGCTGGCGAGGCGTCGTACTCGTCGGCGATTTCCTGGAGGGTGACGTTTGCGGCCACCCGATTGCGCGCGATCGGCGAGTACGCCACCAGCCAGTGGTCGTCCTCGAGGGCCACCGCTCTGAGTTCCCGCTGCTGGAGCAGCGGGTGACACTCCACCTGGTGGGCGAAAACCGGGCTGTCCAGCCGGTCGATCGCCGCCTCGAGCTGGTCGGGACGGAAGTTCGAGAGGCCGACGTGCTCGATCACGCCCTCCTCGACCAAGTGATCCAGTGCCGGCAGCGTCTCCGCGGGATCGTACGTTCGGATCGGCCAGTGGACGTACAACAGGTCGATCGAGTCGACGCCCAGCCGCTTGCGGCTTTCCTTCGCCGTTTCGATGACGTCGTCGTATGCGAGGTTGTCCGTCGAAAGCTTCGTGGCCACGAACAGTTCGTCGCGGTCGACCCCCGACCGATCGATTCCGTCAGCGACGGACGCCTCGTTGTCGTACCCCTGCGCGGTGTCGATATGCCGGTACCCGACGTCGATCGCGTGGGTGACCGCCGCCGCACACTCCGCGGGGTTCTCGAGCTTGTACGTCCCGTAACCGAGCCGGTCGAAGGTGTCGCTCATGTGGCACACTCGATCCGGATGGCGTGTATAGCTGTCGGCAGCGGGGGTGTACTTAAGTGGGACCTCGTCAGAAGGAACGGCATGCGCGAGGTCACCGTCGACGGATTCGTCCGGGAGTCGCCGCCGTCGATAAAGCGGCACCTCACCCCCGAGCAAGTGGTCGAATACGAGGGGAGCTTCGAGGTCGACCGCGTCGAGGCGGCCGGCGAGGCGACGTTCGTGACGGCGACGGGTCCGGGACTATCGATGACGCTCCGGTTCGAGACCCGCGAGGGGCGGCTCTACTACACCCAGGAGGGGGAATCCGGCCCGTTCGCGGCGATGGAGACGTGGATCGACGTGGAGCCGGAAAACGAGGGGTCCCGGGTGCGGTTCACCTCCGTGGTGAAGCTGTCGGCGCCGCTGCCGTTCGGCGACCGGATCGCCGCATGGAAGCGGAGAGGGGAGTTGAAACGGGCGATACGCTCGCTGCGCGAGGACGTCGAGTGAGGTCGGGAACTCGCCGGAGCAGTTCACAGGCGGGACCGGTCGCCAGTGCCGTCGGTGAGTGCGCTGGCAAGCGCCCCCTCGACGACGACGTCGTCACCCAGGTCGGTGAGCCCGATCTCGGGGACGTTGATGAACACCATCTCCTCGAGCCGTTCGCGGATCGGATCGAGCACACGCTCGGGATTGTTGAGCGCGACCGCGCCGCCGACCGAGATCACGAGCGGCGCGTACGCGTGGATGACGTTCGCGACGCCCATCGTGTTCCAGTGAGAGAACTGATCGAGGACGTAGTCGGCGAATTCGTCCTCGCCGGCGTGGGCGAAGACGTCCGCCGCCGAAAAGTCGGGGTCCTCGACGTCCAGCACCGTCTCGATGGGATCCTCGGCGTGGAGACGGCGGGCGTAGCGGGGAATGTTGTTACCGGAGCAGTAGGCTTCCCAGTGACCGTCCTTCCCGCAGCCGCAGGTCATGAATCCGGTCGGGTCGAGCGTCATGTGGCCGACCTCGCCGGCGTTGCCGTCCCAGCCGTCGAGCACCTCGCCGTCGACGCAGACGCCGGCCCCGATCCCCGAGGAGATGGTCAGATACACCATGTCGTCGGGGTTGCGGTCCGAGTGGAACCGCTCGCCGATGACGCCGGCGTTCGTGTCGTTGTGGAGATACACCTGATCGGTGTCCAGTAGGGCCGACAGCGGGCCGGTAAGCGGGATCCGGTCGATCGCGTCCGGCAGGTTCGCCGGGTTCTCGACGACGCCGGCCGCCAGGTCCAAGGGACCGATCGAGCCGATTCCCGCTGCGACCGCCGATGACGGCTCGACGCCTGCCTCCGCACACGCCTCCCTGACCCGGTCGAGCACCGCCTCAGTGACCGCGATCCCGGACGGTCCCTGTGGCGTGGGCCCCTCGGCGGAACCGAGAACTGTCGCGTCGTCGTCGCCGACGACGGCCCTGACGTTCGTCGCCCCGATATCGACGCCCACGTAGTAGGCCATCACCTCAAGGAGGTGGCCGACGCGACTTAAGAAAGGCGTTTCACGCCGATGCGTTCGGAGTCAACCGGGGACGCCACAGAGAAGAGAGATCACTGGGTGTCGCTGCGGACGAACGTCACCGGGCACGGCGAGGAGAGCATCACTTCCTGTGCGACGCTCCCGAACACCGCCTTGCCGGTCGGCGACCGGCGCCGGCCGCCGACGACGACGCTGTCGGCGTCGACCTCGTCGGCCAGGCGCACGATCTGGTCGCCCCGGTCGCCCACCGCACCACGGACCTCGTAGTCGATCCCCACCGCGTCCAGTTCCTCTGTAAGCTGTCGGATCAGCGAGTGCCGGCTGACGACGTCGGTCGGGAACACCTCGCCGTTGTCCGGATCGAACCCGAGTTTCACGGCGAGTTCGTCGTACGCGTCCCGATCCAGAACCTGAGCGATCACGACGGTTGCATCCGTCGGTTCCGCGAGCTCGATCGTTTCTTCGGTCAGTCGGTCGATGCGGTCGGCTTCGTCCGGCCCGATTGCCAGGAGGACTGTCTCTATTGCCATGTCGATTAGTCGTTCGTCTCGGAAAGGGATAAGTTTGTTGGAGAATTTACTCGATTTAGAATAAAAATCTTTCAGGGTCTGTAATCCCCGGTTTCAGAAGGTATAGATAAACAAGTGTTAGCTCTCCACACGAAATCGAGGGGTCATGAACCAAGATATGACAGTTTTAGCAATTGTTTCGAACCGTCGTGTTGGCCCCGGAACGCCGGAGGATTTCGCGACCGAGGATCCGGCGACGAGACGGCCGCACCGGGAGTGCAGTCAAAACGGCAGCAAAGGAAACACCGATACGGGAGGATTTCCTGGATAGTGGTATGAACAGCCAGAACAGAACACGCGTCAAGGAAGTAATGTCGACCCCGCTGGAGACGATCGCACCGGACGCATCCATCTCCGAGGCCGCAGAGAAGATGCACGAACGTGAAATCAGCGCACTAGTCGTGCGGACCACCCCGCGCTCGATCGTGAGCAGTTCCGACATCATCGCCGCCGTGGCACAGGGGGAGGACGTCACCGAACTTCGAGTGTCGGACGTGATGACCACGGACGTGGAGACGGTGACGCCGGACCTCTACATGGAGGAAGTGGCAGCGATGATGACGACCTACGGGATCAAACACCTCCCGGTCGTCGACGACGACTACGTGGGCATGGTCTCCTCGACGGACGTGACCGCCCACCTCTCGTGAGGGCGTGACCGTTCACCGTTCCCGAGACGATCGGAAAAACGGCAGGGGACGGACTTAAGAGACAGCGGCCATCGCTTCCTCGAGCGTGAACGCCCCCTCGTACAGAGCGGTGCCGACGACGACGGCGGCCGCGCCCGCCTCCCTCAAGGTACGGACGTCCTCGACGCTTGCGACCCCGCCGCTTGCGACCACCGGGATCTCCACCGCGTTTGCGACCCGAGAGACCAGCTCCGCGTTTACCCCCTCGAGTTGCCCCTCGACGTCGACGTCGGTAAACAGGATCGCGCCGGCACCGAGCTCCTCGTAACGCTGTGCAGCCTCGGCGGGGTCCAGCCCGGTCGACTCCGTCCAGCCCGCGACGACGACGTTCCCGTCCTTCGCGTCGAGGCTCACCACCACGCGCCCGGGGTGGGTCTCGGAGATCTCCGCGACAACATCCGGGTTCTCGACGGCGGCGGTCCCGAGGATCACCCGGTCCACGCCGAGATCGAGTAGTTCCCGGGCGTCGGCGGCGGTCCGGATTCCCCCGCCGAGTTGGACGTCGACGCCGAGGCCGTCGACAGCCTCGACGATCGCCTCGATCGCGTCGGCGTTGACGCGCTCACCCTCGAAGGCGCCGTCGAGATCAACGAGGTGGAGACTGCGAGCGCCGGCGTCGACCCACCGGCGCGCCGCCGCGACCGGGTCGCCGTAGCGCTTCCCGGTGCCGCGCTCGCCTTGCACCAGCTGGACGACCTCGCCGCCGGAGACGTCGACGGCCGGAACGACCTCGAACTGTGAAAACGGGTTCATTCGACCGGAACGAGGAACCGCGGAACCTATATTCGTTGCCTTCGCAGGGGCCAAGCGTGCCGCGTTTCCAGTATCCGTGCCCCGGCTGCCGGACGACGAACAGCCTCCACCAGCAGGGCTGCTCGTTCGAGGGCGCCGACTGGAGCGCGATCGAGAAGGCGTACACCGACCTGCTCGCCGTCCTGTCGGATCCCGACGCGGCGCCGCTTTCGGAGGCCGCGCTTCGAGAGGCGGTCCACGGCGAGTGGGGCGGACTGTACAAAGCCGCACTGGGCGTGCTCCGTCACGAGGGGCGCGTCGTGGAAGACGACGGGCGCCTTCGGCTGCTCACCGCCGCCGAGTACAAAGAGCAGGTGTCGGAGCCGGATCGGGAACCGCTGCGGACGATCTACGAACACGGCTCCGTGCCGGGGTGTCACGACAACGCCGTCTTCGCGATGATCGCCTGGTACGAGATGGTCGGACTCTCGTGGGCCGAAACGAAGGAGAACGTGGTCGAGTGGCTCCGGACCTCCGGCGCGTGGGATCGCGGCGGGTTCGAAGAGTCGTCGCCCGAGGAACTCGTCGAGAGCAAGCGCCACGTCTACGACGCCGGCTACGGCTGGAAGGAGAAGGCACAGGCGGCGAAACGCGTGATCGAGCGTCACCGATAGCTCCCCGTTCGTCTCACCGTCCGCCGGCTGTCAAAGCATACTTACCGCCAGCGCGGCGAATAACGGGTAATGAGTACCGACACGGAGGAGCCGAGCGAGGACCGGCGGAAGTACGAGTTCCGCAAGGTCATCGAGGAGCTCCAGGAGTACGAGGGGTCGGGCACCCAGCTCGTCACCATCTACATCCCCGAGGACAAGCAGATCGCCGACGTCGTCTCCCACGTCACCCAGGAGCACAGCGAGGCGGCGAACATCAAGTCCAAACAGACCCGGACGAACGTCCAGGACGCGCTTACAAGCATAAAGGACCGCCTCCGCTACTACGACACCTATCCGCCGGAAAAAGGGATGGTTATCTTCTCCGGGGCGGTCGACGCCGGCGGCGGCCAGACGGATATGGTGACCCGGACCCTGGAATCGCCCCCGGAGCCGATCCAGTCGTTCCGCTACCACTGCGACTCGGACTTCCTCACCGGGCCGCTCGAGGACATGCTGATGGACAAGGGCCTGTTCGGCCTGATCGTCCTCGACCGGCGGGAGGCCAACGTCGGCTGGCTGAAAGGCAAACGCGTCGAACCAGTCAAGTCTGCCTCCTCGCTGGTTCCCGGAAAGCAGCGGAAGGGTGGCCAGTCGGCCCAGCGGTTCGCCCGCCTGCGCCTGGAGGCGATCGACAACTTCTATCAGGAGGTCGCGGAGATGGCCAACGAGCTGTTCGTCTCGAAGCGTCACGATCTCGACGGGATCCTCGTCGGCGGCCCCTCGCCGACCAAAGACGAGTTCCTCGACGGCGACTACCTCCACCACGAGATCCAGGACAAGGTGATCGGCAAGTTCGACGTCGCCTACACCGACGAGTCCGGACTGTACGACCTGGTGGACGCCGCCGACGAGGCGCTTGCAGACCAGGAGGTCATCAAGGACAAAAAGCAGATGGAGGAATTCTTCGAGAATCTCAACACCGGCGAGAAGGCCACCTACGGCTTCGACCAGACTCGCCGAAACCTCGTGATGGGCTCTGTCGACCGGCTGCTGATCTCCGAGGATCTCCGGTCGGACGTCGTCGTCTACGAGTGCCCGAACGGCCACGAGGAGTACGAGGTGGTCGATAGCCGGCACTCGACGCCCGATCACGACTGTACCGAGTGCGGCGAGCCCGCCGACGTCCAGGAGCGGGAGGACGTGATCGAGCACCTGATGTCGATCGCCGAACAGCGCGGCACCGAAACGAAGTTCATCTCTACCGACTTCGAGAAGGGCGAACAGCTGCTGGACGCCTTCGGCGGCGTTGCCGGTATTCTGCGGTACTCGACGGGGATCTGATTTTCGTCCGAGACAGTCGCTCTCGGAGCCGGGAAACGGTCCCGGAACGAGTCAGGGAACAGATAGTGGGAATGGGATGACCCCCGTTTTTTGGGGAAAGATACAATTTCTACCCACAGCAATACGCACGTATGTCCGAAGCAACGCTGGACGACCGAGGCCGCCTCACACTACCGAAGGCGATGCGCGAGCGATACGGCGACCGGTACTACGTCGTCGAGGTACACGACGGGATCAAGCTCATTCCGATCGCTGACGATCCCCTGGCGGCACTCCAGGACGAGTTCGCCGACGTCGAGAAAACCGCCGAGGAACTCCGCGAGGAGGCACGTGACACAGCGCTGAACGAGGCAGGTGAATGAATGTACGCGGAAACCGATTTTCTGTTGGCACTCATCAAGGACGAAGACTGGCTCGATACGGCCGCAAAAGTGGTGTATCGCAATCACCGAGACGAACTGTGGACGTCACCGTTCACGCTCGTCGAGCTCCTCCTCGTCGCCTACAGGGAGGATCGAAACGCCGAACGGGTCGTTGCCAACGCCGCTGCGCTCGTGGATGTACGCGGAGACGTCAACACGATCATCGCGGCGGCCGCCTACGTAGAGGAGAACGGATTTACGCCGTTCGATGCGCTCCATCTCGTCGAATCCGAGGGAGACACGATCGTTTCCAGCGACGAGACGTACGAGGACTTCTCGCCGAGATTGGACCTCAAAACTGTCAACGCTGAACTCGAAGAGGAATGAGTCGAACGAGGAAGGAAATCAGATATAACAGTTGTTGGCAATGTGGGTGATGTTATTCAATTCGAGAGGGTCGAAGGCGGAACCTCTTTCAGACGCTGAACTTCAGGTAAAAATCCTTCCGAATCATCTCACTGAATTCTGATAACTCCCCCTCGGGAACTTCCCCAATTTCGAGTGACGCCGGGTCGTCAATCATGTTACTCAGGAACACGACCGCCTTCCAGTATTTCCCGTGCTTTCCGAGGTCATGATCGTCATCCCGGTCGGCACCAATCGCGTTCGCCACTGTCCACATGTTGTACAGCAGCACCGCGTACCCGAACAGGAATATCCGGTGTTCAATCTGGCTTGATCCTGACTGTGGTAGAAACCGGTTCTTGATCACTCGATATGAGGTTTCTACACCCCATCTTCCGCGGAATTTCTCAGCCAGTACCTCCGCGCCGTTTCGCTCCTTGGTGGCGAACTCTCGCGGTTGGTGTAGAACTGCGTCAGCGCGTCGGTCGGGTCGTCAAAGTCCTCTTTCTGGAGACGCGATTTCTTCTCTTCCGGCAGCACGAACATGTAGTCGCGTTCGTCCTTGACGTCGCCGACGCCCCACCGGAACATGTCCCACTCCTTGTCTTCTTCGAGGACCTCTTTGACCTCCTGAAGCTTGTCTGAGCCCTTCTTGCCCTTGATGATGAAGTCGGCCTCGCTCCGGACTTTGGTCGCTACGCCGCCTTGGTAGAACTCGCTGTCTAGGTAGACCCAATCGATGTCGAACTTCGCCGTAGCGAACCGCAGCAGCCGATCAACCACGCCATCCAGGTTCGAGGCCGACTTCACCGGAAGCGACACGACCGTGATCGGCGTGTTCGTACCGACGAGAGCCAGCGTAGCGAACTTCCACGCGTAGGCGTAGTTGCGACCAGCCTTCGTCCCCGAGACCCACTCGGGAATCTCGCCGTCCTCGTACGTGCCGAACCACGGCCACGGCGTCACGTCGATGGCGACTTCCACCGTGTCCCCGAAGTAGTCGTACTCCTCTTCGAGCAGCTGGATCATCGACTCGTTCGCCGCCAGGTACATCGCCGTGATTTCACGGCGGTCGGACTTGGCGAGGTGCGTGACGAAGTTGCGGCGCTTGGGTGGTTCACTACCCCACAGCCACGGCTTTCCCTCGATCACTTCCTGCGAAGTCTCCATGCTCGTCCCATGAAGACAGGCGACATCCAGCAGTTTGAACAGCACGTTCTTTTCGTGGGTGAGGTTGTTAGAGCGCTTGATCTGAAGGAATTTCAGGGCCTTCTGACGAAGATCGCGCGTGATTAGCTGGAGATCGCGTGGGCCTTCACCATCGGAAGCGAGAGACGGTGGGGCAGGTACGAGTTCTTCGTGTTTTGTCCCTTGGACGAATTCGATTACGTCATCCTGAAGCCGGTCAAAGTACGGTTGGAAGAGTTCTTCGACATCATCTTGATACCGAGACAGCGTCGGCTGAGTCACGGGCTCGGAGAGATTCAGCTCATCATCGTACTTTCCGGTGTTCTCACCTGACGATTTGGTAATACTATTCACCGATTCGTCTTTGAGTAGATTCGCCAGCAACAATGAGCGGACCAACTCATCAACAGCAAATTTCTGTCCGAACGATGGGAGTTCATCGACGTGTCCGTGGCCAGCTCGGAGCTCCAACTCTCCGACGGCACTGGCCAGATCGTCGTGTCTGATGATGTTCTGAAACAGTTGTTGCTTCAGGTTCTTATACGCGGGATCGCTGGTCTTGATGAAGGTACCCTTCCCGTCCCTGAGCGACTCTTCTGGATCAAGATCGCCGTGAATTAACTCGTACTCCTCTTTGAGAAAGTCCTGGATCGATTCGATCCGAGGTAGCTGCGACTCGTCGGTATCCCCACCGCTGTCTCCCGGCTCAAACGTGTATTCCGTCTTTTCGGGGTCGTAATCTGAATCGTCCACTGTTCGTAGATATTTTCGATATCTTTTAAATTCTGCCAGTCAAACACACACGCTCTTACGCAAAACAGTGGAATATACTCAACATCCAGACATTGGTCCTGCCTAGCTTGCAAGATATAGAGCTTGTAGTCATCACCTGAGTAAGTAGCGCGGTTACGCATTTCTTCCCGGGATATGAGAACCGGACGATACACTTATTTGGCCTTTGTGGAGATTAGTGGTATGGGGCGTTATCGTTCCCACCAGTCCGTAAAGCGTGTTTCCGGACTCGTACGCGCCACTACCCCATGGGGATTCCCACTTCTGTATCTTGGCTGGGCGTACCTGTTTTGGCTTCCGGTAGTTGCGTCAGACGCCTCGGTCTGGTCGTACCCGAACGTGGTTCTGTTCCTGATTGGCGGGGTAAGTCCCCTTCTGGCTGGACTCGTGCTGTTGTGGATGAACCACGGGCGAGCTGGGTTCGCCGATCTCCGTCGGCGATTGCTCGAAGTCGGTCGGATCAGTGGCCGATGGTGGCTGATCATCGTGCTGTTCTACCCGCTGTTCAATCTCGGTACGGCTGCTGTTGCGCTCGTCACCGGATTCACTGCCGAACCACTGGCGTTCATCGGCTCTGACCGACTGTTTGACCCCGGAGCGTTGTTCTTCTTGCTTGCGGTCGCGCTCCTCTTCCCCGCAATCGAAGAGATCGGTCTTCGTGGCTACTGGTTCGATCAACTCCAGGCACGCTGGAGCGCACTCGTGAGCAGTTTGATTTTGGGGACTGTGTGGGCGCTGTGGCACGTTCCACTTTTCTACATGTCCGGCTACTACGAGGGGACGACGTTCCAGCCCGAACTGTGGTGGTTTCTACCGAGCATCGTTCTGACTGCGATCATCGGAACGTGGGTCTACAACAATACTGCCCGGAGCGTCCTCGCGGTCATTGTCTTTCACTTCTTCGGAAACTTCACCGGCGAAACGATGGGATTTGCTGCCGAACTGTATCCCCTCGTCCACATCGGGACTGTGATTGTCGCGCTCGCGCTCGTGATCTGGTTCGGGCCGAGTTCGCTACGAGGCCGGGATACTCCACGACCGGTACCGGACTGGGGAATTGACCGCTAAGCTCCGTGAGCGATACGCACGCTCTATTTAACAGCATCGACTTCACTCGTAGGTCATTTTCGGGAATACTGCCATCAGGAACAGGAGTATTGCAACGAAAGAAAGCGAACCACCGAGCCAGTCAGCAAGTCTCGGCAGGAACAGGTCAGCCACTGGATATGCTACTCCCCACCAGAGGACGAGTAAGACAACCGCTACGCTTGCAACGACCCCTCGCTTCAGACGAGAATGGTCTGCAAGCGGCACGAATGTTCTTGTCCCATTCCGAAGGTCGCGGCCGAGAAGCCATGTTAGCCCTACCCCAGCGATTCCGAGAACGCCTGCCCCTATTCGACCGGCAGTTTCTACCCGGGAATATGTACGAGCGAGGGAGATTGTCCCGAGTCCGCGACTCTCGGCCCATTCTGTGAGTATGGCAGCGATCAACCGGAGGCTCCGGTTACTGTTGGTGAGAATCACGATCCCGTCGCCGGTCTCCGGGATGCTGTGATACCAGGTCCACGTACCGGTTCCCTGCCCTCCATGTGAGACTGCTCGATGCCCATCTGGAAGGGTCTCGACGAGGTGACCAAGCCCATACCCATCTGAGCCGTATCCGTAAAACCCGGTCGTCTCCACTTCCTTCGAGTGCAGTTCCGCAACACGCTCGGAACTCAACACCTCTCTACCGGCCTCTCGTCCGTCGGCTGCTGGCATCCCTGCTGCAACAATGGTAGCGATGTCTTCCACGGTCGCATACAGCATCCCGTGGGCCAGCGGTGCTTCACGATACGGCTCGACTGCTTCACCGGCCCGCTCGTGGCTGGTCGCAAGCCCCGATTGCAGGGCTTCATCCAGATCGAACGTCGCTGTGTCCATTCCAAGCGGCTCGAACACGGTGGCTTCCATGTACTGTGCGTAGTCTTGTCCGGTAACCTCCTCGACGAGCAGTTCGAGTAACACATAGCCGGGATTCGAATATCGGAATGTCGTTCCGGGAGGGTCTTCCGGTCGTGCTGGTGGCGCACCTGCGTTCCCGCGGACAGCTTCCTCTAAGGAGGGAATCGACGACTCGGGTGGATAGTTCGTGTATATTCCCTCTGGAAGACCTGCAGTATGACTGAGGAGCCGTCGGACGGTCACCTCGTCCCACGCATCCGAATCGGGGAGTTTTGCAGTCGGGATATACTCGCTGACCGGGGTATCAAGATCAACCTCGTCTCGCTCGACAAGGACCATTACACCCCACGCAGTGATCGATTTCGTGATCGACTGTGGTCGGCAGAGCGTGTCCGGCGTCATCGGGCAGTTCGTCTCCCGATCAGCGTCGCCGTATGCATTAGCCCACGATACTTCACCATCGGTGATGACGGCAACGGCCGCACCGGGAACATCGTATCGGTTGAGCAGTGTCGGGACGCGGTCATCCAGAACGGATGCAAGGTCTTTGTCGTCACCAGCACTTCGCTCCGAGAGAACAGAAATACCAGCAAAACCCGTGACCGCGGCGATAGAAGACCGACGGAGATAGTCGCGGCGTGAGTACTCCATGTAGTTCGATTGGCATGAGAGAGAATAATTCTATTTTGGATTCCCAGACTGTCGGAATGCTGCATACGCGCCTTGTATCCATCACGGCGTATTCTGACTGAAAATAGAAACGACCGTCTCCTCAGTCCAATAAGCACCTACAGTCAATACTGTGAGCGGATGTTTCGCCAGTCACCTCTCGTCACAGACAACGTCTCGCAACTCTTCGAGGAGTTCTGGGTGATGTTCCGCGAGAACATCGACATCGGTCTCCAACTCTTCGATTCTACTACGCACACGATGGATTGTCTGGTATCGTTTTTCATCAGATACAGTAACCTCACCGGTAATTCTCTCACGGTCAGTCGTTGTCATAATGGCTCGATATTTGCTCACGTACCGTGATTCAGAGACCATCTACTTCTACGTTAGCACCATAGCAACCTAACTTTGCATCATAGCCAATAGTTTGCTATAATGCTAAGTTCTAAGTTGGTGGCCAATAGAGATGTAGCTGAGAAGCGCGGGATGGCTGAAAATGAGACCGGTGTTGAAGGCACCGACCTCGCGCTTCGTGGAGCACACGAAGCATGAAGAACTCAACCCTAAAACCAGATGAAGACATCGGACTGAAGCTGTCAGACGATATGAAGCAGCGGGATAACCTGCTGCTGTACCATGACAGTGAACCGCACTGCAGGGAGCCGCTTGAAGCCAACGCGAAGACACAACTGGAGAAGTTAGAACACTCCTGCGAGAGGATTACTGATGATTACCGGGACGGTTGTGGGAATGAACGACCTGATCCGCCAGCAGCACATGGGTGGCGTCGTTTACACCTCTCTCGACGCGCCGAGGAACGCACCCGATACTCGCTGACCTTTAAACGTGATCAGGTCACAAAACTGGCTCACCATGATTGAAGACATCGACCACGACGTATTCGTGCGGATTCAGACTGACCTGCTGGTGGTCGGTGACAGCATCATGACCGACAGACACCACGCCTCGAACGGCAACTACGAGGACGACGATCCGCAGAACCAAATCGGCGGCATCATCCCCGCCTTTCCACTCTCGGGCTGGCTCCGCCACGGAATGGAGCGCGTCGTCTCCGAGAACGACGGTACTGCCTGCCATCCCGGCGAGGCCAACGCGAATTTCATGAAGGAAGATGTCTACGAGCGCGACCTCGATGACGGCTACCACGAGAAGGGCGCGTGCGTCGATGACCCGAAAGAAGACCACGGCTGCGTGGTTTTCGACCTCTTCGGCGGCTTCGGCAACCAGCCGGGAAAGGTGATGCGTCGCCCGATCAAGTTCAACCCCGTCCGCTCCAGCGTGGACTACACGCGCGGACAGGCCGAAGGCCACTACCGCCGGCTCAACCGGAACATCGTCTCCCGCAATCGGGAGGACAACCGCGAACCGCTGCGGAACGCCGAAGTGGACGCCGTCGCCAATCTTGACGGTTGCTGGCACCTCTCCTTCCGGGAGACGAAGCCCGAGTTCATCGGCCTGCTCGCCGAGGGGATCGACTTCCTCGATGGGCACAAGACGGACTTCATGCACCAGCTCGGTGGCGCGCGGAACTTCGGCGCGGGGATCGTCGATTGCCACCTCATCAATCCGCTCTACGAGGAACGCGAACTGAAGCGCGTCTTCGACCGCGGGAAGGGCAACACGAACAAGATGGACGAGAAAGACGACCAGTGGGCCGAAGAGTATCGCCCGGCATTCGTGGAGGCGCTGGAAGAGCGCATCGAGGAGGGGCCGTAGATGCCCGAGAACGTCACCCTCAGCGACTTCCAGGGCGACGGCGGCCAAGACGTGATGGTCGCAGCCTACCGCCACGACGCCCACAAGCTGAACGGCGAGACGCACAACTACGCGCCGGACACCTTCCACGGCGTCCCCGTCAACCAGACCGTCCCGCACGGCGCGGACGGCGACGCGTCGGCGCTCTCACGGCCTAACGGGAAGCCCGAACAGACGGTAGACAACCACGAAACGCACTACCGGCTCTCGCTGCTGACGGGCGACTCTCACTACGACCCCGAGGAGTTCTCACGCCCGCGCCTCTCTGAGGCCATCAACGACCTGCTGACGGGCTCCGACCCCGAGGCGATGCATCGGGCATGGCTCACGTCGGACGTAGCGAGCGGGTTCAACGAGAGTATCTACTACCCGTACACGAGCTTGAAGTACCACACGCTGCTCGTAGCGTCGCTCTTGGACAACTACCGCGCCGGTCACGAGTTCCCCGATCTCCTCCTGGTCGTGGACGATGCCGAGGAGATCGTGCCCCACCGGACGGTCTACGCGGGCGACCGCTTCGCGCTTCGAATCGACGAGGACGCGGACGCGCAACCGTGGGCGCGCTTTGGAAGCCGCCCGTGGCAGTCGTGGGCGTCGGCGTGGAAGCGCCTCACCGCGCACCCGCTCGACGTTAATCACGACAAGCACGACATGGTTCTCGATGCGAACCTCCGTCGGATCTGGAGTTGGAGTACCGCACTCCAGTACATCGAGGATCTCGAAACCCGGAGGGAGAACGCATGACCCGCATCCAGCAGGTTCATTGGGAACTCGACATGGACTACCTCGGGCATCCGTACTACGTCTCGGGGAACGCGATTTACCACGCGCTCGGGATGCAACTGGAGCACGATGTCCACCAGCACATCAACGCCAGCCACGGGATGTTCGTGCCGGGGCAGTTCGGGACGTTCCCCGAGGAACACTCGCAGAGCGGGATTCGCCCGTACATGGGGTCGTCGCTCCCCGACGTGGAGAGATACGACGACCTGTTCCTCTTCCGGCACCCAGACCATCCGTGGCTGCTCGATACCCGACCCCGCGACGGGCTGAACGCCCACGACATCCGATTCCAGAGCGGGATGCCCGCGCTGGCTCACGAGACGATCATGGGCCGGCCCGACGACGCTCGGAAACAGCAGCAGACCACGCGTTGGTACGTGAACGCCTACTTGCACGCCGATGACCCGGACGTTCTGCCCCTCGGCGAGGACGTGCTTGACGGCCTCCAGTTCGGAGGCAAACGGAACTACGGCTACGGGACGACCACGCTGAAAGACACGCAGGTCGTTGACCTGGAGGCAGTGGACTACTCGCGTCTCGAAGACGGCGAGGCGTTCATCCTCGAACTCGTGACGCCGTTCGTCCTCCGGTCGGAGTACCCCAAGGCGAACAACGTGGACGTGCCGTGGTGGTGGAGCGTAGACGACGAAGCGCAGCTGCGCCACCGCCTGGAGAAGGTCATCGAGGGCGGCGACGTATACGAGTTGGAGACCGTCGATCACGGCGTGGTCGTTGGCTACGATGGCGACCGTCCGGTGGAGACCGCGATGTCCGGACTCACCCGCGTCGGGAACCACTCGAAGTACGGCTTCGGAGAGCTTCGAGTGAAGCCCGTCACTCCAGATGAAACGAACGTCAAGAAACAGATAGAAAAGCCGAAGTCGGAGCACTGACAAACGAATAATGACTGGCAAGGATTCCGCAGTGTCCAGGTCGGTCAGACTGAATAAAGTAGATCACATTGCCAACAACTGATAAAGCCGGAAATACGACCACCACACCATGTCCCTCGACAGATACGAACCCGCGCTCGACGACCTCGATCCCGAGGAGGGCGAGGTCGAGACCGCCGAACTCGTCGTCACTGACGACGTGCTCGTGAAGGCGTTCGCGCTGGGTCCCGGCGCGGAACTCGATCCCCACGAGCACGCAGACAGCACCAACGTCTTCCACGTTCTGTCGGGCACCGTCACCGTGCTCCAGGGCGACGAGACCGAGACGGTCGCGGCCCCCGGCGTCGTCCTCCACGAACGCGGCGTCGATCACGGCGCGCGAAACGACACCGACGAGACCGTGGTGTTCACGGCGAGCCTCTGTCCGCTGCCGTCCTAGCGGAGGACCGCCGTTTCGCACCGTCAGGAACCCGTTGACTCCGACGGAGGAGAACCCCTTTAAGAGCCCCGACCGTCCGAATACGCATGAGCGAGCGACGCGGTGCCGTCTCCCGGGAGACAGCCGAGACCGACGTGGAGGTGACGCTCGTCGTCGACGGCGACGGCGAAAGCGAGATCGACACCGGCGTGAGCTTCTTCGATCACATGCTCGCGTCGTTTTCGAAACACGGGCTGTTCGACCTGACGGTCCGGTGTGACGGCGACCTCGAGATCGACGACCACCACACCGTCGAGGACGTCGCCATCGCGCTCGGCGAGGCGTTCGAGGAGGCGCTGGGCGACAAGCGCGGCATCGTCCGGTACGCCGACCGGCGGGTCCCGCTGGACGAGGCCGTCTCGAGCGTCGTCGTCGACGTCTCGGGTCGCCCGCGGTGGTACTTCGAGGGCGAGTTCTCACAGGAACAGGTCGGCGGGTTCACGAGCGACATGGCCCGCCACTTCGGCGAGTCGCTGGCGATGAACGCCGGCCTCACTCTCCACGCCGGCGTCGACGGCGAGAACGCCCACCACGAGATCGAGGCGCTATTCAAGTGCCTCGCCCGGGCGCTCGACGACGCCACCCGGATCGACGAGCGGCGGAGCGACACGCCGAGCACGAAAGGAGAGCTGTAAAAGAGGACACCCACGACACACTCGCCGCGCTCAAAGGTGAAGACGAGACGTTCGACGACGTACTCTCGCGTTTGATCCAGGACCGTTGCGAACGGGTGCAAGCGGGCGCCGGACTCTGGGAAGGGACCGATGCCGCCGAGAAAGCCCGGGAGAAGCGATGGGAGATGAAGCGGTAGGTCTGTTCCACGTGGCCGTATCCGACAGCAGTGTACTCACCGACTATTTAGCTGGCGAACGGAAGGCCGTTGACTACGTCGAGTCGCACGCAAACGAGAGAGCCCTCGTCCCGAAGTTAGCGATGTTCGAGGTGTATCAGGGACGTGCTCACCGTCGATTTTCTCTGAGTCCGAACTCGACGCCAGTCAGTTCCGCCGAAACCTCCCACAGCCGCCGCGCAGCCTCGCGGTCGTACGATCGCTCGGAGGAACGTTGTCGCTCTGGCGGCCCGCGCATAGTGAAGAATCCACCGGGGCCGTAGTACTCGCCACCCTGGACATCGGAGGCGGTCGCGGCGTACAGCGTCGGCAACGCGCCGTCTGCCGCCGGCTGGGCGAAGACCGCGTTCGCGGCGCGCATCATCACTTTTCGAACCGCAGAGTCAGTCATTTCGGGACCGCGCGATTGCAGGCTGGTGTCGGCGTATCCCGGGTGAACCCCGACACTTGTGATGTCGACCTCGGCGTCCTCGACCCGCCGGTCGAGCTCGTAGGCGAAAAGCAGGTTCGCGAGCTTCGACTGTGCGTACGCGTCCCACTTGCCGTACGACTCCTCCCCGTGGAGGTCCTCGAAGTCGATCTCCCCACGTTCGTGCATCCCGCTGGAGACGGTAACCACCCGTGCGTCGTCATCGAGCGAGTCGACCAGCGTCCCCGTGAGCGCGAAGTGTCCCAGGTGGTTGACGCCGAACTGTCGCTCGAACCCGTCCTCGGTTTCCCGTCTCGGAATTCCCATGATCCCGGCGTTGTTCACCAGGACGTCGATCGGGTAGTCGTCGAGCTCCAGCCGTTTCGGAAACGACGTCACCGACTCGAGATCGGCGAGATCGAGTCGCCGGACTACGACGTCGCCTGCGTTCGTCTCCCCTGTGTTCCTGATCGACGCCCGAACCGCTTTGGCTGCGGCCTCGCCCCGGTCCAGGCTCCGGCAGGCCATCACAACCCGGGCACCCTTCCGGACGAGAACCTTCGCCGCCTCGAACCCGATCCCGCTGTTCGCGCCCGTGATCACGATCCGACGACCGGTCTGGTCCGGGACGTCGTCGACGTTCCAGGACATCTATTCGACCAGTTCGATCGCGTCGTCGCCGTTCGGAACCGCACACAGGAACGCCCCCTCCTCGTCACCGTCGTTGCGGTACCAGTGGACCGTTCCCGCAGGGATCAGCAGGGCGTCGCCCGCAGAAACGACGTACTCCTCGACGTCGTTACCCTCGCCGATGCCGACGCTGTACTCGCCGGCGAGGACGTACTGCTCGTGCTCGACCTCGTTGGTATGTTTCGGGACCTCGGCCCCCGGCGCGAGGGTGAACCGTCGGATCGCGAAGTTCGGCGCCCCGTCGGACTCGTCGATCAGAACGCCCTTGCCGAGACCGTCGGCGGCGCCGACCGCCTCGTAAGTGACGTCTGCTGCGCGCTTGACGACCGGATCGACGGTTCGGGCGGATGCATCGTTCATATTCGATCACTGGTTCCCGACGAACAAAAACCCGGGCGCCAGCACGCTTTTAAGGCCCACCGGGCCGAAGGCAAACTATGCGCGGTATTCACATCGGGAGCGCGTTCGGTATCCCCGTCAGACTCAACTGGACGTTTCTCATCATTCTCCCGATCTTCGCGTACATCATCGGCGCGGACATCGGACTGATCGCGGAGGCACTAAACGACCTGTTCGCCGCCGACATCGACATCGGACAGCTCGAAAGCGGAATGACCCAGTGGGTGCTCGGGCTCGTCGCCGCGATCGGATTGTTCGTCGGCGTCTTGCTCCACGAGTTCGGCCACTCGCTGGTCGCGATGCGGTACGGCTACGAGATCGACTCGATCACGCTGTGGCTCCTTGGCGGGCTCGCGAGTTTCACCGATTTCCCCGAAGACTGGAAACACGAGTTCTGGATCGCGATCGCCGGGCCGGTGGTCAGCGTCGCCGTCGGCGTCGTCGCGTACGTCGGCTTCCTGTTGACGCCGTCGGGGCTGGACGGCGTGGCGTTCGTGCTGGGCTATCTGGCGCTGCTCAACGTCGTGCTCGCGGTTTTCAACATGCTCCCCGGCTTCCCGATGGACGGCGGTCGGGTACTCCGGGCGCTTCTGGCACGCAACCGCCCGCACGCGCAGGCGACTCAGATGGCCGCCGAGGTTGGGAAGATCTTCGCGTTCGTGCTCGGGCTGCTCGGGCTGTTCGCGTTCAACGTGATCTTGATCCTGCTCGCGTTCTTCATCTACATCGCCGCCTCCGGGGAGGCCCAACAGACCGTACTCAAAGCCACCTTCGAGGGCGTCTGCGTCCGCGACGTGATGACCCCCAGAAACGAGCTCAAGACGGTGACGGAAACAGAAACCGTCGCCGAACTCTTCGAACGAATGTTTCGGGAGCGCCACACCGGCTATCCGGTCGTCCGCGGCGGGGAACTCGTCGGGGTGGTGACGCTCAACGACGCCAGCGATATCAAGGAGGTCGAACGCGACGCCTTCCGTATCGACGACATCATGTCGACCGACGTGGCGACGATCCAGCCCGACGACGACGCGTTGACCGCCCTGCGAACGATGCAGGAGAACGGCGTCGGTCGCCTGCCGGTCGTCGACGAGGACGAAACTCTCGTCGGTCTCATCTCCCGGACCGACCTGATGACCGCATTCGACGTCATCCGGTCGGGTGGGTCGATCAGCCCCTTCGACGGAGAGAACATTCCGGGGCCGTTCGACGCCGGAAACCCGTCGAAGTGAACGAAGGACGGGGGGCTACGCTTCGACTTCCTCGTCGGCGGCGCCCGGCGCGTGTCGCTTCACGCGTTCGACCGCCTCGATACAGCCGGATCGGGAGGCGTACCCCTCGCCCGAATCGGCGATGATGTTGCCGTTCCGGTGTCGCAGCCGCCAGCGCCACTCCCCGCCTTTGTCCTCGTACACCTCGAACGCGGCGCGTTCGACGTCGAGGACGTCCGCCTCGCGGGCGTACTCGCGAACGCGATCGACGGCCTCGATGCAGCCAGACCTGGCGGAGTAGCCCTCCCCAGAGTCTGCGATGACGTTCCCGTTCCGGTGGACGAGCCGCCAGCGCCACTCGCCGCCCTTGTCCTCGTACACCTCGAAGACGGCGTCGGTGTTGGTTTCTTCCTCGGGTTCGGTCCCCGGGTCGACGATCGGCGCCTCGGTAACGTTCTTCCGGACGCTTTCGAGTCCCTTCCGGGCGTCACTGCGGCGGGTGTATCCCTGGCCGGAGTCGCCGAGGATGTTCCCGTTCTCGTGGAGGAGCCGCCAGCGATACTGGCCGGCCCGGTCGCGGTACACCTCGAACGCCGCCGGGTCGATGTCGAGATAATCCGCCGCCGAAACGTGATCGCGGACGTTCCGCATCGCCCGCCGTGTGTTGGACTTCGAGGCGTACCCCTCGCCCGAGTCGGCGACGATGTTGCCGTTTTCGTGTCTGAGCCGCCAGCGCCACCGGCCGCCCTCGTCCTCGAACACCTCGAACGTGGCAGCGCTCTCGAGGTCCTCGTCGACGCTGGGTACCGCGAGGTCGGGTTCGTCGGCGTCTTCGGGAACCGGCTCGCCGTCCTCGGTCGTCGTCTCGACGGCCTCGGATTCGAGCCGCAGGACGCCCGCACCGAGCGCGTTCCGCATCACGCTGTGCATTCCCTGCTGGCACTTCTGGCGGGAGCTGTACCCCTGTCCGGCCGCCGCGATCACGTTTCCGTTGCGGTGTCGGAGCCGCCAGCGGTGTTTCCCGCCCCGGTCCTCGAACAGTTCGAACCGTGCACTCGAACTGTGCAGCGCCGCGAGCTCGGCCTCGCGCTCGGAGAGTTCCTCCTCGAGTTCCGAGAGTTCCTCCTGCCGGGCGGCGAGATCACCCTCGAGTTCGTCGACTCGAGACTGTGACTCCTCGACACGCGCAGAGGAGGTCTCGAGTTCCGCACGCTGTCGTTCGGTCGTCTCGGTGAGCTGTGCGTGTTCGTCGTACACCGGATCGGTCCACAGCGGGACGACGGTGCCGGCGAGCCCGATGACGATCAGTCCGACCGTGTACACGCCGATGATGTCGATCCGGCCGGTCGCCCGGGGCCACCCGCCGGGGAACACCGACAGGAACCAGACCACCGCGCCCACCGAGAGCAACCCACCGACGACAGCGAGCCACATCGCGGTCCGTCGCAGTGGGAACCGGATCACCGCGCCGATCATGATCAGCGGCGGCGCGAGTGCCGCCAGCGCGTAGCCGATCCCACGTGAGACCGTCTGGGCGTCCGTGACGGCGAAGACGATCACGCCGAGCAGGCCAGCGAGGACGCCGATCACGAACAGCCAGTAGCCGAAGATTTCGTCGTCCGTTCTGGCCGTCCCGATCCGGTTCGTGTACAACGATTGGAGCATTCCGGATGGTTGTTGGTCCGACATATGTGTGAGATGAACTGCCAACTATATACCAGTATGCACCCGGCTGAAACTAGTTCGTCGCCCGGGTTGGTCGTTCGACCGCTGCCTCTTCCCGGGTTCAATCTCGCCTTCCGGCGTTTCCACTCCTCCCTGCGGTCGTCGTGGAAAAGTCCGGGTGCGAGAATCGAACCCGCGTCTCAGCCTCCACAAGGCTGAAGGATAACCACTACCCCAACCCGGACACGCGTTTCAACGTACGCCGTCTGGATGGCATATACGTTACGAAACGGAAAAGGGACTATGCTTCGACGAGCAGTTGATCCGCGGTCAACACCCGCGTCCCGATCGGCTTTTTGACGTACTCGCCGGCAGACCGGGCCACGAGCTGGTCGACGCCACGCTGGGCCGCCACGTCGAGGAGACGCTGGGTCGCCTCCCCGTCGAGGACCACCGCGTGTGGCGCCGCCTCCCGACGCTCGACGACGTCGAACGCCTCCTCGGCGTCGATTTCCTCGAGGAGTTCGAACTCCGCATCGAGCAGTCGGGCGAGTCCCGTCGATTCCGTGATGACCTCCTCGACGTGGCTCCGGAGGGTTCGGGCCTCCTCTGTGGACGCGTCCGCGTCGGGCTCGCCGGGTGCATCTTCGGTGGGGTCGGCCTCCCCGCGGTCTCTCGGTTCCTCGTCACCACCGGGACCGTCACCTGTGTCGACACCGTCGGCGTCGGATTGCGCTACCTCCGGTTCCGCCAGCTCGGACCCCTCGCTCGGTTCGACGTCGACAGTGGATTCGACGTCGCGATCGTTGGTTTCGCCCGTCTCCGCCTGCTGGTCGTCCGTCGCAGTCTCCTCCGATTCGTCTTCGGTATCTCCGTCGTCGATCCGATCAGGGGTCGCCGGGTCAGTCGGAACCCGCGACCCCGACAGAGGGTCCGTACCGTCACCCTGTAGCGAGAGCCGGGCGTTCGGTTCGTCGGCGATCTGGGCGTACGGCACCTTCGCCCGGAGCGCGTCCATGACCTCCGTCCGGTCGAGCTCCTCGACGGAGCGGCCCGCCGGCGCGAACGTCACGTAGTCGACGTTGCCGACCTGGGCGAGTTCCTGGAGGATGAGCTCGCCGCCGCGGTCGCCGTCCAGAAACGCCGTCACCGTCCGTTCTTCGGTGAGGTCGGCGATCGCGTCCGGAACGTTTGTCCCCTCGACCGCGACGGCGTTTTTGATGCCACACTGGAGCAGCCGCCCGACGTCGGCCCGCCCCTCGACGACGATGACGGCGTCGGAGTCGTAGACGCGAGGACCGGCAGGGAGCCCATCGTACTCGTCGATGTCGTCGATCCGAGCGGACTCGCGGACCTCGGTGAGGATCTCCTCGCTGGAGATGATCGACTCGTCGAACCCCTCCGCGAGCAGCTCCTTGGCCCGGTCGACGACCGCCCGGCGCTTTGCCGCGCGGACGTCCTCGATGTCCGCCACTTCGATGTGAGCGTGGCACGGTCCCACACGGGTGATCGTCTCGAGCGAGGCCGCCAGGATCGCCGTCTCCGCCTTGTTCAGGCTGGAGGCGATCGTCACCTCGCCGAACGACTGTCCGTTCTCCGATTCGATCTGTACGTCGATGCGACCGACCTTCGAGGCCTGCTGGAGCTCCCGGAGGTCCAGCTCCTCGCCGAGTAGCCCCTCGGTCTGTCCGAAAACCGCGCCGACCACGTCCGAGCGTTCGACGACGCCGTCGGCGGCGATGGTCGCGTGAATGAGATATTTTGCTGTGTCGTTCATGGATGTGTCCCCCTCGACGCGCGAGGCGGTGTGAATGTGGGTGAGATGATGGTTGTGTGGCTGTCGCGGCGTGAATTCCCACGACACACCCGACCAGATCGGCCGGGCCACACGATTGCAGTGTCACCGGAGCTATCATACGAACGGTCGCCGCATATACCTGTCGTCGCGGTCTCAGCGCTGATATTTCGCCGGTCGAACCGGGCGACGGCTGAAGGGAAACGGACAACTACCTGGACGGCCACGGGTTCTAACAACTGACCGATGCCCCGAACCGAAACCGTCCTGTGGGCCCTCGCGTTCCTGCTGCTCGTCGTCTTTTCGGTGCCGTGGTTCCTGTGGGGCAACGCGACCGTCGTCGCGGGACTGCCGATCTGGCTGTGGTGGCACATCGGCTGGATGATGCTTGCGGCGATCGTCTTTTACGCGTTCACCAGGCGTGCGTGGGATCGCGAGATGGGAATCGATCCGGACTCGAACGGTGAGACGCCGTGATCGGCGGGGGACTGCAGTTCGCGATCGTCGTCGGCTACCTGTTCGTAGCGCTCGGGATCGGCCTGCTCGCCTACTGGGTCTCGGAGGCGACCGCCGAGGACTACTTCCTCGCCTCGCGGTCGCTTGGAACGCTGGTGTTGCTTTTTACCACGTTCGCGACGCTGCTTTCGGCGTTTACCTTCTTCGGCGGCCCGAACCTCGCGTACGCGGCCGGGCCGGAGTGGATCCTCGTGATGGGCGTGATGGACGGCGTCATCTTCGCGATCCTGTGGTATCTCGTCGGCTACAAACAGTGGCTCGTCGGGCAACGCCACGACTACGTCACGCTGGGGGAGATGCTCGGGGACCGGTTCGGCTCCCGGCGCCTGCGAGCGACCGTCGCCGGCGTCAGCCTCTTCTGGCTGTTCCCGTACGTGATGCTCCAGCAGATGGGGGCCGGCGAGGCGCTTGTGGGGCTCACTGACGGCGCAGTACCGTACTGGGGTGGGGCGGCGCTGATCACCGCGTTTATGATCCTGTACGTGATCCTGGCGGGACTCCGCGGCGTCGCCTGGACCGACACGCTCCAGGGGCTGTTCATGCTGTCGATGGTGTGGATCGCCGTGCTGTGGGTGCTGTCTGCGGCCGGCGGCCTGGGGGCGGCGACCGACGCCGTCGCCGCCTCCCATCCGGAGTTCCTCGCGCTGGGCGGGGGGGTGTACACTCCACAGTTTATCATCTCGACGGCAGTGACGATCGCGTTCGGCGTCACCATGTTTCCCCAGATCAACCAACGGTTCTTCGTCGCCGAGAGCGACCGCGTCCTCAAGCGGTCGTTCACGCTGTGGCCGGTGCTCGTGCTCCTGTTGTTCGTTCCGGCGTTCATGCTGGGCACGTGGGCGGCCGGACTGGGCGTTGCGGTCCCCGAGGGGGCGAACGTGGTCCCGGTCGTCCTCAACGAGTTCACCCCGGAGTGGTTCGCGGCACTCGTGATCGCGGGCGCGATCGCGGCGATGATGTCCTCTTCCGACTCGATGCTGCTGTCCGGGTCGTCGTACTTCACGCGGGACGTGTACCGGCCGCTGGTGGACCACGAGGTGAGCGAGCGACGGGAGGCGTGGCTCGGCCGGATCGGCGTTGCCGTCTTCGCGACCGCGGCGTTCTTCGCTAGCCTCACGCGGCCGGGAACCCTCATCGAAGTTGGCGACACCGCTTTCTCCGGGTTCGCGCTCCTGACGCTCCCGGTGCTCGCGGCGCTGTATTGGGACCGGACGACCGGTGCCGGAATGATCGCGGGGATCCTCGTGCCGCAGACCGTCTACGTCACGCACGTCCTCGTCCCGGCCCGGACGGTCACACTACTCGGGAGCGAGATACCGCTGTTCGCCCGGACGTACGGTGGCTGGGACGTCGCGCTCGGGTTGATGGTGCTGGGGCTGGCGATCACGGTTGCGGTGTCGCTTTCGACGGCACCGAATCCGGCGGCTGAGCCGTCCCGTTTCGACGTTCGTGGTTGAAATGAAAAGCGGCTGAGGGGAGTAAGCCCCCTTCTGTTCGTCCCGACATTCGGCTGAGCGCCCGCGCCGTGGCCGGACTACCTGTCCGGCGGCGAGGCCGCCGGGTGGTGCGGGCTTGCACCGGCGAGGATTCGCCGTTCCATCCGTTCCCGATCGTCGGCTCGCGGGTAACCCCGCTCGCATCGGAGCACGTGAGGCCCCGCAGCCCTCGGTGGGTTAACTCCCTTCCCTCGCGGGTCGGTTCGCCCGTCCACGGCGGACCGCGGACGCCGTCGACCGCGTTCGCGGTCGACGCACCTCATCGGTCGGATCGGGGGGTGTCGTTTCTGTTCCAGAGCCAGCCGTCTCCGACTCCGGGCTTGCGCCCGGTCGCCCGTCCGGCCGGTGGGGGGACTTTCCTCATGGCCGGCGTCGCCGGCCACGGGGGTCGGGCTCCCTCTGCCAGGGGAACGTACGTCCCACATGCGATTAAGAGTTCGGTTACCAACCGTCTAACCGACAGTAGGGACCCTCTATCTCAACCGTCTATAATGAAGGGAAAGTTGAAGTCGTGTCCGATCATGTGAATGGGTATGTCAGAGGCGCAGGCCGTTCGGCTATCCTACGAGGACGGGGCCCGGGCGGTCGAACTGGCGCGTGAAGCCGTCGAATCGTTCGTTCTTCACGGCCAACGGGAACAACCGGGGAGCATGCGCGAGGCGTTCTACCAGCGTACCGGTGCGTTCGTCAGGCTGGAGTCCACCAGGGGACGCGGCCGCCTCCGCGGCTGTGCCGGCGCGTACAAAACCGGCGACCAGCTCGGTCACGCCATCGTCGAGGCGGCGATCAAGGCGGCTTCGGGTGACTCCGCCGGCTCCGAGGTCGGCTCGAAGGAGCTCGACAACCTTCGCGTGTCGGTGTGTGTCGTCTGCACGACTGTGCTTACGGACGACCCCCTCGCCGACATCGAACTGGGTTCCCACGGGGCAGCCATCGATCGGGGCGAAAACCACGGCTGGCTGTTCCCGACGCTGCCAGTGAAACACGGCTGGAGCGCCGAGGAGTATCTCGACCGCGTCGCCCGGAAGGCCGGACTCCCGCCGAAGGTGTGGCAACACGACGACGCGATGGTGACGCTCTTCGAAGGGCAGGTGTTCCGCGAGCGGGACGACGGCGCCAGCGTCGAAGAACTCTCTCTGTAGGCTACTCCCACTTCATCCCCGCGAGTATCAGTCCCGTCTGGGCCGACGCTTGCGGATCGGTTCGATGGGCGACACACTGACTTCACCGACGTGCAAAACGGCGGGACGTTCACGGAACGCGGTGAGGTCCCGGGACGACCGGACGACCATACCGTTGCCGGCGGTCAGGAGAACGGCTCCCTCCTCGCCGACGATCGCCGTGATCGTCCCTCGGATGTCGTCCGGAGAACTCGCGGGATCGAAGGCGACCACGTACGTCCGTTCCGTTCCGTCGTCCGGGTACTCAACGTCCATCGTCTCCACGTCCGTCGTCTTCACGCCCATCCTCGTTTACGGCGTCGAGTTCGTCGAACCAGCGCCGAACGCGACCATCCCCCGCATCCGTGATCGCAGCGACGCGTGTCGGTTCGAGCCGGACGAGCTCCCGAACGGTTTCGATTCCCTCCCGCTGGAGGCGCTCGGCGTAGGTCGGACCGATACCCGGGACCGTCCGAACCGGTTCGCCGCGTTCGCCGAGTTCTCCTTCCCGCTCTTCCGCCTCTCGCTCCTCCCGCTCTTCCGCCTCTCGCTCCTCCCGCTCTTCCGCCTCTCGCTCCTCCACAGATTCTGCGAGGACGAGATCGACGACAGTGCCGCGGTCTGTGTCGTCCGTGGGCGGCGGGTCCTGCTCGACCACGGTCCCGACAGGGGCGTCGGCGGGGGTCCGTTCGATTTCCCCGACCGACAGCCCAGCCTCCGCAAGCGCGGTTCTCGCTTCCGGCAGTCGTAGACCGAGACAGGAAGGAACGTCGACAGTCGTCGCCTCGGTAACGACCACGTCGACGTCTGCCCCTGGTTCCGCGAGGTCGCCCGGCTTCGGGAACTGATCGACGACCAGCCCGCCCGGATCGCCCGGCTCCGAATCGACCCGACCGACGGACAGATCAACCTCCGCGAGGAGCTGCCGGGCAGCCTCGTTCGACCGCCCGACGACGCGGGGGACGCGGACCAGATCGAGATCCCGTTGTGGCGGGGTCGGCCGAACCCCGAACCGGATCGTGCTCAGCGAGTCGGCGCTGTACTCCTCCGCGAGCCGCGGCAGGTGTAGCGCCATCCCGTCGTCCCGCTGGACGAGGCTGGCCTTGAGATCCACCTCCAGGTTCGAAATCGCATAGCCCGCCCGTTCCAGCTCCTCGAAGTCGCCGATCGAGTTGGCGAACGCCGTAACGACCCTGTCGGGTTCGACCGTGAGAACGTCCGCCGTCAACTCCTCGATCCGCTCGCGGAGTCGATCCCGTTCGGTCTCGGCCTCGTGACGGAGCTTCTCGAGACGATCGACCTTCGTCGACAGCATGTCCCGTTCGATTTCGACGTCGACCAGGCGGTCCTGGATCGACTCCACGAGGCGATGCTGGTTCCGGACTGCACCGGCCAGTTCGTACTGTTCGCGCGTGTCCAGCTTCCCGACGTCGACCGAGGGATACCGCTCCCGGATGAGCGTTTCGAGGTCGGTCATGCGTCGTTCCTGTCGCTCCCGTTCATGATCGCCACGACCTCACCGTTCGTCCGTCGGCGGCACCGGAGCGATCCGGAACCGGACCCGACTCGTGGCGTTCACGTCGTAGCCGTATCGCGAGGTGAGGTGTGGCCCGTACGGCGCCGCCGCGAGGAACTCCCGGTAACCGCGCTTGCGGTCGGGCTCCTGATCCTCGCCGGTCTCGCCCCTTTCGACGCGTCGACGTCGGTGTCGGTCTCGAAGCTCCCGGCCGTGTATCGAAAGCGCGACCGTAACGTCCGCCTCGACCTCCGTGAACCGGAACCACGGTGGATCGACCGCCCCCTCCAGCCCCTCGGCCTCCTCGATAGCTCTCGTGGCCTCGATCGAGTGATCGTCGAGCGCGAGTTGTCCGTCCGCAACCGCCCTGGAGACGCCTTCCACGACCTCCCCCAGCGGTCTAGAGAGCCACTGATCCATGGATCGAGATCACTCCGACGCCGACTGCCGAACGATCGTCGGAACGGCCCGATCCGGCGCTTCCTTGGGAACGAGCCGGGTCTTGAGTCGGCATGAAGCGCTCGCGTCGAGGCCGTACACCTTGCTGTGGTACTCGCTGTGGCGTTTGACCGCGATCTCCGTCTCGCGCTCCCCCGAGGCGCTCTGGGTGCTTCCACCCGCCCGTCCGCCGATCTTGAAGATCCCCAGATCCAGTGCGGCGCCGCCACCCCCGCCGAACTTCTTTTCAGACTCCTCGTAACTCGACCGCATCGACTGTTCGTACGTCGACGTCCGGTCGACCTCCCGGGTGTGGTCGTACCACCGAACCCAGAACCGCATATCGATCTCCGTCTCCGAGAACTCGTAAAACGTCGGCGTGATCCCATACGCGAGCAGGGAGAGCTCGGTGTCGTTCGTCACCGTCTCGAAATCGACCACGTTGCCGTCCTGATCCAGTTCCTCGATGATGCTCAACACCACCGAACCCGCGTCGAGTTTCATGTCCGCGAGCGTCTGGGCGGTCCGCACTGAATTGAGGTCCAGCGCCGTCTGCCCTTGCGCGATCGCCAGCGCCGACTTCCGCACGAGCTCGGGGAACGGGATCTCTTCGAACGTCTCCGCACCTGGGTTCGACATGATAACAATCCACAAGCAGCCAGAGATGTTATATCTTATTGATTAAAATGTTATATTTCACCAGTGTTTGTAAATTAGCGCTTGAATACCGGTTTTTAGGGGGTTACTGTTCGACACCAACTATTAATTTACTGTTATAAGAGCAGGCGAGGGCGAGATGCGCGCGAGCGATTCCCCCGAAATCAGCCGAGAAGCACTCGACGTACGTCCACTTTTACTGCAACAATTGCCAAATACCGCTGCGGAATATTTCCTTATATATATTGGATACGTCCTTATATATGACGTTCGTAGTATTATTACGGTGAAAAGTTCCGTTCGTGTACCGAGCGTTTATATACATCCGATTCCGGACGGGAAACCGTGATTCGGACGATGATCGAACAACTATTCGAGAATAGCATGGACAAACACACTGAATATTTGGTTATAAGTGAGGGATACTCGTGACCGTCGACCCCACGGTGCTGGCCGACGGAGTCAATCTGCTGTGGGTCGCGCTCGCCTGCTTTTTGATCTTCTTCATGCACGCCGGGTTCGCCATGCTGGAATCCGGTCAGGTGCGCGCGAAGAACGTGGCCAACCAGCTCACGAAGAACCTGCTCACCTGGAGCGTCGGCATCGTCGCCTACTTCTTCGTGGGGTTCGGGATCGAAGCGATCGCCGGCGGGCTCACCGGCGGGGGGTCCTACAGTGCCGGCGACCTCACGGCCGTGATGACCGCAGCCGACGGCGCGTGGATCAACGAGTGGCTGTTCGGAGCAGTCTTCGCGATGACCGCTGCCACGATCGTCTCCGGGGCCGTCGCCGGGCGCGCCAGGCTCCGGGCGTACGTCGGGTACACGCTGCTTCTGGCAGCGATTATCTACCCGGTCGTGGTCGGCTTCACCTGGGCGGGCGGGTTCCTCGACGCGCTCGGGTTTCACGACTTCGCCGGCGGCATGATCGTCCACGGGATGGGGGGCATCGCCGGGCTCACCGCCGCGTACGTGATCGGCCCGCGTCTGGACCGCTACGCCGAGGACGGCTCGACGAACGTGGTTCCGGGCCACTCGATGACGTTTGCGGTGCTGGGAACGCTGATCCTGGCGTTCGGCTGGTACGGCTTCAACGTCGGCACCACCGCCACCGTGTTCGCAGTCGAGGGAGGCGAACTCGTCCTCGACGGCTACGCGGTGGTGGGACGGGTCGCGCTCGCGACGACCGTCGGGATGGCGATGGGCGCCATCGGCGCGTCCATCGCGGCGCTGTACCTCACCGGGAAAGTCGACACCCTGTACGTCGCGAACGGCCTGCTCGCGGGGCTGGTGGCCGTCACCGGCATCGCAGACGTCGTCACCTGGTGGGGCGCGATGCTCGTGGCGCTGCTTGCGGGGCTCCAGCTCCCGTTCGTCTTCGAGATCGTCACCGACCGGATGAAAATCGACGACGTCTGTGCGGTGTTTCCGGTCCACGGCTCCGCAGGCGCGCTCGGCGTGCTCGCGCTGCCGTTCGTTCACGTCGGCGGCTTTTCGACGAGCCTGCTGGTCTCGCAGGTCGTCGGCGTCGCCGTGATCGCGGGGTGGACCGTCGGCGCGACCGCGGCCGTCTTCGGCGCGTTCAGGGCGGTCGGTCAAGCGCGGGTCTCGCCGGCGCACGAACGCGAGGGCCTCGACGTCTCCGAACACGGCGTCGACACCTACCCGGAGTTCGGCAAACCCGACCTCGCGGCCGACGGTGGTCGGGCGGTGCGGGCTCGCTCCACCGACGCCACGGAAGTCAGAACCGACGGCGGGACCGCCGCGGACGGAAGCTCCGACGACGGCATCAAGCTCGTGATGGCGATTGTTCGGCCGAACAAACTTGCGGACGTGAAGTACGCGCTCGCGGAGGCCGGCGCCCCCTCGCTTACGGTGACTCGGGTCTCGGGTCGGGGATCGCAGCCGGCGAAGACGGGCCAGTGGCGCGGCGAAGAGTACACCGTCGACCTCCACGAGAAGGTCAAAATCGAGTGTGTCGTCGCGGACGCCCCCGTCGACGACGTCGTGACCGCGATCCACGAAGCCGCCTCGACCGGAGAACCCGGGGATGGAAAGGTGTTCGTGCTCCCCGTCGACGGTGCCGTCCAGATCCGAACCGGCGAGGAGGGGCCAACAGCTGTCTGAGGTTGCACCACGTTTTAACCCGGTTCGGAACAGAGTTGTTACCATGTCACAGGATACCGAAGACCGGCTCGCGAACGTCGAGATCGGCGAGGAAATATACGACGGCGACGGAAACGGACTCGGAACCGTCCGTGGACTGGACGACGCCGGCTTTTACGTGCTCGCACGCGAGGAGACCGGAACGGTCCCACTGTCGGAGGCACGGGACATCTTCGGGAAGGCGTACGTGATGTGGCGCTGCTGGGAGTGCGGCGAGATGGGGAAGATCGAAGGTGACCTTCCCGACTCGTGTCCGTCGTGTGAGGCGCCGAAAGAGGAACTGTACTACTGGGCGGAGGACTAAGCCGATCGGGGGATCATCGGGGGACGATCGGACGCGATCGTTTTTTGCCGTCGGGCGAAGCAGCACCGGTATGGAGATCCTCGTGTTCGGCGCCGGCAGCCTCGGAAGCCTCGTGGGAGGCCTCCTCGCCCGGGCCCACGACGTCACGCTGGTGGGGCGGGACCCACACGTCGCCGCGGTCCGCGAGGAGGGACTGTCGATCACCGGCGCCGTCGACGCCCACACGACCCCGGACGCGACGACCGACGGAACCGAGCTGCGTGCCGATCTCGCGGTCGTCACCGTGAAGGCGTACGACACCGAGACCGCGGCCGACGCGCTCGCGACGGGTTCCTACGGTGCGGTTTGCTCGCTCCAGAACGGCCTCACCGAGGAGGTTCTCGCGTCTCGCCTGGCCGGAGAGAACATCGACGCCGGCGAAGGACGCGAGGGCACGCCGCCGACGATCCTCTCGGGGACGGCGACGTACGGTGCGCGCCTCCGGGAACCAGGCCACGTGGAGTGTACCGGCGAAGGGACGATCGCGATCGGCGCCTACGGCGGCGGTGCGGATCCGTGGGCAGACCGGGCCGGCGAGGCGTTCGACGCCGCCGGCATCGAGGTCGAGATCGCGACCGACATGCCGCATCGCCGGTGGAAAAAGCTCGCGATCAATGCCGGGATCAACGCGCCCACCGCTCTGGCGCGCGTGAGAAACGGGGAACTCGTGGATGGTCCTGCCGGCGATCTCTCCCGCGAGGCCGCCCGGGAGACCGCCCAAGTCGCCCGCACTGATGGCGTATCCCTCTCCGAGAGCGCGGCCGCCGACGCAGTCGAAGCAGTCGCCGACGCCACCGCCGCGAACCACTCCTCGATGCGGCAGGACGTCGATCGGGGCAACCGGACCGAGATCGACGCGATCAACGGCGTCGTCTGTGACCGGGGGAAAGCCCACGGTATCGACGTCCCGATCAACCGGACTCTGGCGGGGCTCGTTCGGGCGTGGGAAGCCGAACGCGACCTCCGGTGACTGACCCCCGTCCAGGCGGTCCGATCACTCGAGATAGCCGAGATCCCGAAGCCGCTCCTGGGCCGTTTCGTCCATCTCCTCGACGCCCGACTCCCCGACACTCGACGGATCGTCGGCGTTCTCGGCCGTCCACCGACCGCCCGCCGCCTCCTCGAACGACGCGAGCGCCGCCTCGACGTCGGCGATCGACTCGGAGTCGGATCCCGCCAGGTTCCGCGTTTCTCCCGGATCCCGGTCGATGCGGTACGCCTCGTCGGGGATCCGGTCGGCCCGGACGTACTTCGCGTCGGTCGACCGCGCGGCGCGCATCCGGGCGTAAAACCGGGAGTTCCGGTCGAGCGTGATCCCGGCGGCGTTCGCCTTGTTCTCGAGTTGGGTGAGTTCGACGACCGGCTGGGCGTACTCGACGAACGCGTAGTCGGCGTCGTCGCCGTCCCGCCGACGCTCGAGCACCGCCGACTGTCCGGGATCGGGCGCGTCGACTCCGTCGAACGCCCGGTACTCCTCCGACAGGAGCGACCGCGTCGGGTCCAGCGGGACACCGTCCCCACTACTGGGAGAGTCTGCCTCGTCGACGCCGGGGGAATCGGCATTTTCCGGGTCGAGCCCCAGCGCGTCCAGAACCGTGTGATACAGATCCAGCAGTTCGACGAGGTCCTCGCGTCGACCTGCCCCCACTTCGGGATGTTTCACTAGCAGTGGCACGTTGATCAGTGGGTCGTACAGCCCGAACTCGTGGCCGTAGAGATCGTGTTCGCCGTGGAGTTCGCCATGATCCGCACAGACGACGACCGCTGTGTCGTCCCACCGATCGGTCTCCCGGAGCCAGTCGAACAGCCGGCCGAGTTCGGCGTCCATGTGAGCGATTTCGGCGTCGTACAGCCCGCGGATCGCCTCCCATTCCTCGTCATCGATCTTCCGTGCGCCGGCGTTGTACTCCTTCGAATTCTGGCACACTGACGTCGAGTCGATGCCGGACGCGAACCGCTCGGCGTACTCCTCGGGGGGGTGGTACGGCAGATGTGCGTCCATCAGATTACAGAAGACGAACCAACCCGGGTCCCCGGCAGACGAGTCGGCCTCCGCGCTCTCGATGAACTCCCGTGCGCGATCGATCGCCCGCGGCGTCTTGGAGTCGGATCCCCCGCCGGACGCCAGGTACTCGTGGATCGTGTTGCCGAACGCGACGAGTCGGTTCGCGACGGATCGGAGCCGGTCGTCGTCGTTGAGTCGCTTCCAGGCACGCGCCAGCGGCCCCGACAGGAAGTCACCCGGCATCGCCTGAAAGAAGTTGTCTCGGTCGTCGAAACCGTCAGTGAGCCGCGTGTACGGTGTGATCCACGCGTTCGAGGAGTAACAGGCGGTGTCGTAGCCCGCCGTCGAAAGCGTCTCCGCGAGCGTCCGTTCACTCTCGAGGTACGGAGTCTCCTGATCGGCGCCGTGCTGGTGGGGGTACAGTCCGGTGAAAAGGGAGGCGTGAACCGGAAGCGTCCACGGTGCGGGCGCGACCGCCCCCTCGAACACGGTCGACTCCGCGGCGAACCGCTCCAGGGTCGGCGTCGTTTCGCGGTCGTACCCGTACGGCGTCAGGTGATCCGCCCGTACCGTGTCGAGCACGACGAAGAGCACGTTGTCGACGGCGTCCGCGTCGCTCATACGGGTACGCCACCGTCGCCGAACAAAAAGCGTCCGTTCTCGCGCCGGCCGCGAGAACGGGGGAGCGACCGGCTACCGACTCAACACCACTCCTCGAGAACCGCCGCGTCCGACTGTCGGACCGAAAGCCACGCCTCCTCCGTGGAGATGTCCGCGATGACGAGTGACGGGCGCGAAGCGCTCTCGTCGACGGAGGCCATCACCTGCGAATCGTCCCGTGGCGTGGGGTCCCGTGTCATGGTTGAAACCAGCACACTCGCGTATTTAAACTCGTCGAAACGACAGGAAGAAACGACGAAATCCGACACACGATCGTGTTTTGAATTCGAAGAGCGTTTGAGATTTGTTCGATGTTCGGCCCCACAACGAGGGATATTTCGGAGGATCACTCGGAGAAGTCCTTCGCAGTATACAAGAGGTACGACGCAATAGGGGACCCCATGAACGTCGAAGACGCCATGACGCCACGGTCGCAGCTCGTCGTCGTCGAGCTGCCGGGGACCCGCGACGACGCACTCGCGTACATCCAGGAGCACGGTTTCTCGTCGGTGCCCGTCGTGAAGCGGGACGGCGACGAGGAGGTGTACCGGGGGATCGTCTCGCGGGACGACCTCATCTCCAAACCCGAGGAGGACCAGCTCGCGCTGTTGATGCGGGAGGTGCCGACGGTGACGCCGACGGACACGCTGGTCGAGGCCGCAAGAGTGATGCTGGAGAAGGGAGCCCGCCGGCTCCCCGTCGTCGAGGCCGACAGCCTCGGGCTGAAGGGGATCGTCACCGTCACCGACGTGATCCGTGCGATCGCCCGCGGCCACGAGAACGGCAACACCCCGTGTGGCGACCTCGCAACCCGGGAGGTCAACGCCGCCTACGTCGGGACGCCGCTGCCGACCATCGAGCGGGAGCTCGGTCTCGCGCGCGTTCCGTATGCAGTCTGTCTCGACGAACACGGGAAGATGGCCGGGATCGTCACCGAGGTCGACATCCTCGAGGTCGCCCGCGTCGTCGAGGGCGAGGAAAGCACCGGCAACAGCTTCGCCGACCAGGACGCCGACTACGCCTGGGAGGGGATCAAGGGAACCGGGAACCGCTATCTCCCGACCCGGAACGTCGAGATCCCGACCGCGCCGGTCTCGGAGTTCATGAGCGAGGAGCTCGTCACCGTGAGCAAGCGCCGGACCGCACGCGAAGCGGCTCAGGAGATGATCACGAACGAGATCGAACAGATCCCGCTCGTCAGCGGCGGCGAACTCGTCGGCATCGTGCGAGACGTCGACCTGCTGGAGGCCCTATGACCGATCGGGAGCTTTCCGAACTCGCAAAACGGCGTGGCTTTTTCTTCGGATCCAACGGCGTCTACGGCGGCACGGCCGGATTTTACACCTTCGGACCGCAGGGCGCAGCGCTCAAGCGGAACCTCGAGGACGCCTGGCGCGACCGGTTTACCCTCCGACAGGGCAACAGCGAGATCGAGGCGCCGACAGTGATGCCCGAGGCCGTCTTCGAGGCGTCGGGGCACCTCGACGGCTTCGACGACATGCTCGTAGAGTGTGCGACCTGCGGGGAGTCCCACCGCGCGGATCACCTGATCGAGGACGCGACCGACATCGAGGAGGCCGAGTCGCTTCCGGTTGCGGAAGTCGAGGAGCTGATCCGCGAACACGACCTCGCGTGTCCGACCTGTGGAGCCGAACTCGCCGGCGAACCCGTCGAGGAGTTCAACCTGATGTTCGAGACGACGATCGGTCCCGGGTCGGGCCAGTCGGGGTATCTCCGCCCCGAGACCGCCCAGGGGATCTTCGTCGAGTTCCCCCGGCTGAAAGAGTACGCCCGCAACCAGCTCCCGTTCGGCGTCACCCAGATCGGGCCGGCGTACCGCAACGAGATCTCGCCGCGCCGCGGGATCATCCGGGTCCGGGAGTTCACCCAGGCCGAACTCGAGAAGTTCGTCGATCCCGAGCGCGACGACCCCCCGATCGGGGAGGTCGCAGACGTGGAACTGACGCTGTATCCGGTCGACGAACAGCAGGCCGAGGACGGCGACTACGTCGACGTGACAGTCGGTGACGCGATCGAGGACGGGACGGTCGAATCCGCCTGGGTCGGCTACTACCTCGGCCTCGCGAAGCGGTGGTTCCGGCGGATCGGCGTCGATCTCGATCGGCTCCGCTTCAGGCAGCATCTCCCCGGCGAACGCGCCCACTACGCGGCCGACTGCTGGGACGCCGAGGCCGAACTCGCCGGCAACTGGATCGAGATCGCCGGCTTCTCCACCCGGTCCGACTACGACCTCCGGAAACACGAGGAGCACTCCGGGGAGGCGTTCACGGTCTTCAGACAGTACGACGAACCGAAGACCGTCGAACGGGCGACCGTCGATCCGGACATGAGCGTGCTCGGTCCCGAGTTCGGCGGTGATGCCGGCGAGGTTGCCACAGCCCTCGAATCGCTTGCCGGGCGCGATCCATCGGCGTTCGACTCCGAGGAAGTCACCGTCGAGGTCGACGGCGAGGAGTACACCGTCGACACCGACGTCGCGAACTTCGAGGTCGAAACGGTGACAGAAGCGGGCGAACACGTACGTCCCCACGTCATCGAACCCTCCTTCGGAGTCGGGCGGATCGTCTACACCGTACTGGAGCACGCCTACCGCGAGGACGCAGTCGACGGCGAATCGCGGACGTATCTGGCGCTCGAACCCGAGCTCGCTCCGACGGACGTGGCCGTCTTTCCGCTGGTGTCGAACGACGACCGGCTGACGTCGCTGTCGGCGGAAGTTTCCGCCGAACTCAGGGCCGAGGGACTGTCGGTGACGACCGACGACTCCGGATCGATCGGTCGCCGATACCGCCGTCAGGACGAGATCGGAACCCCGTTTTGCGTGACCGTCGACCGCGACGGGATCGAAGGGGACGGAAAAGAGACGGTCACGCTCCGGGAGCGCGACACCGCCGCACAAGTGCGACTTCCGGTCGACGCCCTCGCGGCGGAGCTGTCGGCGCTGTCGACCGGTGGACGGACGTTCGTCGATCTCGAGAACGCCTACGAGAGCGTCGAAACGGACGTCTCTCGAACTTGATCGACCGTGAGCCTCGAACTCGGGAGGCGTGCGGTTCACGCGACCGGTGCCGGGCTGCCGGCGCTGTGGCTGTTGGGCGCGCCATGGTGGATCGTTCAGCTGCTGCTTGCAGTCGCGCTCGCGGTCGCACTCGTCCTCGAGTATCTGCGGCTGGTCGTCGGGCTCGACCACTGGGTGTACCGGAAGCTGACCCGTCCCTACGAGGACGACAGCGTCGCCGGCTACGCGCTGTACATGGTGAGCATGGCTGCGGTGGGGTTCGTCTTCGTCCCGTCGATCGCCGTCCCCGGTATGCTCATGCTCGCGCTGGGGGACCCGTTCTCCGGAATGCTGGGCTCCGGCGAAGTCGGCGGCTGGAAGGCCCCCGACGTGCTGGCGGCGACGTTCGGCTTCTGTTTCCTGCTCGCCGCGCCGTTTACGGTGTCGACCGCGGGCGTCGCCGTCGGAGCGCTCGCGGCGGCGGTCGGGGCGCTGGGTTCGACGGTTGCAGACGGTGCGACACCGGTCGTCGCCGGCTACGTGATCGACGACAATCTCACGATTCCGCCCGCCGCATGTCTGGGGATCACACTGGTGTATTTCGCGACCGGAATCCCCGTGGAGTTTGCGTTCCCGTTTTGAGGCGACCAACGGAGACGACTTTTGCCCACAATTATGTATCGGACGCCAGTATGTCCGGTATGGAAATTTACGAGAGCGATCTCCCCGGCGTGGGCAAGAAACACGAGATCGATCTCACCGACGGATCGCGGCTCGTGATCGTCACTCACAACACCGGAAAGCGGGAAGTGTTCCGCAGACCCGACGAGGACGCCGACTCCGAGAAACTGTTCGAACTGTCCGACAGGCTGGCTCGGATCGTCGGTACTGTTCTGGAGGGGGCGTACTTCCAGCCGATCCAGTCGGAAAGCGTCGAAACAGCCCTCGGTGGTGACACGCTTCTGGAGTGGTTCGCGGTCGACGAACACTCCCCGCTCGTCGGGAAGACCCTCGAGGCGGCCGACATCGGCCAGCGAACCGGCGTGTCCGTGATCGCGATCGAACGGGGCGGCGAGACGATCGGGAGTCCGACGTCGGACGACGAGATCAAATCGGGTGACACGCTGGTCGTCATCGGGAGCCGCGACGACTGTGAGGCGTTCGAGGAGCTTTTGACCGGTGGGGGACGAGACGCCGACGTCGACAGCGTCGACGCCGATCGGGACGGTGAAGCGTGACCGACGTGAGGAAGTGATCTCGAATGGCCAGTGAACTGTTGCTCCTCGAGGTCGGCGTCCTGTTTGCGGCCGTTGCGCTCGCCGGGTTCGTCGCGACGCGCTTGGGCCAGTCAGTGATCCCCTTCTACATCGTCTCCGGGATGCTGTTGTCGCCGTACGTGCTGGGTCGGCTCGGCATGCCGTTCGTCGAAGAAACGGTATTCGTCGAGATCGGCGCGGAGTTAGGTATCGTCTTCCTGCTGTTTTTCCTCGGGCTCGAGTTCAATCTGGACCGACTCATGGAGAGCAAACAGGAGATCGGCACTGCCGGGACGATCGATCTCGTGATCAACTTCGGCGTCGGGCTGCTCCTGGGATACGCGCTCTTTCGCGATCCACTCGCGGCGTTTCTGGCCGCGGGGATCGTCTACATCTCCTCGTCGGCGATCATCACCAAGTCGCTGATTGACCTCGGATGGATCGCAAACGACGAGAGCGCGCCGATGCTCGGCACGCTGGTGTACGAGGACCTCGTGATCGCTGTGTATCTCGCCGTCGCATCGGCGATCGTCCTCGGCGGCGACGGGTTCGGCGATGCGGCAGTCTCGATCGGGATCGCGATGGGCTTTATCCTGCTGTTGCTACTTGCAGTCTACTTCGGCACCAGCTACTTCGCCCGCGTTCTCGAGACAGATTCCAACGAGTTCGTCGTGCTCCGGGTGATCGGCGTGACCGTCCTCATCGCGGGGGCAGCGCTCGCACTCGGCGTGAGCGAGGCGGTCGCCGCGTTCTTCGTGGGCATGGCCTTTTCGGCGACTGGGCACGTCCACGAGATCGAAAACCTGCTGGAGCCGATTCGGGACACCTTCGCCGCCGTCTTCTTCTTCTGGATCGGGCTGATCACCGATCCGCTGTTGTTCGCGGGAGTCGCAGGCCTCATCGTCGCGGCGGTGATCGTCACGACCCCGACGAAGCTCGTCTCCGGTTTCCTCGGCGGCAAGGCGTACGATCTCGACGATCGTCGGAGCACGCGCGTCGCCCTCGGGATGACCACGCGCGGGGAGTTCTCGCTGATCATCGCGACGATCGCGCTTGCGGGGGCCGAGGCGGGGACGTTCCCGGAAGCGCTCGCGACCGACATCAACGCCTTCGCCGTCGGTTACGTGCTGGTGATGGCGATCCTCGGAACGACGCTGATGCAGTACTCCGAACCGTTCGAACGGTTCGTCGTCGAGCGGCGGAGCGAAAGCGACGCCTCAGTGTCCGCCGACTAACAACGGTCGGCGTTTAGTAGCTGGGACCCGTTGATCGACCGTGAGCGACGCAGACACCCCACTGTCACCCGACCGGCCCGAAGTCGACCGACCGTTCCGTGTCGACGCCCCCTTCGATCCCGCCGGCGACCAGCCCGACGCGATCGAGAAACTGGTCGAGGGGTACCGAGAGGGGGCCGAAAAACAGACCCTCCTGGGCGTCACCGGCTCCGGGAAGACCAACACTGTCTCGTGGGTTGTCGAGGAACTGGAGCGTCCGACGCTGGTGCTGGCACACAACAAGACGCTCGCCGCCCAGCTGTACGAGGAGTTCAAGAACCTCTTTCCGGACAACGCCGTCGAGTACTTCGTCTCCTACTACACCTACTACCAGCCGGAGGCGTACGTCGAGCAGACCGACACTTACATCGACAAGGAGATGTCGATCAACGAGGAGATCGATCGGCTGCGTCACTCGGCGACGCGGTCGCTTTTGACCCGCGAGGACGTGATCGTCGTGGCGTCGGTGTCGGCGATCTACGGGCTGGGTGACCCGGCGAACTACCGCGAGATGGCTCTGGAGATCGAAGTGGGGGAGGAGATCGGGAGAGACGAACTGCTCGCGGCGCTGGTGGATCGAAACTACGAGCGCAACGACGTCGACTTCCAGCAGGGCACCTTCCGGGTGCGGGGCGACACCGTCGAGGTGTTCCCGATGTACGGCCGATATCCGCTCCGGATCGAACTGTGGGGCGACGAGATCGACCGGATCTCGAAGATCGATCCGCTGGAGGGGACCGTCGAGTCCCGGGAGCCCGCGACGTTGATCCACCCCGCCGAGCACTACTCGATCCCCGAAGAGCGGTTGAACCGGGCCATCGAAGAAATCGAGGAGTTGCGGGAACGCCGGGTCCGGTACTTCGAACGCCAGGGAAACCTCGTGGCCGCCCAGCGGATCGACGAGCGCACGACGTTCGACCTGGAAATGCTCCGGGAGACCGGCTACTGTTCGGGGATCGAGAACTACTCCGTCCATCTGTCGGACCGGGAGTCCGGGGAACCACCGTACACGCTTTTGGACTACTTTCCGGACGACTTCCTCACCGTCGTCGACGAGTCACACCAGACGCTCCCGCAGATTCGGGGACAGTTCGAGGGTGACAAGTCACGCAAGGAGTCGCTCGTGGAGAACGGCTTCCGGCTGCCCACTGCGTTCGACAACCGGCCACTCACCTTCGAGGAGTTCGAGGAGAAGACCAGAAAAACCCTGTACGTCTCCGCGACGCCGGGCGAGTACGAACGCGAACAGTCCGCACAGGTCGTCGAACAGATCGTCCGGCCGACGTATCTGGTCGACCCGGCGATCGAAATCCAGGACGCCACCGGACAGGTCGAAGACCTCATGGGACGGATCGACGACCGGATCGGCCGGGGCGAACGGACCCTGGTGACGACGCTGACCAAGCGCATGGCCGAGGACCTCACGGAGTACCTGGAGGAGGCCGGCGTCGACGTGGCGTACATGCACGACGAGACGGACACGCTGGAGCGACACGAGATCGTTCGCGACCTCCGGATGGGGAACATCGACGTGCTCGTCGGGATCAACCTACTCCGGGAGGGGCTCGACATCCCGGAGGTGTCGCTGGTGGCGATCCTCGACGCCGACCAGGAGGGGTTCCTCCGGTCGGAGACCACGCTCGTCCAGACGATGGGACGTGCCGCCCGAAACGTCAACGGCGAGGTCGTGTTGTACGCCGACGAGACCACCGACGCAATGGAGTCGGCGATCGAGGAAACGAGGCGGCGTCGACGGATCCAGCGCGAATACAACGAGGAACGCGGCCACGAGCCGACGACGATCGAGAAGCCGGTCGGCGAAACCAACCTGCCGGGGTCCGAAACCGACACGAGTGGGCTGGCGGGCGACGACGTCGACGACGCCGAGGAGGCCGCCCGCCGGATCGAACTCCTCGAGGATCGGATGCAGGAGGCCGCAAACAACCTCGAGTTCGAACTGGCGGCGGACATCCGCGACCGGATTGCGGAACTCCGACGAGAATTCGACGTGGATGGTGAGGACGATCGCGACCGTGGCGTGCCGCCGGAGGTCGTCCCGACCGGTGACGTCCCGACCGAGGACGTCGAACCCGAGTAAAAAATCGTCTGTCGTTTCGGTTCGGCGAACTCAGGACCGATCGACTTCCGGAATGATCTCTTCGTCGTCGACGGGCGCCTCGCCCTCGGCAGTCGGGACGTCACCGCTCGTCCCCTCGATCTCCAGGGACTCCAGTTCCTCGAGTGCGGACTCGATGTCGTCGAGCCCGAGCATCTCTTCTGTCTCCTCGTCGAACTCGAGAGCGTCGAGCGCCTGCATCTCCTGGACGTCTGCACCCGAAAGTTGTTTGCCGTACCGACCGACGAGACTGGTCAGCTCCTGGGGCAACACGAACGTGGTCGACTCCCCTTCCCCGATCGCTTCGAGGGTTTCCATGCCGCGTTCGATGATTGCGCGTTCGCCCATCGCTTCCGCGGATCGGGCACGAAGCACCGTCGAGATCGCATCCCCCTGCGCTTCCAGGATCTGGCTCTGCTTTTCACCCTGCGCCCGGATGATGTTCGAGCGTTTGTCCCCCTCGGCGCGTTCGATCGCCGACCGGCGTTCCCCCTGGGCTTCGAGGATCATCGCCCGGCGACGGCGCTCGGCGGAGGTCTGTTCCTCCATCGCCCGCTGGACCTCGCGAGTGGGGTTGACCTCGCGAACCTCGACCGATTCGACGCGGATCCCCCACTCGTCGGTCGGTTCGTCCAGTTCGGTCCGGATCTTCGCGTTGATGGTCTCCCGGCGCGAGAGCGTGTCGTCCAGTTCCATGTCCCCGATGACCGCACGGAGGGTCGTCTGTGCGAGATTGGAGACTGCACGTTTGTAGTCGTCGACCTCCAGGAACGCCTTTTTGGCGTCCATCACCTTGATGTAGACGACCGCGTCGGCCGTCACCGGCGAGTTGTCCCGTGTGATCGCCTCCTGTGTGGGGACGTCGAGCGTCTGAGTCCGCATGTCGAACGGGTACGTCCGGGAGACGAACGGCGGGATGACGTGGAGCCCCGGTTCGAGCACGCGGCGGTACTCCCCGAAAATGGTGAGCGGCCGCCGTTCGTACGCCTCGACCACTTCGAAGGCGCTCATCAGCGTGATCGCCGCGAACAGGACGAACAGGATCCCCACCCCGACGAGGAGGTCACCCAGGAGGAGGGCGTATCCGAGCGCGAGGACGCCGATGAACGCCACGGCGCGCTTGAGGCTGTCGGGAGCGCCCGTGGCACTCATCCGCCCAAGCTTGCGAAGGAAACTCATACATGATCATCGAGTCCCGCACTCTTGGGCGTTTCCCCGGCGAGACCGTCGTTCTCCGGTGCGGAACCAGCGCTCCCCGATCAGCTCCAGTGTCTTCCCCGATCAGGGCCGGTTCTGGTCGTTCTGCTCGTCCTCGTCCGGTAGCTTGAGGACGTTCTCTCGACCGAGACGGAAGCTCTCGAGTTTCCCGTCCTCGCGAAGCGAGCCGACGACCTGGCTCGTCCGGGCGTCGGTCCAGTCCATTTCCCGGACAACCTCCTGCTGTTTCATCCGGCCGCCGTGCTCCCGAACGAGTTTCAACACTCGCTCCTCGGGGCTCAACAGTTCCTCGGCCGGCGGTGTGGGTTCGGCGTCGTCCTCGTTGCCGTCCTCCGATCCGGCGGCAACCCCGGTGGTCGAGTCTTCGCCGGTGGTGGCGGTGGCTCCCGGGTCGTCCGCTCCGGCGTCGCCGACCCCACTGCGACGGCGGAGATAGACGAACGCCACGGCGACGATCGCGATTGCAAATATTCCGGCGATGACCGCACTCGAGATCGGCGTTTCCGCGGGATCAGTAGGATCCGTTGGCTCCCCGGGTTCGGTCGGTTCCGTCGGATCTGTCGGCTCTGCCGGTGTCGGGACGATCGTCACTCTCGGTTCGTCACTCGAGAAATCGAACGGGCCGTCCCAGGTCGCGCTCGTCGACGACGACCTCGTCGGGTCGGGCCTCACCTCCGAGGCCTCGTAACCGTCCGGCCACGCGAGGACGAACCGGCTGTCCCCGTCGAGGAACAGTCCGGAGATCGCATCACCTGCCAGGATCGTGTCCTCCTCGACGGCGGCGAATCCACCCCAGGTAAACGAATACACCACTACCCCATACTCCCGAGCGAGCGTCTGTCTGTACGTTTCCACGGTGACGTCCGAAACCGACATCTCTCGACCGGTTGACTCCTCGGCGGTGGCGACGGTCGACTCCATCCGGTCGCGGAACCGGTCGACGTACGGCGTCTCGTTTTCCTCGATTTCCGTTTCCAGTTCCTCGAAGGCCGTCTGGCTCTCCTCATCGGCCAGGAGGAAGCGGTACTCAACGGTCCAGACCGCGTCCCCGTTCTCGTCGACGTCAGCCTCGAGGAGGATGTCGTCGGCGTCTGCGTCGTCCGTCTGGAAGAACGGGTCCTCGAAGGTGGCCGGATCGGTATCGCCGAATGTGGCAGTTCCCGAACCTGCGATCCCCGGACCGGCAAACAGGATCGCTGCCCCCACGAGTGCGACGCTCACTGCGAGAACGAACACCAGCGACCGGTTCCGCCAGTCCATGCCTACCGGTGATTGTGACCCCCGAGGAGAAAGTCGTTATCATCTGCGACAACTTCCCGGTCGTTGATCGGTGTTCATTGTGGTTGTGAATCCGACACAGTCTTTTTGTCCCCGACGAAACGAGAGTTCGTATGGATCTCCGCAGCGCAATCGAAGTCGAAACCCTCCTGAAAATCGTGCTGGGGCTGGTCGTCATGTGGCTCGTACTCGAGGTGCTGGGCGCGGTACTCCGGATCACCACGGCGTTTTTCCGGCTTTTGACCCCAGTTATCGGTCTGGTGATCGTCATACTCATTGTGTTGTGGTTGCTCGACCGGATCTGATAATAGATGGACACGTTCGATGTTCAGCCTCAACGTCCCGTTACCTCCCGCCGTCGATCGCCTCGTCGACCATCTGCGTCCGGAACTGACGCGATTCGATCGGATACGGGAACGGCGTACCCTCGTCTGCAAGCGGCTCGGCGTCGACGTTCTCTCCGATCCACACCGTCCTCCTGAAAAGGACGCCGCGCTCTCGGAGCTCCGATCGGAACTCCGGCCGCTCGTTCGCGGAACCGATCCGTTTCGGGTGGAGATAACGGGTATCGACGCCTTCGAAAAGCCGACAGCGGGTCCGGGACCGGTCGTGTACCTCGCCGTCGAAAGCGAACCACTGGTTCGTCTCCACTGGCGGCTCGTTCGGGCGTTCGGTGCGATCGAAGGGATCGAAGGCGAAGCGTACGTCCCTCACGTGACGCTTGCACGCGGGCTGGAAAATCGGTCGAACGAGTTCGGGAACCGAACGAACGAGTTCGGTCGACAGAGCGGTCCGGGGCTCAAACGGGAACTCGATCGGTTGCGGTCGGCCGCCGGCGAGATCGACGTGGAGTGGCAGGTCGACGAACTGGAGTTGTGGGATCCGGAGTTTCGGGAATCTGCGGGCAAAATTCGACTGTAAAGGTTCTGAGCGAGAAACTCCGGAGTTAGTCTCGGGAGTCAGTCTCGGGAGTCAGTCGCTCTGGATCCGGGGCGCAAGCATGTAGGTCACCTGACCGAGCCCCTCCGAGAACTCGTAGTGGAGTTTGACCGGGAACTCCTCGCCGAGTTCGACGACGACTTCCGCGTCGCCCGGGATCGCCTTGTTCATGTCCTTGAGATAATCCAGCGAGAACAGCGAGTCAGCGGGACCGACAGTGAGATCGATGAGGTCCTCGGTGGTGAGTTCGAAGTCGACGTCGTCGGTATCCCCCTCCGCCTCGATGTAAAAGGCCTCGGTGTTGTCGTCGACCCGCAGCCGGATGTGGTCACTGACCATGTCGGAGGCTTTGATCCCGCGATCGAGCTGTGCTCCTTCCAGGACGATTTCCGCCGGCAGATCCAGGTCGGGGATGTCGGGCTCCTGCCGGATCGCGTCCGGGTCGATGAGCGCGAGCGTGTACGAGAGGCCATCCATCTGGATGTGGAGCTTGCGGGTCTCCTCGTCGAGTTCGAGGTGAACCAGATCGTCGCTGTCGGCCATGCTCGCGATGTCCTCGAGACGATTGAGGTTGACGCCGATGACGCCCCCGTCAGCCTCGTAGGACTCGAAGGCCGCTGCCTCGAGAGTGAGATCGACCATCCCCACGTTCGCGGGATCGACCGCCCGGATGGAGAGTTCGTCCTCGTTCAACCGGATCTTGCACTCGTCGACCAGCACGCTCACCGAGTCGAGCGCGTCCCGGAGCGTGGACGCGCTCACGATGGCCTTGAACATATGAGGAGTGATACGGCACCTCGCATTAAAAACCACCCGTTTCCTGGCTGTTTCGAACGGATCCACAGCCGGTACGAGCCGGATCCGCCGACCTTGCAGTAGTTGGCGAACAAGCGATTTACCAAATTTACCACGGCTCGTCTTTCAGTCCGAGGCGGTACGCGAAAACGTTGGTCCCGACGTGAAGCACCGGGGTGATGACAAGCACTGCCAGAACGATCGCGACGGAGAACGTGTCGAAAAACCAGTCGCTCGCGAACACCGCCGAAAGGACGAGTCCACCGACGACAAAGTCCAACTGATCGAGTCCCGGGAAGGCGGCCCCCCGTTCGCGTCCGGTACGACGTTTGAGGAACGAAGCGCCGATGTCTCCGACCATCGCCCCCAGCGCCAGGCCGAACGCCGCTGCGATCGGAAAGCTCGGAAGGTCCACACCGACCGCGACGCCGATCGGTTCGACGACGAGGTTCAAAACCATTGCAAGGAGAACACCCGCGATCGTCCCGGCTGCGGTGCCACGCCAGGTTTTTCCGTCACCGAGGACGCGTTTCCCGTTCCACGTCGCACCCCCGTCGATCGGTCGCCCGCCACCGGCGACGACCGCGACGTTGTTCGGAATATATGCTGGTAACATTACCCAAAAAGCGGTGACAACGACGGAAAATGTAGAAGCTATCACGAGCACGACGGATCCAGCCATATCGGAAGGACGAAAGCGGAGGTAAAAGGGCCGACGGTTCCAGGCTCCGCGTTCGCGAATCTAGAATCGGTTTCTCGATCGTGCCGATCCTCGCCTTCTCCAACAGTTGGAGTATTCATCCAACAATCGGACCCCCCCACCCCTTCGTTTCAGGTGGAACCGGAAACACGTGGGTAGGGGGGCAGAACTATCTATTATAAACAAGTAGTTTTAACACTTTGTAGCTAAAACAATATCCGCAAACTATTCTCTTACTATTTTTCATCTGGTTAATTGTTGTTAAGTAAGAACGATGGATAGCTACAAGGAGCTCTCCTGAATGTTTCTCGTGTTCACTCTATCGCTCTTTTCGGGTTCCACCTGAAACGAAGGGGTGGGGGGCGGAGGGAAGGAGTGAGGGCCGAAGGAAAGGAGTGAGGGCCGAAGGAAAGGAGTGAGGGCCGAAGGAAAGGAGTGGGGGCCGAAGGGAAGGAGCGGGGGCCGAAGGGAAGGGGCGAGGGAGGCGGAAAGCAATGGAGAAACAAAAGCTAGAGGGGACGAACGCAACGAAAGATCATGGAACGTTAGCTCGCCCGTTTTCGCGATCGAGTCAGTCAGTAAACAACGTGTGATTCCGGATATGTGTCTGACGCAGATTTAAGTGCGCACGGGGACGTGAATGCGGTATACGGTCGCGTATCGACCGAAACGGAGGACTTCAGGAGGCCACGGATGGGACTGATAACGAACCTGAAAGACAGCATTTCACGGGCCGCGGACCGACTGTTCTCGGCATCCGAGCCCAAACGAATCGGCATTTACGGTCCGCCTAACGCAGGCAAGACGACCCTCGCCAACCGGATCGCTCGCGACTGGACGGGGGATGCAGTCGGACCGGAGAGTCACATTCCACACGAAACGAGGCGTGCACGCCGCAAGGAAGGTGTCGAGATCGAACGGAACGGCCGAACGGTGACGATCGACATCGTCGACACGCCCGGGGTGACCACGAAGGTCGACTACAAGGAGTTCCTCGACCACGACATGGAGAAAGACGACGCCGTCCGACGCTCCAGGGAGGCGACCGAGGGGGTGGCGGAGGCGATGCACTGGCTTCGAGAAGACGTCGACGGTGTCATATACGTTCTCGACTCGACGGAGGACCCCTTCACCCAGGTGAACACCATGCTGGTCGGGATCATCGAGTCCCAGGACCTGCCGGTGCTCATCCTGGCGAACAAGACGGACCTCGAGGAGTCGCAGATACAGCGCGTCGCCAACGCGTTCCCGCAACACGAGACGATACCGCTGTCGGCGCTGGAGGGAAGCAACATGGACGAAGTGTACGACAAGATCGCGGAGAAGTTCGGGTGATACAGATGCCCGAAGCAACACCTACCGACCTGGAGCCCGTTCCCGGGGAACCGGACGGGACCAACGGAACCGACGGTGGCAACGGTAACGGCGTCAGGATCGACCTGATAAGCGGCGCCCGAATGGAGGGATTAACCGGGATGGAGAAGATCCGGCTCATCCTTGACGGCGTCCGGGACGGGAACATCGTCATCCTCGAGGAGGGGCTGTCACCCGACGAGGAGTCGAAACTCATCGAGGTGACGATGACCGAGATCAGCCCGGACGACTTCAGCGGGATCGAAATCGAGACGTATCCTCGGGCGGAAACCGCCAACCAGTCGATCCTCGATCGCATTATGGGTCGAGAATCGACGAAGAAACTCACGGTGATCGGGCCGGCGAATCAGATCGAGACGCTCCACAAAGACGAGAACCTGATCAGCGCACTCGTCTCTCGGAAGTGAACGCCGGACATGCCTCATCAGTGTACCTCCTGCGGTCGGGTTTTCTCTGACGGCTCGAAAGAGATGCTTTCGGGTTGCCCGGACTGTGGAGGGAACAAGTTCCAGTTCCGGCCGTCGAGTGCGGTCGAAAAGCAGCGGAAATCCGCCTCGGAGATGAAAAAGCGAAAGCGGTCGACTTCCGATACGGGGTCCTCGTCAAGAACCGCGGGAAGGTCGGATAATCCGACGGTCGAACGGAAGGAATCGACCACAGAACAGCAGGACGAACCCCGAAACGAGGGGGAAGTAGTGTCTTCCACGGACCTGGGCGATTCCCCGGAAAACCGCGCGCAGGCGGACGCTCGATCCGGCGTCGTTTCAGAGGAGGAACTTTCGGCTCTGGCGGAATCCACGAGTGGGGACACGGAGTCGTCTCCCGACGAGGGAACCGGGCGAGCTTCCGACAGGGAAGTCGAGGGGGAACGCGTCCCCGAGAACGTCGACCGTCCGGACCTCTCCCAGCTCCGCGAGGAGCTCAACAGTCAGTTCGAGAGCATCAAGATCGTCAGCCAGGGGCAGTACGAACTCAACCTGATGGAACTCTACGACCGGCAGGAGTACATCATCTCCCTGCAGGAGGACGGCCGATACGTCATCGAGATGCCGGACGCGTGGGGACCGGACGACGAGTGAATCTCGTGGACTGCGATGTGTTCGGCTGGCAACCGTTGATGAAGTGGACACAGTTATCCGCGTTCCCCTGCTACCGGGGCGCATGAGCACGTTTCACCTTCGTGATCGAGGGCTCCCGGTAGTGGCATCCGGGGGCGTGTCCGAAGGACCAGGCGGATCGAACGGGTCGGCGTCTGCAGAGGCCTCTTCCATGCGAACTCGGGGTGAGTGTTGATGCGGGTGGTTGCGAAGTTCGGCGGAACTAGCCTGGGCAGCGGCGACCGGATCAACCGGGCTGCCGATTCGATCGCCAACGCGGTGCGGGAAGGCCACGAGATCGCAGTCGTCGCGAGCGCGATGGGATCCACCACCGACGATCTCCTCGAGGAGATCACCTTCGAGACCGAGGATTCCGACAGGGCGGAGATCGTCTCTATGGGCGAACGCACCAGCGTCCGGATGCTCAAGGCGGCGCTCGTCGCCCGAGGGATCGATGCAGTGTTCGTCGAACCGGGCAGCGACCTGTGGCCGATCGTCACGAACGAACACGGGGAGGTCGACGTCGAGGTGACCAAACGTGGAGTCGAGGCGCTCGCGGCCGAACTCGGGAACGTGGTCCCGGTCGTCACCGGATTCCTCGCGGAAACACCGGACGGCCGCGTCACGACGCTCGGGCGGGGTGGCAGCGACACCACGGCAGTCATGCTCGGCAGATACATGAACGCCGACGAGGTCGTCATCGTCACTGACGTCGAGGGCGTCATGACGGGCGATCCCCACGTGGTCGAGGGCGCGCGAAACGTCGGGCAGATCACCGTCGACGAGCTCCGAAACCTCTCGTTCCGGGGCGCGGAAGTCATCGCCCCGAGCGCGCTCGCGTACAAAACGGACGACCTCGACGTTCGAGTCGTTCACTATCAGCACGGGGATCTGCTCACGGGCGGGACCCGCATCGAAGGCGCGTTCGAGAATCTGATCGACATGCGGGAGGAGCCGCTCGCGTGTATCACCGTTGCCGGCCGATCGATCCGAAACCGACCGGGGATCCTGGCGGACCTCTCGCAGGCGCTCAGACAAGAGGAGATCAACATCGACGCGGTCGCAAGCGGGATGGATTCGGTCACGTTCTACGTCGACGTCGAACGGGCGGAGGAGGCGGAGGCACTCCTCCACGAGGAAGTCGTCCACGACGATCTGCTCTCCTCGGTGACCGTCGAGGACGACATCGTCGTCATCCGGGTAACCGGCGGAGAACTCCCGAACCAGCCAGGAGTAATAAGCGAGATCGTGGCCCCGATCGCGGAGGCGGGGATCAACCTCCACGACGTCATTACCAGCGCCACCTCGGTCGCGCTGTTCGTCGCGTGGGATGACCGCGAGCAGACCCTGGAAATCGTCCAGCAGGAGTTTTGAATCGCCTGTCTGAAACGGGAATGAACCGGTGAACAGAGAAGGTATTTTGAAGCACCCTCTCTGAGGAAATGTATGAGCTACGACGCGGTCGTCTTCGACAACGACGGTGTACTCACGGAACTCACTCCACACGACGTGCTCCAGGACGCGGTTCGGGCTACGTTCCGAGAGTTCGACGTCGACCCGTCACCGGACGCAGTCGAAGCCCTAGTCAGGGAAGAAATCGATCCGATTTACCAGGTTTGTAAGGAATACGATCTCGACGCCGAACAGCTCTGGGCTCGACGGGAAGCAAACGCCACTAGTGCTCAAAAGGAGGCGATCGACGCGGGGATAAAGGGACTATTCGACGACGTCGACACACTCCGGGAGTTCGACGCGACCAGGGGGGTGGTATCGAACAACCAGCACGCGACCGTCGAGTACATCGTCGACGCATTCGACCTCCAGAACCTCTTTTCAGTCACGATCGGACGGGAACCGACTCTCGAGGGGTTCCTGAACCGGAAACCGAACCCCTACTACCTCGAGCGTGCAGCTTCGCGGATCGAGGCGAATTCGGTCCTGTACGTCGGCGACAGCAACGTCGACGTGGCCGCTGCTCGGCGTGCGGGGATGGACGTGGCATTTCTCCGCAGAGACCACCGGAACGGCTACGAACTCCAGTTTGAACCTACCTACGAGATCGAATCGCTTGCGGAGCTCCCGGCGCTCGTCTAGCCGAACGCGTACATCGCGAGGATGATCACGACGAGAAACGCCGACACTCCGACTGTACCCAAAACGACCTTTGTTGCCGTGCTCATACCTACGGCTCCGACGGCCGCCTTCTTAAATTCACCTCGTTCGAGCGGATCTACCAGTCACCCTTAAAAGGGAACCGACCGAAACAGTGTGGTATGCGAGTACGTGACGCGGTCGAAGCTGACGCCGACGCGATGGCAACGTTGGCGGATCGGCCGGTGGAAGTGATGCGGAATCTCGTTCACGATAGAACTGTCCGCGTCGCCGTAGACGGATCGGAAGAAAGCGTCCCGCAGGAAGGGACACCCACCGAAACCGAGTCGGAGTTCTCGGGGATACGCGGGATAGTGTCGTTCGATGCGCGTCAGAAAACGGTTCACATCACCCAGCTTGCCGGCGATGGCGAGGCAGTCGAGCGGCTCCTGGAGGAGCCGATCAGGTTCGCCCGCAGGGAGGGGATGGACGTCGAGGCGATCGTCGCTGCCGCCGACGAACAGGGCAAAGCTGCAGTGGAAACAAAGGGGTTCAGCCGGGCGGGTGACGGGCCACGGTTCGACGGGAAACCGACGGTTCGGTACCGGCTGGAACAGTGACTCGGGGGGTTCGGTTTCCTCACTGACCGAGCACTGCTCGCACCGCAAACAGGGCGTTTTCCTTGCGTTCCCGCAGCCGGCGATAGAAGTAGGAGAACCACTTGTTCCCGTAGGGGGCGTACTGCCAGACTTCGTACCCCTGGGAGGCGAGATCTCGCTGTGCGTCCTCGCGGACCCCCATCAGCATCTGGACTTCGAACTCCGTGCCGTGTTCGTCGTGGAGCCGCTTTGCATACGAGATCATCTCCGGATCGTGGCTTCCGATGCCGACGCCGCGCTCGCGGTTCTCGAAGCAGTAGCGGATCAGTTCCTTGTACGCTTCGTTCACTCGCTGTTTCCCCTTATAAGATATTTCGGGATCCTCGTTGTATGCACCTTTCACCAGCCGAAGACGACCGGGTCGGTCGATCAACCGTTCCATGTCGTCCATTGTCCGCTCGAGGTTCGCCTGGACGCACAGCCCCACGCCCCACGGATGGATGTCCATCGCTTCGTCGAACGCGTCCAGAGTCGCATCCGTGGTGGTTGCATCCTCCATATCACACCACACGAAGACGTCGTGTTCAGCTCCTGCCTCGACGATCCGGTGGAGGTTCTTTGCAAACACGTCGTCGCCGAGGTCGAGCCCGAGTTGAGACGGCTTCACGGAGACACACGCGTCCATCTCGGTTCCTGCGATGTCTTCGACTAGACTGAGGTAGGTGCGCGTGTCCTCCTCGACGGGCTTGTGATCGTCGTAGTGTTCTCCCAAGAGATTCAGGATGACTCCGACGCCGTCTTCGTTCATCTGCCGGGTGTGTTCGAACGCTGCGGCCGGCGTTTCTCCGGCGACGAATCGACCGGCGATGGGTGGCAGCATGACCCAACCTACCCCGGCCCGCATAAAGAGCGTACCGCTGTCTTCTCACAGTTCGAAAAAACGGCTCACTCTGTTACCATGATACACGGTAACTTGTATACATAAGGGGGAGAGGTTAATTTCAGTCCCGATAATTTGAACCGCGGGTATATAACAGGGTTTCAGAAATCTCCGGATATGGGAGAGAGGCGTCGCCACTCGAACCTGGGCTCGGACCTGGACACAGATCGAGGGGCGCAAACAGAAGGGGAAGTTCGGAATGAGGGGCCAATCAAGGGGACCTATCGACGTTTACTCAGACAAATTTTGCGTGCAGTCGGGGTCAACGATTCGACACGATACAAGATCCTCGCGGCTGTCGCGATCCAGTACGGGTTGTTTCTCCTCATGGCGGGACTGTTTTTCGTGGATCTCGGTGAGTATCTCCTCCCGCTGATCGCCGTGTTCGTACTCGGGGGGACCGTCGCATTTTTCAATACGATCATGCTGACCGAGTGGGACTACGTCGGTCCGATCACGGAACTCGACGAGGAGGCCAGCAAGATCGCCGACGGAGATCTCGATCTTCGGAAGATCGAGGCGGAAACGGACGACGACATTGCCAGCCTGGCGGATTCGTTTGCGGAGATGCAGGCGTATCTCGAGACGGTTGTCGACCAGGCGAACGCGATCGCCCGACAGGAGTTCGACGATCCGGTGCTCGACCAGGAGATTCCGGGGGAGCTCGGCGATGCGCTCGAGACGATGCAGGCCGACATCCAGCAGTTTACCGAGGAGGCACAACGGGCCCGAAGGGAAGCCGAGGAGCTCGCCACGAGTCTCGAACGACAGGCCGAACAGTTCGGCGAGACGATGGAGCTGGCCGCGGAGGGCGATCTCACCCAGCGACTCGACGAGGACATCGACAACGAGGCGCTCCGGTCGATTGCGGAGTCGTTCAACGAGATGCTCGGCGAGATCGAGCGGACGATCCTGGAGATGCAGGAGGTGGGTGACGAGGTCGCCGCCGCGAGCGAACAGGTCGCGTCCGGCTCGGAGGAGATAAAGCGGGCGAGCGAGCAGGTCGCCCGGTCGGTCGAGGAGATTTCCGATGGGGCGGACAGACAGACCGACCAGCTCGGCCAGGCCGCCGACGAGATGACAGACCTGTCGGCGACGGTCGAGGAGATTGCCTCCTCGTCGGACGAGGTTGCCGAGATGGCCCACCGCGCCGCCAGCCACGGCAAGGAGGGAAGCGAGCTCGCCGGCGAGTCGGCAGCGAGCATGCGGGACATCGAGAGCAAGACCACCGAAACGGTCGAGGAGATCGAGGGCCTCGACTCTCGTATCGACGAAATCGACGAGATCGTCGAAGTCATAAACGACATCGCGGAACAGACCAACCTGCTGGCGCTCAACGCCTCGATCGAGGCGGCCCGCGTCGGCGACGCCGGTTCCGGGTTCGGAGTCGTCGCAGACGAAATAAAGAGCCTCGCGGAGGAGACCCACGACGCAACCGAAGAGATCGAGGATCTCATCGACGAAATACAGGGGACGAGCCGCGAAGCCACCGAGGACATCCGCGAAATGAACGAACTCGTCGACGACGGAACGACCACGATCGAGGAGGGGTTGAACGCCCTCGAGGAAATCGTCGACGTCGTCGAGGAGGTCAATGCCGGTATCCAGACGATAAACGACACGACCGACCAGCAGGCGGAGTCGGCCCAGGAAGTCGTCGCCATGGTCGACGACGTTTCCGAGGTGAGCCGCAAGGCGGCCGAGGAGGCCCAGAACGTCTCTGCGAGCGCGGAGGAGCAGACGGCGTCCGTCTCCGAGATCTCGACGAGCGCCCAGCAACTGTCGGACCAGGCGGATCAGCTCCGTGCGACGCTGGAGACGTTCGAAGTCCGCGAGGAACCGAGGGCGAAGCAATCGAGCGAGAACGCTGGGACGTTCGAGTGGGACGCGACAGATCGACCGACTGATTCGGGGACGAACCGATCGGGAGACACGTCCGTCGCCACCGACGGGAACGGCTTCAACTGGAATTAGTTCGCCGAATAGAGATTCTGACCGGATAACGAATTGATGAATCAGTGAACGGGGCTGAAATCGTTCGAGGACAACGCTTTTATGCCGCCTCTTCGTCTGCTTCGTTTGCATCATCTGGACTTCGGGTGCGAATCGAACCTCCGAGAATTCGGGCCGACGGCCGGGGAACCCGTCGTGTTCCGGTTCGCGCACCGATGTCCTCCAGTCGAAACGAAGGGGTGCAATATGGACGAGGACGACACGAAGCCAGTCGACGACGGCGACAGCAGGGACGACGAACCGTCGGTATCTTCCGAAAGGGTCCGAACGGACGACTCGAAGGCGATCGCCAATCCGGACGGGAAAGGAAACCCGGACGAAATAACCGGCTCTCGGGACGCTACTGATTCGAACTCCGGCGATGTCGACGACGTGTTGGCGGCCGGAACGACTGGGCAGACGTCGGACGGAGGGGGAAGCGAACCGACGAGCCGCGATCGGTCTTCGCCGGAGGTCGACATCGGGAGCATGGTGCTCGACGACGAGGGTGAAGACGACAAGGGGTTGTTCGACGACCTGTTGTCCGGCGAACCGATCTTCGAGAACAAGGAGGTGCTCCGACCGTCGTACACGCCTCACAAACTCCCGCATCGTTCGGATCAGATCAACCAGATGGCGACGATCCTCGTGTCTGCGCTTCGGGGGGAGACGCCGTCGAACATTCTGATCTACGGGAAAACCGGAACCGGGAAAACCGCGAGCGCCAAGTTCGTCTCACAGGAACTCGAATCGACGTCCCAGAAGTACGACGTCCCCTGTGATGTCGAATACATAAACTGTGAAGTGACGGACACCCAGTATCGGGTGCTCGCACAACTGGCGAACAAGTTCATCGAGAAGAACCAGAACCGAATTCAGGGACAGCTCGAACGTCTTCGAGAGCTCCGTTCGGACGTCGTTCGGGACGGCGACCTCCAGCAATCCATGGACGGACAGTCGGCGGGTTTGGGCGGACAGTCGGCGGGTTCGGACGAACAAACAGCGGGTTCGGACGGACAACCGGCGGATTCAGAAGAGATCACCGTCTCGGAGTTCGACAGCGTCGAGGAACTCGACGAGCGGATCGAGGGTCTCGAAGCAGATGCCGAGGGGATGAAGGAAGTTCCGATGACGGGGTGGCCGACCGATCGCGTGTATTCGACGTTCTTCGAGGCGATCGACTACCGCGAGCGCGTCGTCGTCATCATGCTGGACGAAATCGACAAACTCGTCGAAAAGTCGGGTGACGACACGCTGTACAACCTTTCGCGTATGAACTCCGAGCTCGACAACTCCCGGATCTCTATCATGGGGATCTCGAACGATCTGAAGTTCACCGACTTCCTGGATCCCCGCGTCAAGTCGAGCCTCGGCGAGGAGGAGATCGTCTTCCCGCCGTACGACGCGAACCAGCTCCGGGACATCCTCCAGCATCGCGCGGACGTCGCGTTCAAGTCCGACGCGCTCACCGAAGACGTGATTCCGCTGTGTGCGGCGTTTGCGGCTCAGGAACACGGCGACGCCAGGCGCGCGCTCGATCTCCTCCGAACGGCGGGGGAACTCGCCGAGCGCAGTCAGGCGGATCTGGTCCGCGAGGAGCACGTCAGACAGGCACAGGACAAGATCGAACTCGACAGGGTCGTCGAGGTCGTCCGGACGCTACCTACCCAGAGTAAGATCGTTCTGTTTTCGATAATCCTGCTCGAGAAAAACGGCGTTCACAACATCAACACCGGCGAGGTGTTCAACATCTACAAGCGACTCTGTGAGGAGATCGACGCAGACGTGCTCACCCAGCGCCGCGTTACGGATCTGATTTCCGAACTCGACATGCTCGGGATCGTCAACGCCGTCGTCGTCTCGAAGGGTCGGTACGGAAGGACCAAGGAGATGAACCTCTCGGTGCCGATCGAGGAGACGGAGGCAGTCCTCCTTTCCGACTCTCGGCTCGGCGACATCGAAAACGCACAGCCGTTCGTTCAGGCGCGCTTCGACAACTGACTCCCGATCCTCTCGGTTTCGCTGAACCGGAACGCTAGTTGCGCCGATTCATCCAGCCCGCGTTGCGCCCGACAGCCACTGCGCTCGCCCCGGACGCGACAAGCACGGTTTCGGGGTCGAGAGGAACGGCGGGTAGCGTTCCGGCGAACGGCCCGGCTTCGCCGGTGAAGATCAGGCGGATCCACCCCAGCATCGGAACACGGAGGCGAGCCACGCCGGTCACCCAGTCCTCGTGGACCACCGGGGCGATGCCGTTGTGTTCGTAGTCCTGATCGTACCACCTGTTGTGATCGCCCTTGGTAATGAACCCGTCATAGGGGGCGGGACAGGTCGCGAGTTCCTCGCAGCTGTCGGCGTTCATCGCGTCCTGGTCCACCCGGTCGTACCAGTTCTCCCCCTCTTCGACGTGGTGGTGGGCGCGGTGGATGATCGGTGATCCGGCACGGTCGGGCGGATCAAAGACGATCACGGATCCGGGCATGCCGAACGTTTCATAGCCCACCTCGGCACCCTGTTCGTAGGTCACGACCCCGGTTCCGGGGACGGCGACGTCAGGAGCGTACCGCCCGGGTTCGGTAACGAGCACGAGGTCGCCCATGTTCATGTTCGGCTCCATGCTCGTGCTCTCGACGGCGACGAGGGGCGGCCATACTCCACTTATGGCAAACAGCACCAGGCCGATCGCGACTACAACCACGACGCTCAGCAACACCTCCCGGACGACCATATACGGGCCGTCCTGGTCGTTCAGGAATCGATCCAACGGGGTTCGATTGTCCTGCCTGGCGTCGGGTTCGCCGCCGAGATCCGGCTCGGCGTCGTTACTGGTTTCGTCACTGCTGGTTTCGTCGCTACCGAGATCAACACTATCGGACCAGCCACTATCGGCCTCGTGGCCATCGCCTTCGTCTGGCGGAACGGGATCGCCAGCGTCGGTGTCGTCGTCGGTAGGGGGCCGCTCCCCGGATGTCATCGGAGAGTATTCGTCACCTCGTCGTTTCAACCTTCTGGGTTCGAAACGATGTGGAATTCGGCCCCGGAGCGCTCCGGCACGCTTTTGAGCGATCGAATCCATCCGGGAGACGTGCCGCTGGAGACGCCCTCGCGTATCGTCCAGGAGCTGGCGAGCCGGGGCTACAACGCTGAACGCGAGGCCGTCACGCTGATCGCCGGCGCGTCGAACCCGGGTGCGGTCCTCGAGGCGACAGTCGATCGCACTCCCGGTGACGCGCTCCGGATCACCGCTGACACCGTTCGTGAGGTCCTCGAAGCCGACCCGAACAGCCGGGACCGAACCCCGAACGACAACCCCTCTGTTTCAACTGGAACCACCACCGAGAATCCACCCGACGATGGCCAGTCGTCTCCAGTCGAAACGAAGGGGTCTTCGGATCGGGGGAGCGGACGGTCCAGCCGAGATCCCTCCAAAAGCGGAGATGCCTCCAAAAGCCGAGATGCCTCCAAAAGCCGAGATGCCTCCAAAAGCCGAGATCCCTCCAAACGATCCATTGAGGTCGCCGGAGACATCACGGGACAGTCGACCGGGACGGGAACGTACGACGATTTCGTCGCAGTGTTCCGGGACCGGTTCGAGAAACTCTCGAAGAAGCTCCGAAACCGGGTCAACCATCGGCCCGCGGAGACGATTTCCGCGATGTCGGGCGGAACCGACGTCGAACTCATCGGTCTGGTGAACGAGATCCGGTCGACCTCTGGGGGACACTGGATCGTGGAACTGGAGGACACGACCGGCACCTTTCCGTGCCTGGTGATGAACGACAGGGACATCGTGGAACTCGTCGACGACCTCCTGTTAGACGAGTGTATCGCCGTCTCCGGGACGCTCTCGGACGATGGCGAGATCGTGTTCGTCGACTCCATCCACTTCCCCGATGTTCCGCGGAGTTACCGCCCGTCGACGGCGGATCGTCAGGTCCAGGCCGCATTGATTTCGGACGTTCACGTCGGCAGCCAGGAGTTCGCCGCCGACGCGTGGCACCGGTTCACCGACTGGCTCCACTCCGAGGAAGCGGCGTCCGTCGAGTACCTGCTGATCGCTGGCGACATGGTCGAAGGCGTCGGCGTTTATCCGAACCAGGACGAGGAGCTTTCGATCGTCGACATCTACGACCAGTACGAACGGTTCGCGGAGTGTCTCAAGGAGGTTCCAGGGGACATGGAGATCGTTATGATCCCCGGAAACCACGACGCAGTCAGGCTCGCGGAACCCCAGCCCGGCTTCGACGAGGAGCTTCGGGAGATCATGTCGGCACACGACGCCCGGATCTACGGCAACCCGGCGTCTGTAACGATCGAGGGGGTCACCGTGCTCATGTACCACGGTGTCTCGCTGGACGAACTCATCGCCGAACTCCCCGAGGAGAAAGCAAGCTACGAGGAACCACATCGGGCGATGTATCAGCTTCTCAAAAAGCGACACGTCGCGCCACAGTACGGCGGCCATATGCGTCTCGCCCCCGAAACGGAGGATTACCTCGTGATCGAAGAGATTCCGGACGTGTTCCATACCGGCCACGTTCACAAACTGGGGTGGGGGAAGTACCACAACGTTCTCGCGGTGAACTCCGGCTGCTGGCAGGAGCAGACTGCCTTCCAGAAGTCCGTGAACATCGAACCCGACTACGGCTACGCCCCGATCCTCGATCTCGACACGCTCGAGTTGGCGGTCCGGAAATTCGTGTAGCCACCTGTCTGGACGATGCGTTCCGTGACGGGTTCCTTATGAATCCTCCAGCGGTAGGGAAACCATGTTTCAGAACCGGCCGGATCGCGATACTGAAGTCGTACTCGTGGGACGCTCGAACGTGGGGAAGTCGACCCTCATGCGCGAACTCACGGGACACGACTTCACAACCGGGAAGAAACCCGGCGTCACCCGGAAGCCGAACCACTACGACTGGGCCGGCGAATCGTTCATGTTCACGGACCTTCCGGGGTTCGGCTTCATGTCCGGTGTAGAAGAAGACCGGCGAGAACAAATAAAAACGGACGTAGTCAGGTACATCGAAGAGTACGCCGACAATATCATCGCGTCCGTCCTCGTCGTCGACGGGAAGGCGGTGATCGACATTATCGACCGCCACCGGGCGGACGGGGAAATCCCACACGACGTCGAACTGTTCCACTTCCTCGAGGACGTCGGCGCCAGTCCGATCGTGGCCGTAAACAAGATGGACAAGGTGGACGACCGCGACGACCGACTCGACGAGGTGTGTGATCGACTCGGCCTGTTTCCCCCGTGGCAGCAGTGGCAGGACACCGTCGCGCCTATCTCCGCAAAGCAAGGACGGATCGAACCACTACTGGAGTGTCTCCGTTCCCGATTCAAGGCGGAAAAGCGGGACGACCTTTTAAAATTCGTCACCTGAACCGCCGTGTTTTTCTGGATCGTTCGCGGAAAAACCTTCCTTCCCTTAAAGACCTAAAACCTGTGTTATCATTCCTCACGATTTGTCATCGATATAGCAATCCACATTAACCCCGAACACGAAATCTTCGCTCATGAGTGAATCGTTCGTCATCATCGGCGACGGAATCGCTGGCTCGTCGGCGGCAGAGACACTCCGTGAAGAAGCGCCTGACGCAGACATCACGATCCTCACCGACGAGGGTGAAGCGCTGTACAACCGGATTCTGATAAAGGAGTACGCGAAGGGCAAGCTCCCCGAAGCGCCCGTCTCGATCCACGAAACGTCGTGGTACGAGGAGCGGGACATCGATCTCCACTTGAACACGCTCGTCACCGACATCGACGTGGAGAACGACCAGGTCGAGACCCACGAGGGCGAGACATACGGCTACGACAAGCTCCTCGTCTCGATCGGTGGCACTCCCCAGCAGCTTCCGGTTCCGAACTCGGACGCCGAAGGGATCCACCACTTCTGGACGTTCCAGGACGCACGGGCGATCCGGGAACACGTCGAACAGGCCGAAAGCGGCGTCGTCGTCGGAGCTGGCCTGCTCGGGATCGACCTGGCGGCGATCTGTGGTGCACAGGACCTTCCGGCCCACTATCTGATGCGCGGCAAGTGCTGGTGGCGGTATGCACTCTCGGAGGAGGGCGCCGAGATCATCCACGACGCGCTCCGGGACGTGGGTGTCACACCGGTGTTCGAATCCGGCGTCGACCACTTCGAGACGGACGAGGACGGCAAGCTCGTCGCCGCCGTCGATCCGAACGGCGAACGGTACGAGGCGGACTTCGGGGGCGTCGCGATCGGCCTCGACTTCAACACCGAGCTGCTCGAGGACACCCCTGTCGAGACGGACACCGGCATCTACGTCGACGAGTACATGCGGACGGACGTCGACAACATTTTCGCAGCGGGTGACGTCACCGAGTTCCACGACGTCATCCTGGGCGAGCGCGCACAGAACGGCGCGTGGGGCTCCGCAAAACAGCAGGGGACCATCGCCGCGAAGAACATGATCGACTACGGCAGCGAGGAGTTCCGTTGGGTTTCCTCGTACTCGATCACGCACTTCGACTTCCCGTTCCTCTCGTTCGGTCACCCGACGCTGGGCGAGGAGACTGTCGAGCGGAAACACTCAGAAAACGAGTGGCGGCGGCTCGCGTTCAAGGACGGCAAGATCATCGGCGGCGTCCTGATCGGCGACCTCTCCCCGCAGTCGGCGTACAAGCAGCTGATGCGGGAAGAGCGCATCGTCGCGGACCAGAAGGACGTCCTGATGCAGGAGGACTTCACGGTGGACGACCTCTCGGCCCCACAAAAGCAGTAAGCCGGCGACCGATCACAGATCGCGCGGCGTAGAACGTCGACGGCGCGAGGGAAAGCGAAGCGGTTTTCGGCGCAGCCCGGTTTCTCTCCGGTATGGACCCCGGTTCCAGCGACATGACGCTGGCGTTCGAGCTCGAGGCGCTCAAAGAGCTTGCGGATCCGAACGCGGTCATCAACGACGCCCGGCAGTGGACGAAATATCTCGGCGTAGTCAGCGAGAAACCGACCTACGTCGTCACGAACTTCACGCGGAAACACCGGATCCGTCAGGACTTCTTTTCGGGCCCCCGTGGCGTAACAGAGAGCCTCGAGAACGTCAAGGATCAGTTCGACACTGAACGATACGTACTCGTCGGAAACTCCGAGGACGCCGAAGAGATCGCAGAGAACGTCGGGTGGGAGTATCTCCCCTTGTCCGACGCGGCAGAGGCGGCCGACTGGCAGATCGCGGCCGACGACGGGAACGACGTCGATCCGTTCCAGGAGGACGGACGCGACGACTGGCCCTGACCGCCGATTTCTGCGTTTCGGCCGTCCCGCGACTACCGTCATGGACGACGGCATGGAAAGGTCTAACAGCGCAGACTCCCTCATTTCGGGAGATGAGTCACCAGCTGCCAGACGTTCAGGCGAGTCGTCCGGACGTGACCGTCGGCCTCTCTCAGGTCGGTGTTACCGGAGTTCAAAAGCTCGTCAAACTCTCGCGCGGATCGCTGCGTCCGATCGTTCTGATGGCGGAGTTCGAAGTGTTCGTCGATCTGCCTGCCGGCCGAAAAGGGATCGACATGAGCCGAAACATGGAGGTCATCGACGAGATCCTCGAAGACATCACCCGCGAGGAGGCGTACCGGGTCGAGGACGTCTGTGGAGACGCTGCAGAGCGCCTCCTCGAGAAGCACGACTACACGTCGACGGCCGAAGTCCGGATGACCGCAGACTACATGGTCCGGGATCGAACCCCTGCGAGCGAACGCCCTACGCAAAACACCGCGGAAATCATCGCTAGTGCGGTCGCGACCGACGAGGAAACCCGATCGGAGATCGGGGCTGAAGTCACCGGGATCACCGTCTGTCCCTGTTCACAGGGGATGTCTGAATCCCGTGCTCGCGAGCAACTCGAGGACCTCGGGGTCGACGAGGAAACGATCGATCAGTTCCTCGATCGTGTTCCGCAGCCGGGACACTCACAGCGCGGTCACGCGACGCTTACCGTCTCCGACGAAGGGTCACCCGACGTCGACCTGGTTGAACTGATCGACATCGCGCGGGACGCGATGAGCGCCAGGATCTACAACCTGGCGAAACGACCAGACGAGGACCACATGACCTACCACGCCCACGCGAACGCGAAGTTCGTCGAGGACTGCGTCCGGTCGCTGGCGGAGGACGTCGTCGACCAGCTCGATCACCTCCCCGACGAAGCAGTCATTCGGATGAAACAGTCCAACGACGAGTCGATCCACCAGCACAACGCCCACGCCGAGCGGGAGGTCACGATGGGACAGCTGCGCGAGGAGCTCGCCGGAAACGGCGTCTGACTGCGGATATTCGAAATCCGATCACGGAGTTTCGCGATCTCGCTCTCGTCTACAGATTCAGCGGTTTCGCGTTCTCCCATCGGGGCTCGAACGACTCTCGGACGTCGCCGGCGAACTCCGGATCCTTCAGATCGATCATCGCGAACGCTTCGCCCGGATCCAGGGGATTCGACACTTCGATGCAGACCTCGACGTCGTCGATCAACTCGAAGGTGCCCTGTAAACCGGTGGCGACGCGGACGGAGAAGTTCTCCCGGTCGGCGAGCCGTTCGGTGTACCGTCGGCCCACGCTCCGAGGGAGCCCGTCGACGACGTCGGGCGAGAGAAGCAGGGAGACGGAGACGCCGCGTTCGAGCGCTTTCTCGAGCTCGTCGGTGATCTGTTCGCCGATCTCGCCGAGGTCCAGCCCTGCGGCGGGTGCGCCCGCCACCATGACGATCTCCCGTTCGGCCGTCGAGATCCGTTCGAGCAGCAGATCCAGCGTTTCGTCGGGACCGACCGCCGCAGTCCAGAAGTGGCCGTCGACCGGTTCGGCGGTCTCAAGTTCCTGTGAGAGCTCGTCGACGACGTCTTCGTACTGTTCGGCCTTCCGTTCGAGCTCCGCTTTCCTGTCCGCGAGCAGACGATCGAGCCCCGCGTCGGGCTCGACGGCGACGTACTTCTTCGGCCGGCTCGCTGCCTGGCTCCGAACCAGGCTGTACTGCTCGAGACTGTTCAACACGTCGTAGATCCGTCCCATCGGGACTTCGCTCGCCCGCGACAGCTCCTTTGCCGTCGTCGGGCCGAGACGCAGAAGTGACCGATAGGCCCGGGCCTCGTACTCCGAGAGCCCGAGATCGCGGAGGCTCGCCATGCCCGAACGTTGCCGCGTCAGAGTATAAACGCACCGAAAGTTTATGGAATGTTGGAACGTCCAGTCGCCGCATATCTCCGGGAATCTGGCGTCGTTTCCGTTTCGAGACGACAACCGACTGGCCCGGATCGGGGCGGTGCCAACTTTCGACTCGTTTTTCCCGTGACGGACGGCGGTTTCCCCCCGTCGACAGCGGCTTCTCCCGAGTTCGCTCCGGTTTGCACCCCTTCGACGCCTGTACTTTTATATTCTCCACCGAATTCGTCGAACACATGAGCAAATCGTTCACGGTTGCCAGCGCGAAGGGTGGCGTTGGCAAAACGACGACGACGGCGAACCTGGGGGCGGCGCTCGCGGCGGCCGGTCACGACGTAGTGCTCGTCGATGCGGACATCGGCATGGCGAACCTCGGGGCGATGCTTGGAATCGTTCCGGAGGGGCCGACACTCCACGACGTGTTATCGGGTGACGCGAACCTCGAGGAGGCGCTTTACGAGGGGCCCTGTGGAATGCGCGTTGTTCCGGGGAGCGTCGAACTCGAGGCGTACGCGGGCGTCGACCCGGCGAAGTTGCGGGAGGTCGTCGAGACCCTGTCGGAATTCGACGGCTACGTCCTCGTCGACAGCAGTGCTGGATTGAGTCACGACAGTTCGCTGCCGCTCGCGCTCGGCGACGGGACGCTTCTCGTTTCGACGCCGGACCGGGCGTCGCTTCTGGACACCGAGAAAACACGCGAGCTGACTTCCCGACTCGGCGGCTCGGTACTCGGCGTTGCCCTGACGCGAGTCGAGCCGGACCACCCGATGCTGCAGTCGGCACCGGAGGTACTGGGCGCCGACGTGATCGGAGAGATCCCCGAAGACGAAGCGGTGACCGCGGCTGCTGCCGCACAGGAACCACTGGAGGTTCACGCGCCGCAGTCTCCGGCTGCGGTTTCCTACCGCGAACTCGCCAGGGAGCTCACCGGCGAAGCGATCCCCGAACCGGAACCGGAGACGGAGCCAGAATCTGTCGCCATTTCGGGCGGTGGTTCAGAACCCGAAGACGAATCCATTTCGGATTCGGGGGAGGAGGCGGAGGAGGCTGCCGTGGCTTCGGGACCGGAGCAGGAGGCGGCGTCCGATGCGGAACCTGAAGACCTGGAGTTAGACGAGGAGTTGGGTGAGGAGACGGATGAGTCAGAGGAGCTGGAGTTAGACGAGGAGTTAGAGGAGGAGTCGGACGAGTCAGAGGAGCTGGAGTTAGACGAGGAGTTAGAGGGGGAGTCGGATGAGTCAGAGGAGCTGGAGTTAGGCGAGGAGTCGGATGAGTCAGAGGAGCTGGAGTTAGGCGAGGAGTCGGATGAGTCAGAGGAGCTGGAGTTAGGCGAGGAGTCGGATGAGTCGGAGGAGCTGGAGTTAGGCGAGGAGACGGATGAGTCAGAGGAGTTGGAGTTAGGCGAGGAGTCGGATGAGTCGGAGGACTTGGAGTTAGAGGAGGAGTTGGGTGAGGAGACGGATGAGTCAGAGGACTTGGAGTTAGACGAGGAGCCGGAAAACCCGGAACCGGATACTCGTGAAGACGAGGAAGGTTCCGAAGACGAGATCGAACTCGAAGAGCCGATTCAGGAGGCTGGCTCCGGGAAAAAAGACGAATCGGCGGCGGCCGAAACCACAGCAGAGTCGAACGAAGAAGAACCGGCAGAATCCGGCGGTGAGTTGGCGGAACCCATCCCCGACGCAGAGCCGTCTGACGCCCAGGAGGACAGTCCTGACGCGGACGAGGAGTCGGACGAGAACGAACACGACGAAGGCGACGGGAAAACTGCAGAGGACGAAGCTGACGACGAAGAAGCAGAGGGAGCGGAGGAACCGGAGGAACCGGAGGAACCGGAGGAACCGGAGGAATCTGACGAAGCTGACGAAGAAAAAGAAGAGAAGAGCGGTTTCTTCAGCAGACTGTTCGGCCGTTAGCAGGGTCGGCGGGACTGTTTGGCCCTACGTTTCGAACAGCCCGCTCACGTCGTCGCGTTTCCGTCGTCGTCGACGAATCCGGGCAGCCAACTGGTCGTAGACGAACTCCCGAGACGGATCCTCGCCGGCGACGAAATCGAAAAGCAGCGTCGTGATCGCCGCGCGGCCATCCGCCTGTTCTTCCCGGGCGACTTCGATTGCCTCGGCCAGTATGTCTCCCTCGTAGGTCTCGTACTCCTCGGCCAGCGCGTCGACCGCCGGTACGAGTTCCTCGAATGGGAGATCCGTCACCTCGAGAACGTCTTCCCGGTACGAGATCGGATCCGGGGGTCCCCGCTCGATCCGCTCGGGATCGCGTGCGAGCGCGTTCAGGAACGCGACGGCGTCTCCGACGGCCACGCCGCGATACCGGTTCGGAAGGTCGTCGAGATACTCGCGACCGCTCTCGGCTAGCCCCACCGCACCACTCCAGTTGCGGTTTCGGGCGTGGTGTATCGCCGCAGTCAACTGTATCAATCCGTGAAACAGCTTCTCGTCGTCGGTTCCGGTCTCGAGTTCCAGCCAGACCTCCTCCCAGGGGTCGTGTGCAGCGTGATACTCCCCAGTTGCGTACAGCACGAGTCCGGCCCGAAGCGGCCCGCCGATCGACACGTCCATGACGTTACGTTTGGCGTCCGATCCCGACAGCGCTCAGACGGCCATCTCGTTGGTGACGCCGATCTCCTCGCCGACGTCGGGGATATCCAGTTGGGAGAGCGTCTCCCGGAGCGGGACGCCCTGGGTGTCCCACCCGCGGACGGCGTAGTACCGATCGAGTTCCCGTTCGTACTCCGCTTCGTCGATGAATGCGCCCTGACTTGGCCCGTCCGGGACCGTCTCGGTGAACCGCGGGGGGAGGCGATCGTCCTCGCGACTGAATCCTTCCCGCACGTTGTACGCCTTCGAGAGGTTGTACATCCGCTCGCCCGCGGTGAGGAACTCCGACCGGGAGAGGTCGAAGCCGGTCATCGCGTTGACCAACTCACGGACACCCTCCGAGAGAGTGATGCCGCGGGTGAACTTGCAGACGCCGGTGATGTCGTAGACCGCCATCAGGTCTTCCATCTCCTTGAGTGCGATCGCCTTGCCCTCCATCTTCGTGCGATCGTAGTTCTCGAAGTCCCAGAAGTCCCCGCCCATCTCGAGGGCGTACAGACAGGACGTGAGGTGGTCGGCACCGCGGGGTGAGACCCCGAACGCCAGCGCCATTCCCTTGATTCCGCGTGCCTCGAACCCGGCGGGAGCCTGGTTTTTCACGTGGACGGCGAACTCCTCGCCGGCGCCGGCCCGCTGTGCGGCCCGGACGTGACCGTCCATCAGCAGCTGTCCGAGTTCGCCCTCGCCGCTGGCCATCCGACGCAACAGCTCCAGCAGCGCGTCGGCGTTCCCGAACTCGAGGTCGACGTCCTCGTCTCCGACGTCGATTATGTCCTTTTCGGCTGCCTCCATCGCCCACGCGATCGCGTTGCCGGCGTCGATCGTGTCCAATCCGAGCCGGTCGCAGATCTCGTTTGCCTTCGCGACCGCCTCGATGTCGTCGACCTCGACGTTTCCGCCCAGCGCGTACTGAGTCTCGTACTCCGGGCCGTCGACGGCGATGTCGCCGTACTTCGTGTCTTCGGCCTCGAAGAACTGGCTGCACGGTTTCGTACAGTACGGACACGGTCGCTTGGTGTCGACGTACTCCTCGGTCCAGTATCGCGGATCGAGCGACACGCGATCCTCCTCGGGATCTTCGAGTTTGTCGTACGCCCGCTTGAAGAAGCCGGACTGCCAGTTCCGCGTCGGGAAGATGCCGAGCGCGGTGTTTTTCGCGTCGAACGCCTCGCCGGTACCGTACTGGACGTCGACTGTGGGGTTCCCGGTTCCGGTGATGTCGGTGCCGCCCCGCCCGGTCGTCTCCAGACGCCACTTCTTGTTGAGCTCCTCCAGTTCCTCGGGACGGGCGACAGGGATGTCCTTCGTCCCCTTGACCGCGATCCCCTTCAGGCGCTTCGAGCCCATCACGGCGCCGGGTCCGCCGCGACCCGCCTGCCGGTCTTCGCATTCGATCATCGAGATCCGGGACTCGTTTTCCCCGGCCGGTCCGATGACTGCCGTCCGGAAGCCGGAGCCGTACGTCTCCTTGAGCTTCTCTCCGGTCTCCCAGGTGTCGAGCCCCCACAGGTCCTCGGCGGACTCGACGCGGACGTCGTCGTCCTCGATGACGAGCGTCGACGGCTCCTCGCAGGCGCCCCGCACGATCAGCGCGTCGTAGCCGGCCCGTTTGAGCTGGTCGCCCATCTTCGCTCCCACGATCGACTTGCCGTATCCGCCGGTGAGCGGAGACTTGAATCCGAACGTCGTCTTCGACCCCGTCGGAACCGACGGGCCGACCAGCAGCCCCGGTGCGATCGCGAGCACGTTTTCGGGATCCAGTGGATCGACCTCTGGACCGACCTCGTCGTAGAGAATCCGGGTGGTGAATCCAGATCCACCGAGATACTTCTGGACGTAGTCGTCGGACAGTTCTACTGTCCGGTGTTCTCCAGTTGTCAGATCGACATCGAGAAGCCGTTTCCAGTAACCCATAACAGTACGTTACTCGTTTCGGGAGCAGCATAACAGTTGTTCTGTTTCTCGGTCGTTGCTCACGTTGCCACGCTACCCTACCGATCGATTTTACCGTCTCCAGCCGGTATATACCGTTACATGGCGGATTCGGATCTCGAAGTCACTATCGTCGACGGCTACGTCGACGAACCGGCACACTTCGGCGTCCCGCCGTACATTTCGACGTATCCCCGGTTCACGGCGGGGGCGCTGGTCGACGCCGGCGTCGCTCCCGGCGACGTCACCTATCACACGATCGATGCGCTCCGGGACGACAGGAACCGGTGGCGGGACGTAGCGGGGGCCGACCTCCTGGTGTACGTCGGCGGGATGACCGTCCCCGGGAAGTACGTCGGCGGCACGCCCGCCGAACCCGAAGAGGTCCGGGAACTCGCGTGGACCGCCCGCGGGACGACCCTCCTCGGGGGGCCGGTCCGGTTCGGCGTCGGCGAGGAGAACGCCGGCGCACAGGAAACCCGCCGCGAGGATCTGGATTTCGATTTCGTCGCGAAAGGTGACGTCGAGGCGGCCGCCCACGATCTCGTCGCGAACGACCTGGAGGGGTTCAACGACCGAATGCGCGACAACGACGAACTCGACCGGTGGGCAGCGGCCGGCGCGTTCGTCGTCGAGGGGCATCCGAACCATCCCGACTACCTGATCGCAGAGTTGGAAACCTCCCGCGGCTGTGCCTACCGGTGTTCGTTCTGTACCGAGCCACTGTACGGCAACCCGTCCTTCCGGACGCCGGAGTCCGTCGTCGAGGAAGTCCGGGCACTCGCCGACGCCGGCGTCCGACACTTCCGGCTCGGGCGGCAGGCGGACATCCTCGCGTTCGGCGGCGACGGCGAGGCCCCCAATCCCGGGGCGCTGTCCCGGCTGTACGGTGGGATCCGCGAGGCGGTCCCGGACCTCGGCACGCTGCATCTCGACAACATGAACCCGGTGACGATCGTCGAGTACCCCGAGCGCTCCCGGGAGGCGATCCGCATCATCGCCGAACACAACACGCCGGGGGACACCGCCGCGTTCGGCCTCGAATCCGCCGACCCGGTGGTGCAAGAGGAGAACAATCTACTCGTCACTGCCGAGGAGTGTCTCGAGGCGGTACGGGTCGTCAACGAGGTCGGCGGATGGCGTCCCGGCGACGATTCGGGGCCGGAGACCGGCGATCCGGACGGTGACGGTCGGCGGTACGGCCCGTCGACAGATCCCGCCCCGGGCCAGAATCTCCCGAAACTTCTTCCGGGCATAAACCTGGTCCACGGGCTCCAGGGCGAACGCGAGGAGACGTTCGAACACAACAGACGGTTCCTCGAGCGGGTCCTCGAGGAGGGGCTGATGGTTCGGCGGATCAACATTCGGCAGGTGATGTCCTTCGAGGGGACGGAGATGTCCGACGTCGGCGCTGACATCGCCCGCGACCACAAAAAGCAGTTCAAACAGTACAAACAGGAGGTTCGGGAGACGATCGATCGACCGATGCTGCGGCGCGTTGCCCCGCCGGGGACGGTGTTGCCGGACGTCCACCTCGAGTACCATCGCGACGGGAAGACGTTCGGCCGGCAACTCGGTACGTACCCGCTGCTCGTCGGGTTGCCGGGCGAACGACAGCTCGGGGACAGCGTCGACGTCGCGATCGTGGACCACGGCTACCGGTCGGTGACGGGGATCCCCTTCCCGCTGGACGTCAACGCGGCTTCGATGGACGAACTCACGGCGATACCGGGAATCGGGCGCTCCCGGGCCGGAGACCTCGTCGTGAACCGACCACACGAAACGCTCCCCGAACTGGACGACGGGAGTGTCGGCGGGGCCGACGTCGACCTGTCGGCGTTTCTCACCGTCCGAACCGACGCTGGCGGTTCTGAAAATCCAGAAGTGCCCGGAGATAGTCCCGCTTCCGGAAGTCCCGCCAGTTCACGTCGGTGAAGTACAGCTCCGCGTAGACGGACTGCCAGATCAGAAAGTCCGAAAGTCGCTCGGCGCCGGTTTTGATGAGCAGGTCCGGCTCGTCGGGGAAGACCAGCCGTTCGCTCACGTCCGCCTCGTCGATACTGTCCGGATCCAGCGTTCCAGCCTCCACGTCGGCGCCGATCTCGCGCACCGCCCGAGCGAACTCCTGTTTCCCGCCGAGACCGATGTTGACCGTGATCGGCGCGTTCGCGGGCTCCGTAGACTCGGGCGTCCTGACTGCGACCGGACGCGGAGCGTCGACGTCGCGAAGTTCCCGTTCCAGGGTCGGCACCACGACCTCGTCGAGCACGCTTACCGTAATCGTCACCTGCTGGCCGCCGTACTCGAACGCCCAGCCGAGAAACGACTCGAGCGTGTCGTACGCGCCCTGTTCCAGCAGGTCGCGCTCGGTGATCGCGACGGCGACGTGGCGCGGCGGCTCCGCATCGTGTAGCCGGTGGCGGACGGCGAGGTACCGATCGTACAGCCCCACGTCGCCCTCCACGGGGTGTGGATCAAAAAGGACGCCGTTTCGGGGGCGATGTCGGGAGCGTTAAGTGCGCGTCGGGGATACCTCGTGACGTGACGAACAGGCTCCGCCGTGCCGGGGGATTCGCTGCGGTTTCGTCGCTCGCACTCGCGGCCCCCGAACTCGGACAGGCGGCCGCTGTCCCCTTCGCGGCTATTGCGGTACTTGCGGCGTTCGTCGTCGACGACGGCCCCCTTTTCGAGCTGTTCGCCCGCCCGAGCGATCGACAGGAGGGTCGCCTGTACGGGCTGGCCGGCTTTTCGCTCGCGGCAGCGGGACTGGCGGTGTTTGCGACGATCCCGACTGTTCCGATGTCCGAGAGCGTCTTCGCCGCCGCTGTGGTCGTCGTCGGGTTCGGCAACCTCGGCCGCGCGCTGGTCGCCGAACTCTCCACCGAGGAGTTTCTCGAGGTCGCCGGGTTCGTTGCGGCGGGCTTTCTTGCGGCGACGGCCGCCCAGGCGATCGTCGCCACGCAGCTTCCGGGGCGGGTCGACCTCTCGCTTTTCGCTTTCCTCGCTGCAGTCGCGGCGCTGGTCGCCGCGTTGTTGCGATCCATGTTGTTCCCGCGGGACGATCCGCTGGTGATGCTCTCGGTGGGCCTCGTCCTCTGGCTGTTCGCCGAACTCGTGCTCGCGGTGTCCCCGATACTGGTCGGAGCCGGACTCGCGATCACCGTCGTGCTCGGGTACGTCTCGTATGCCCTGGGGACTGCCTCCGTTCCGGGCATGCTCACCGGCGTGCTGCTCGGGCTGCTCGCGGTCGTACTCGGCGGCGTCGGCTGGTTCCTCGCGCTCATGGCGTTCTTCGCGATCGGCGGGCTCTCCTCGAAGTACCGCTACGAGGAGAAGAAAGCCCGCGGCGTCGCCGAGGAGAACGAGGGGGCCCGTGGCACCGGGAACGTGCTCGCGAACTCTGCGGTCGCGCTCGCGGCCGTCCTCGGGTTCGCCGCCACTGCACACGGCGACGTTCCCGCCTGGCCGCTGGCGCTCGCGTTTGCGGGGTCGGTGGCGACGGCACTGGGGGACACGCTCTCCTCTGAAATCGGCGGGCTGTACGACGATCCGCGGCTGGTGACGACGCTGGAACCGGTCGAACCGGGAACCGACGGTGCGATCACCTGGCAGGGGGAGTTTGCGGGCCTGGCCGGGGCGGCCATCGTTGCCGCGATCGCGGCGGCCTCCATGCCGCTCGGATTCCAACCGATTATCGGGGCCGGAATCGTGCTCGCTGCGGGGTTCGTCGGGATGACCGTCGACTCTCTGCTCGGTGCCGCAGTCGAGGGCGACCTGCTCGGCAACCAGGCGGTCAACTTCGCCGCCACGCTCGCCGGGGCGATCGCCGCCGTCGGGTTCGGGGTTCTCCTCGCCTGGTGAGTCGCCACGGGCGCGCGAGACGCCTCGCTTTTACCGCTCGATCGCGTATCGGACGACAGCAGTGGCTATCACCGACAAGATCTACGTCAAGAACCACAGACAGCTCGCCTCGCAGCTGGAGACGAATCTGCCGAAGGGAGCGTTCGCGGGAGCGACGCTGGATCTGCTGTTCACCGGCGACGGGTTGGCCGACCTCGACGAGGCCACCCGGGAGCGGGTGCTCGACTTCGCCGAGGACTTCCTCGATTGCGACTGCGAGAACAACCCGTACTGCGGCTGCCCGGAACGGAAGTTCATCCGGTACCTGCTCGAACTGCGGGCCCAGGGGATGGGTCCCGACGAGATCGTCGACACGATGACCGCAGAGTACATGGTGTACGCGTATCCGGGCGACGTGTTGTCGTTTCTGGACAGCGCGGTCCGGCGGCTCGAGGCGGTCGAGTCGCTTTCGGCGGTCGAGGGAAACGACGAGATGGAACGGAAGGCTCGCGAGGCGCGGCAGGCACTCACCCGAGCCTGAACGACGGCTCGTCCGGTTCCCCGTCGAGGTCCTCCAGCTGGATGACGTCCTCCTCTTCGTCCTCGAGCTGTTCGCGGAGGTAGTTCACGTACCGTTTGTGCTCCTCGAGCTGCTCGCGGAGGTGTTCGGCCTCGAGTTCGAGGCGCTCGTGCTCCCGGATGAAGCTTTTCGGCACCTCGACTTTCGGCGGGAACGACTCCTCGCCGTCCATGTTCTCGAGCTCGTGTTCCGGGACCACTCGAACCTGGCCGCCGTGGGCAACGAGGGTGTCCACGTAGTCGCGGAACACCGCCGACAGAGAGATGTCGCGCTCCTCGGCGATCTCGCGGAGCGTCTCGAACGCGTCCTCGTTGACGCGAAACGAGATGGTCTTGTTCTTGTTGCCCATCGTATTACCCACTCTACGCCCCGATTACTTAACGGTTTGTCAGACGCTCGCCGTTTTTCGACCCGAATACCCTTTGCGACATGGTCTCATGCAGGACACATGACTGTCGCACTCGACGGCGACTCCCTCGAAGTTGCCGACGTCGTTGCGGTGGCCCGGCACGGGGAGCCAGTTTCGATCGCTCCCGCCGCCCGGGAGGCCGTCCGGGAGGCACGAACGCGGGTCGAGGACGTCGTTTCGGTCGGCGATCCTGTTTACGGGGTAAACACCGGCTTCGGCGAACTCGTGGACCAACGGATCCCACCGGAACGGCTCGAGGAACTCCAGTCGAACCTCCTGCGGAGCCACGCCGCCGGTACCGGACGCGAACTCGATCGCGAGGAAGTCCGGGCGATGCTTCTCACAAGGCTGAACGCGCTTCTTTCCGGTTACTCCGGGGTGCGGATCGACGTCGTCGACGCGCTCGCGGCCCTCCTGAACGAAGGCGTCCATCCGGTGGTCCCGTCGCGGGGGAGCCTCGGAGCGTCCGGCGACCTCGCACCGCTGGCCCATCTTGCGCTCGTACTCGTGGGAGAAGGTGAGGCCGACGTCGACATCGACGGCAGCGCTGACGGGACACGACGACTCCCCGGCGACGAGGCGCTTGCCACTGCGGGACTCGAGCCGCTCTCGTTGCGAGCGAAAGAGGGGTTGGCACTGATAAACGGGACACAGCTCACTCTCGGATTGGCGGCGCTTTTCGTCCACGACGCCGAGCGGCTCTGCCGGGCGGCCGACGCGGCGGGGGCGCTCACGACGGAGGTGACGATGGGAACGACCGCCTCCTGTGCGCCGGCGGTCCACGACGCCCGGCCTCACCCCGGTAGTGCCGAAAGCGCCCGCGTGGTCCGACAGCTCACTGTCGAATCGGAGGTGGTCGAATCCCACCGGAACTGCGACCGGGTGCAGGACGCCTACTCGATCCGGTGTCTCCCGCAGGTTCACGGCGCCGTTCGCGACGCCGTCTCCCACCTCCGGGACGCCGTCGAGGTCGAACTCGACAGCGCGACCGACAACCCGCTGGTGTTCCCCCGCGAGATGGTCGACGACCGGGCGTCCGGAACCGGGCGGGCCGCGGTGGTCTCCGCCGGCAATTTCCACGGGGAACCGCTGGCCTTGCCGCTGGACTACGCGGTCGGCGCGCTCACGGAACTCGCGTCGATCTCGGAACGCCGCGTCGACCGGCTTCTCAACCCGGCGCTCCAGGAGCCGTACCTCCCGCCGTTTCTCGCGCGCGAGCCGGGCGTCGAATCCGGGCTGATGATCGCACAGTACACCGCCGCGTCGCTCGTCAACGAGTGTCGAAACGTCGGCCGCGCCGCGACGGACAACGTCCCCGTCTCGGGCAACCAGGAGGATCACGTCTCCATGGGTGCGACCGCCGCACTCGGAGCCCGGCGGACCCTCGATCGCGCCCGGCGGGTCGTCGCCACCGAGCTCCTGTGTGGCGTCGAAGCGACCGAGTACCTCGACCCGGAGCTGTCGCTGGGGGATGGAACCGAATCCGTCCGACAGCTCGTTCGGGACGTCGTCCCGCCGCTTTCGGGCGACCGTCGGCTCGACGGCGACCTCGAGGCGGTCGCCTCGCTGATCGCGGAGGGGCTCTTGGACGAGGTCGTTCGCGAAACGGCTGTGGAGTCCGATTAGGTCCGTCCGTCAGGAGGCGCTATACCCCTGCGTCCGCCGTCGGCTCGGAGTCGAGTTCGTCCGACCCCTCGGTTTCCTCGAGGCTCTCGAGCGCCGCGATGGCGGCGTCCCTGTACTCCTCGACTGGGAGGTCGTACTCCTCGCGGGCCATCCGGGCGTATTCGTTGCCCTCATCGTCGAAGGCGGCGATGCGGTCGATCGTCCGTTCGGCGGTCTCGACGACCCACCGGTCGCGGGTCTCGGCGTCGACCTCGGTGATCGCCTCCGGGCGGACGGAGACGTTGACGGTGCCGTCGTCGGTTTCGAACGTGCGCGGTTTGCCGACCACCGAGACGTACGCCGGCGGCTCCAGATCCCGGAGGACGCTTGCCGCCTCCGGCTGGTACTGTCCGGCGTAGACGAAGAACGTCCCCGTCGGATCGACGATGCGACCGCGCCAGTACTCGTTGTCCTCGCCGACGTCTTCCTTCTCGGTGAGGGTGCCGACCAGGAACACCCGGTTCGCCTGCTCTCCCGTCGGGAGCAGCAGGTAGACGGGCGCGCGCTCGTCCTCGGATTCCTTGAACGTGTAACCGGCGTCGTTGAACTCTCCTGCGAAGACGCGCCGGGCGACCTCTCGCGTGGGTGTCGTTTGGCTTTGACTCATCGTGTTCACCTCAAAGCGATCGCGCCCTCACGAGCGCCTGTTCGGGGTCGACTGCCCCCGGCGATTCCTGTTCGTCGACGAGGAGATACCGGCCGAGCAGCGGTCCACTCACCCGGTAGTACTGACCGAGCACTCGCCCGGCCATCTCGTCGGCGACGACGGTCGTGTCCAGCGCGTCCATTGCCATCTCCTTGGCCTCCTCGAGGGCGATCCCGGTGAGCTCCTCGGTGGCCTCCTTGTCGAAGATGACCTCCTGGGTCTCGACGCCGTCGTCGAGGACGCCCTTGATCCGGAGGTCGAACTCGCCTTCGACGTCGCCGTGCTCGGAACATCGGCCGTTCTGAAGCACGCGCGTACAGCTGTCCTCCGGGCACCGCTTTATCAGGCCCGAGCCGGACTGGATGTCCACGAGCGCGCCTTCGACGGTTTCTGCGTCGTCGCCGACCTCGATCTCCTCGTCGAGTTCGGTGATCTCGGTCGTGCGGTTGAGCTTCACCGAGTAGCGCCCCTGGTACTCGTCGGTGACGACGTTCGAGAGCGCGTACGTCTTCCCCTCCTCGAGGTGGTCGAGGTCGGAGGTTTCGAAGGCGACGAACTTGATCGTCCCCGACTCGTCGCCCAGGAGCCCGACCTGCGCGATCGAATCGCTTCTGGGCTCCCACAGGTCGACGACCTTCACTCGTAGGTCGACCCACTGTTCGTCCTCCTCGATGTCGCTTGTCTGCATCTGCTGGCTCCCGCCGCGACTGGTGACGTCGTCGCGTTCGAGCCCTGCTTCGTCGAGGTAACTGTTGTAGACGCTGCGCCGTGCTTCGTCGACCGGCACGCGGTATTCGCTCACGAGGTTGTCGAGCCGCTCTTCGACCTCGTCTACGTCCACGTCCAGGTGATCCGAGAACTGTTCGGCTATCTCCGCTGCGTGTTGCCGCAACTCTGTCATAGGGTATCCCGCCTCCACTTCGTTTTCAATGGGAGGCACACGGTGGTTGGTGCGTCATAGCTTAAAAGCCATCGCCAGCGGACCGGAAGTGAATCGGGCGGTCACACTGACCGTAGCGGACTTGATCCACTCGAACAGTTTCCAACATATAAAAGAAGATTTTTAATCTAAAAGATTTTGAAATAAACGCATGACGGACACCGACGACGGAGACGGATCGCTCGTGGCGCTCGTCGGGGCGACGGGTGGTGCAGGGACGACGCGGACGAGTGTCGAGCTGGCAACGACACTGGCACGGGGTGGTCGGTCGGCGGTCGTGGTCGACGCGGCGTTCGCCACCCAGGGGCTCTCGGAGTACGTCGCCGGACGGATCGCCCCCGACGTGACCGCCCTCGTCACCGACGAGACGAACGTGCCGGTTCGCTCGGCGACCGTCGAACTGGCCGACGCTCCCCTCGACGACGAGGCACAGCACTCGTTCGGCAGCGTCGAACTGCTCCCGGCCTACGCCCCGTTCGAACGGCTGGCGCGTGCGAAGACGCCCGCGGCCGCAGAGCGGTTCGAGGAGCTGCTCGCTGGCGCGGCTGACGCGTTCGATCACGCGATCGTCGACGTGCCGCCGGTGGCGTCGAACCAGGCGATTGCGGCGGTGTCGGCCGCAGACACGGTCGTCGCGGTGACGCCGGCCGACGACCACGGAACCGATTCCCTCGTCCGCCTTCGCGATCGGCTGGCGGATCTCGACGTTCCGGTCGACGCCGCCGTCGGCGTTGGCGGGGAGCTGCCGGTCGCGGGTTCGTCGACCGAGAGTTCGTCGACCGAGAGTTCGTCGACCGAGAGTTCGTCGTTCGTTAATTCTTCGACGATGAATCTGTCGCTTCCCGGGACCGATCCGTCTCCGCACGACGCCCCGTCCTGTCTCGAGGACGACCGCTACGGAGAGGCGCTCGTCGAACTCGCCGAATCGACGATCGGCGTTACCCTTTCGATCGCGTTCGAGCCCGAGAGCGTGCGCGACCGTGTGGCTGCCGCCGTCACGGATCGCGTGGGACCGAACGCGACGGACGGCTCCTGAACGAATCGTCACTACTTCGGTTCCGGAGTCCACCCAGAACGCTCACTCCAGGAGGTCGTGGAACGTGTTCCGGATCGTCACCGGCGTCACGTCGGCGACGTCGGCTGCCGCCCGCTGTGTGAGATCCGACGATCCGTGCACGTGTGCGGCGGTGTACAGACAGGCGGCGGCGACGCCGCTGGGATCGCGCCCGACGTCGACTCCGTTCTCGCGTGCGCGATCGGCCAGCTTCCGGGCTCGCCGTTCGATTTCGGGCCCGACGTCCAGCTGTGACGCGAACCGGGGGAGATACTCCGCCGGCGGAACCGGACCGACCGGAAGGCCGAGTTCGCGGTTCATCGCGTCGTAGGCCGCCTCGTGCTCGTTCGGTGTTGCTTTGGCGACGTCGACGACTTCCTCTACGGTCCTGGCGAGTCCGGCGACCCGACACGCCGCGTACAGACACGCCGAGGCGAACCCCTCGATCGACCGGCCACGGAGCAGCGACTCCCCTTGTGCGGAGTCGAAGAGGGTACACGCCTGATCGCGCACGTGCTCGGGCAACCCCAGCACGTCCGTCATTCGCCGGATCTCCGTGAAGCCGTACACCTGGTTCCGTTCCCGCTTCGATCGGATCTTGGTCCGGTCGTGCTGCCGGCGGAGACGGGCAAACTTGCGGCGCTTGCGTCCCTTGACCCGGGTGTGACCGATCTCGGTCGAGAGCCCCCGGTCGTGACGCGACCGGGTCAGCGGCGCGCCGGTGCGCTCGGGGTTCGTGTCATCGTCCGCGAACGAGCGCCACTCGGGGCCGCGATCGATGCGGTCGGCGTCGACGACCAGTCCACAGTTCGAACAGATCGTCTCGTCGCCGTCGGCGTGCAATTGACCGTCACATTCCGGGCAACCAGCGGCTCGTGCCTGGCTCATACGTGAAGGTTGGTCGCGATGGTTTACTTAAACGGGGGACGAACGGCGACGAGAACCCCGGAACTACCGCGTCGAACCTACCGGTTACCGGTGTGTTCGGAGGGCGAACCGGAGATCTTCGTGACGAATACGGATATTTAACTGGGATGAGCAGACAGTCGTTCACGTGACGCTGTCGGACATCGCATCGGGACTGGAGGTGACGACGAGCCAGCGCGAGGCGGAGAGTCATGGCGTCGCGACCGTCGACGGGACGGAAGCGACGTTGCGAGAGCGGATCGAACCGCACGCCGACGAGCTTCCCTGTACCGCAAGCGCCGCCGCCACAGTACTCGAGTCGTACGAATGCGGCACGAGCGTCGGGGAGAGCGCACGCGAGGCGGCGGTCGCGCCGATGACGGCCGCGAAGGCGCTCCACCGGTGTGGCGTCTCGGGGATCTGTCCGCTGGCGCCGACGAAACGCCGGATCGTCCGGGACTGGCTCGACGGCGAACTCTCCCGGAGCGAGGCACAGTCACTTTCCGGTGCCGACGAGGCCGAGTTCGCGCTGGCAACGTACGTCGAAACCCACGATCCGATTCCGGAGCTGGTGGACGCGGTCGCGACCGCCGGCCGCGGTCGAGATCCCGCGGTCGAAAAGCGGGACGCGCTCGCGGGGACGATGAGCGACGCGACGGAACTCCGATAGTGATCTTCCTTCGCTGACCCGTTTTCGATCCGGACGGTTTTCACCGACAGGAGTCTGCCGCTCTCGCGAGTTCTCGGATCCGTTCGGCGGCCGTACTTTTCGGCGCGGAGTCGGTGATCGGCGTCTCCGTACGGACCGACCGCCCCAGTCGCGGATCCGCTGGTACCGGCGTCACCGGCCCGCCCAGCGCCGACGCCATCGACTCCGTCGGCGGTGGATCCACGACACGGTTGCACGCCGCGCCGACCAGTCCGGCATCGAGCTCCCGTGCGAGCTCGCGGGTCCGAACGGCGTTCGCGAGCGCGAACGGCTGGGGTGAGACGACGAGCAGACACGCGTCCGCAAGCGCCAGTGGAACGCCCACGTCGGTGCGCAGTCCCGCCGGACAGTCGACCACGAGCGTCCCCCGTTCTCGTTCGAGCGTTTCGAGCACGTCCCGCAGTCGGCTCAGATCCGACGCCCGCGCACCGGAAAGCGATCGGCCACAGGGGACGAGCGTGACCGGTCCCTCGTGGACACACTCGGTCGGTGCCGCGCGCCCGGCGAGCGCGTCGTGGAGGTCCGGTCCCCGGCCCGCCGGGAGGTCGGCCATCCCGAGATCCGCATCGACGGCGACGGCGTCGAGCGCGGCAGCGAGGTTGTACGCGACCGTCGTCTTGCCGACGCCGCCCTTCCCGCCAGCGACCGCGAGGATCACGCGAACCGCTCCAGTGTGTCGACCGGAAGTTCGACAGATCGTGCCCGGTCGGCTCGCGACTGTGCCCGGGCTGCGTCCTCCAGGGCCTGCTCTGCGGCTCGACGCAGCCGATCTGCTCTCGAACGGAGCCGCGATGCGTACCCCTCGAGGATCTCGGCGTCCTCCTCCAGTGCCCTGTCGAGCACTCTCGCGATTTCGATTCCTGTATGGCCGACGGGAGCCGTTTCGTCCCCGACGAGAGCTGTCTCTGCGAGTTCCTCCAGTACGTCTGCTGCCCCTTCGACGCCCGTCGTTTCCAGCCGTTCTCCGAGCTCGATCCGTCGGACCGCCCGATCGATGTCGTCGCTATGCTCCGGTGGGTCGTTCCGGCTCTCCGCGACCGATTCGCCTGCTCCAGTCGTCTCCGGTTCGGTGACGGCCATTCGGGGCGGCCGAAACGTTCCGAGAGAGCGTCTCGCGCGGGATTCCGTGTCGTCCTCCGGAGCTGGCCCTCGGCCGGTGGACTCGATTTCGACGGCAGGATCCTCCGGCGGCGAGGAACAGGCGTATCCGATCCCGATCGTCTTTCCGGCGGGAACCGTGATCGTGACTCCCGTTTCGTCCCAGCCACGCTTCGGAACGCCGTTTTTCCGTGGCGGCAACACGGTACCGCCGAGCCGGTTTTCCAGTCTGGCGTGCCGTATCACGGGTGCGGGGTTGTGCACGCTCGCCGTTACGAACGTCACCCCGTCCCGTCGTTCGACGTCGTGCTCCAGGTTCACGCCGACGAGTGCTTCCTCTTCCGGTTTGAATCATTCCTCGCAGAGCCAGACGTCGACCTCCAGGATGCGGGCCACCCGCCCGGCGTCGTCGATGTCGGTCTCGTGGGCGTCGACCACGATCGGCACCTCGAGATCCGCGAGCGCGACGGCGGCGAGCTGTGATGCTGTCCCTCCGAACTTCGATCCGATCGCCCCGTCCGAATCCTCGTCGACGAGCGATCCAACGCGTTCCCGGATCGCCTCGAACTCGTCAAACAACGCGTCTACGAGGGCGGCCCTCGCCTCCCGGCGCCGGTTCTCGAGTCGGTCCTGCAGTTTCATCCGACGATCCCGAACGCTCCGGGCGTTTCGAGCATCCCGCTTTGCCGCCTCGAGCGCCTGGTCGGCCGCGATCCGGTCGGTCGACACCTCTGACAGCTCCGCGACCGCCGCTTCGAGCGCCTCGGCCGTCTCCTCGGTTGGCTCGCCGAGCTCCCGTTCCGTTCGAAGCCGGCCGCGAAGCGACGCGATCCGCTCTCGCAGCTCCGCCTCGTTCTTCGTCGCGTCGACGACCTTTCGTTTTGCCGCTTCGATCTCCCTTTCGGGCTTCGGCACCTCGATCGACGCCAGCTCCGCTTCGAGATCCCGGATCACGTCGTCGTGGGATGTCGTTGCCCCGCGGGTCCGTGCCGCGGCGGCCACCAGCCGACGGACGGTCGTCTCGGATTTTCCGATCGGCCCGAGCACGTCGTATGCGTCGGGTTCGTCCGGACGTCGCTCGCTTGCGTCCCGCTCTGGTCGAGAAGCGGCAGCCGGTTCGTCGATCCGCGTTCCGTCCCGGATCGCGGCGTGAGCGGCGGCCGGCGATATCGCGAAACCGCGTAGATCTCGTCCCCGTTTTCCGGCGGAACACTCCCGTAGTCGGTTCACAGCTCCCGCCCCCGGAGCTCGTCGGGATCCGGATAATCGGTGCCGGCGGCGAACTTGGCGTACGGCGTGCTCGGTTTCGCCCGTTCCTCGTAGGCTCGGGCCGCCGTTCGAATCCGCTCGGGAACACCCGCGAACTCGTTGAACGGTTCGGTTCGCTCGATCTGGACGTCGTCACCGTGTTTGTACCGCATCCGCAGCGCCAGAAACACTGAAAACGCCGTCTCCGAAAGCAGAGCTACCCGCCCGAATCGGCGGACGACGGCGTTTTCGTGTGACCGACAAACGTTCCGCAGCGTCGTCCGAGCCTCCCGCGAATACGTCGCCACGAACAGCATATATTCGACAGTATCTACTATTCAAATATATCTTTCGAGAATAGATACAATAACAACAGCAGAGAAATATATCAAACTCGTTCGAGGTCGACCTCGTCGCGGTCACAGTCGAGATCCCGGAGGGCAACGATCCGTTCGGCCGCCGCGGGAGCGGAGGGGGCGACGACCACGGCGTCAGCGGCGGCGTCGGGAGCGGTCGCCCGGAACAGCGCCTTTTCGCCCTCGAAATCGGTCGCATACGTCCGGAGGACGCCGACCACGCGCTCTTCGGTCGTCGCGAGATCCGTCTCGCCCGCTTCGAACGCACACAGTGCCTCCTCGACGTTCCGGAGCGCGGAGATCCGATCCATCGTCACGTGGTCCGGAGGTGGTTCTGCCGCGGTTCGTACACCTCTCCCTTCCGGCGGAGCTTCTCGATCTCGTCTTCCGCCTTGGTGGGGTCCATCCCCACCTCGTCGGCCCGCTCGATTACCTCTTCGATCGGCGCGCCCTCCTCGAACTCGTCTTCGAGCTCCTCGATCAGCCCTTTGAGGTTCTTGATCCGGTCGCGCTGGCTCTTCGAGGTGCCGGTCTCGATCACGTCTGCGTCGAACTGACCTGTCTCGGGGTCGACACCGATGTCCTGGAGGCTGGATTCGACGATGTCGATCACGCGTTCGGCGTCCTCGCTGTCGACGGTGTCGGACAGCCGGACGCGGGCGCTCGCCTCCGAGAGCCGCACCAGCGCCTCCAGCTTCCGGGCGGTCACGGGGACTGGGGCGTCCTCGTCTGCTCCCTGCGCGCGAAGATCGACGTAAAAGCCACGGATCGCCTCCCGTGCCTCGTCGGTCATCGTCGGGAAGCAGTTGCGCTTCGCGTAGGCGATGTACTTGCGCAACATCTCGGCGTCCAAGAGTGGCTCCACCTCCTGGGTGGCTTCCTGAACCTCCGCCTCGGTGAACTCCGAGGTCGCGAGTCGCTCGCGTTGAGTGTTCATCTCCCCGGCGTAGTTCGTCGTCAGGATGTGATCCGCCAGCCGGGCGTCGTGGTCGGGGTCCGGCTGGTCGGTGACGGTGAAGATGAGGTCGAACCGCGAGATCAACGCCGGCTCCAGATCGATCTGCTCGCCCAGGGGTTCGTACTGGTCGAACCGGCCGTACTTGGGGTTCGCGGCGCCCAGAAGCGAACACCGGGATTTGAGGGTGGCATTTATTCCGGCCTTGGAGATGCTGATTGAATTGTGAAGCACGACGCCCTTGCTGACGAACGTGTTCGTCGGTTCGACGGTGACGTCGTACACCCAGTCACAGGCGTTTTCGCCTTCGTTCGAGATCCGTTCGACGTCCGTGATTCGGTAATACCGCAGGTCGGAACCGTCCTGGAGTTCCTCGATACGCCGTTCGGCTTCGGCTATCGCATCCTCTATAGCCCGCTTAGCACCGTCGAAGATATCCTGTCGTCGCTCCTTACTGTATCCTCCGTTTTCGGCGTAGTGAATCGAACTCGTCGTTACACCGTCGACTCGTTCGGCGAGTTGTCTTCCGGACCAACCGACCGCCGATCGAGCAGATCCGATGTCTTCTGCCTCGGAGAGTTCTGCTTCGATCGTAGCGATTCGTTCCCGGAGAGTTTGTATTTCCGTCTGCAGCGTTTCTGTCTGGATTCCATAACCGTTGTCGAGGATCGGCTTGAACCGCCCCGTGAGCCGGAGGCCGAGTAGGCGTCTGAGCGATCTGATCTCCTCGGCAGCGCTGGTCGGTACGACGTCGTGATGGCGTCTGGTCGCTTCGCTCCGATCGACAAAGGCTCTAGCCTGATCGTATCGATGGTCTTCCGTTTCCACGACGGCGTCGACGAACCGACCGACGGAGTCACCCATGACGTACACCTTCCAGGAATCTTCAGCGGTGTCGTGGTGGATCCGAGACGCGACGCCAATCTTCGAGAGCGCGTCCGCGTAGTCTTCGGCGAGCCCGGGGGACGCCGTCGAGAATGACATCGCTTCGCTCTCGACGCCGCCGTCCCCGGCGAACGCGCCCACGAGGAACCGTCGGATTTCCTCCTGTGAGGCCGCGAGCACCTTCGCCGGGATTCGCTTGTCCCTGGCAGTGTTCAAAAGCTCCGGAAAGTTCGACTCGAACCATCGGTAGAGCTTCGTCGAAATCAACGACATCGTAATCGTACCGGCCGCATTCGTATGATCTGCAGTCAACATCCCGAAGAGGTCGTCGACGAGTTTTCCGAATCGATCGAGCAGTCGCTGGTCCTGGTTCGAGAACCCGATTTCGTGGGTGCGACCCACGTACGAGTGTCCCTCCGCGACGAGGAATCCAAGGAACTCCGCGAGTTTCGGGCTCATCTCGTCAGGCAACGTCACGTCCTTTTCCTTTCCGACGTGAGGCTCCTCCGCCAGTTCGACCGCCGCGGCCGAATTCGGCAACTGCCGCGGTGCCGGAACGAACTCGTCGACGTCGACGTCACATGCGGGGACGGTTTTCGTCTCTCCATCTCTCGAAACGAACATGGGGTGCTCGGGGGTCACGGTGACGCTCCGCCCGTTCGAGAACGTCACCCGGACGAACTCCTCGGGCGCTTCGTGGCGGCTGACTCGATCGACGGGGACCTTTCGCGTCTCGTTCGTTTCGAGATCCGTCGAGTGGACCGAGACGCCGTCGACGGGAAGGATCTCGCAATCGACCCCATCGACGACCCTATCGGGACTCTCGGACATCTTCTCGTCGACGAACTCGCCGATCTCGACTCGGCGACCGTCCGCAAGCAGGATCTCCGAACCCGGGTGGTATGACTGCTGTTCCAGCGCTTCGTGCATCGCGGAGCGGTCCTCGGAGTTGTGGACGACGATCCCGTTCGCGACGAAGTTGTGCGTCCCATCGACGGTGAGGTCGTACACCTTCGGCTCCCGTTTCTCGTCAGTTACCGTATCGATAGTCTCGACTTCTGCTACCCGTCTCGTCGTGACGTCCCTTCGAGACCTCGTCGGGATCGTCGCCGATCCGACGCCCCCATCCGTCGCCGCCGGGGATCCGTCTCGGCCATCGCGGGGAACGTAAACCCGGTCGCCGCAGTCCAGTTCCCCGGCGGCTTTCTCGGTCCTGCCGGCCTCGACGTCTACGAAGAACGGGTGGTCCGCCGTTGCCGTCACCGACTCGCCGGTCCCCAGTTCCACTCGCACGAGGCTGTCGGGTGCGTCGTACTCGTGGATCGCGGTCACGGGTCGACGGACGATCCTCCCCCGTTCGTCCATCGTCCACGCAGTGAACTCGATGTCCCGGATCGTTCGCCCGTTCGAGAGTTCCTCGATGGTTCCTGTTTCAGTCGCGTTCGCTGCCATCTCGCGGATCGGTACGGTTTCTCCATCCCCCAGTCGGACGCGTGTATCACCGGTCACACACCGCATCTTGTCCAACTCGTCGACTGCTGCGATCCCCTTGTCCGCGAGCACGAGCGCACCGGCCTCGAGGGTCCACTGTTGGCCGTCGCCGAAGTCGTCGCGTACGGCGGCGGCGGTGTTGTGCGTGACGATCCCGTTTCCGACGAAATTGTGCGTCTCGGGAACCGTCAGGTCGAACACCTCCTTCTGGCCGGTGTCGGCGGCTGAAACAACCTCGTCCCAGACAAGGGAGGCTTCGGCGGTCTCCCGGGAAACGGTCTGGAGGGGATCAGAATCGTAGCCTGCCAGAACCTCTTCCGTCGGTTCGAGTTTTTCTCTGGCGGACGCGAAGAACTCCCGAACCGGAGGCGAAAAGCGGTCGACGTCGTCGTACTCCGGTACGGCTACGTGATCTCCAGCATCGATCTCGGAAATCTCGCGCCATTCGAGCCCCCTCTCGTCACAGACGAGGACGGGCGTGTTGACCGACGCTTCCAATTCCTTTCCGTGCGCGGTCTCGATCCGTCGGCACGGCTTCTCTGGCATTCGCCAGACGTGTGAACTCTCGCGTAGTTCTATCTCGCCGCTCCCGCGATCGAAGCTGTAGACTTCGTGTTCGCTTTCGGAAGCGGTGTCCGCGTCTACGGGAGTCGGATGGTGCTCCGCGGCGAGTTCGCGGATCGGCACGAAGCCCTCGGCTGTGTGAATAGTTGTGTCACCGGTCACGCACAGCCCGGCCGAACTGCTTCCCTTCCCCGAGGTGTACACCGACCTCGGGGCGATGTTTTGGATATAAGAGAGTAGCTGAGAGTTGTGTGAGACGATCCCGTTCGAGAGGTAGTTGTGGGTGCCTTCGATTTCCAGGTCGTAGACCCACTCGTCGCCCGTGTCGACGGGTTCGATCGACGTGATCCGATCCCTGCCGATTTCGTTTTCGGCCGGAGACGTGGACGGCCGGTTTCCTTGCCCGTCCACCGTCCCACCGTCGGTTGTGGCTATCGTCAAACTGTCTTCGTCCCGAATTGGCCCGATTGGACCGTCGGTTTCGGGAGCTGCCGCGATGACCTGTCCGTCGGTCAGGTTTTCTGCTTCGATCGGTCGGAACGCGTCCCCGACGTCGACGAATAGCGGATGAGACGACGTCACCTCGAGTTCCCGCCCGGAATCTGTGCGGATTCGATACATTCGATCGGATGATTCCCGCTTCCACACCCTCGTCGCTCGCGCGGATCCGATTGTCCCATTTGGGAGAAGCGACGGGACATCGATGTCGACTGAATCGTACACTCCGTCGTCGACCGGCGTTGGGTCGTCGAGGTTATCCTCGACCAGTTCGCGTATCGGCACCCGTCGGCCGTCCGCCAACGTCACCATCGTATCCCCGGCGACGCATTTCCCGGTACCAGGATCTCCGATCAACAGCATGTGCAGGTCCCCCCGGATGCGGGAGCCGTCGGGGAGGTGTTTGGTGACGCCGGAGAACAGCTGGAGGATCATCGCGAGCTTCTCCTGTTCGTAGCCGTAAATCGACGGCGCGACCGAGTCGACCATCTGCTGGTAGATGTCGTCCTCGCTCGATCGCTCGATGATGTTCTGGACGTCGTCCTGGGTGATGTCCATGTCCTCGAACTCCTCGTCCTCGATCGAGATGGAGACGCCCTCCATATACAGATCGAAGACGGGTGTCTTCTCGTTGCCGTCGGTCATCTGCTCGATGTGCAACACGCCGACGACAGTGACGTGGTCGCCGGGCGTCACCCGGCCAGTGATGTCGTCTTCGACGTCGACGTCGATCGCCTGGGGCGTCTCCCCGCCGCGCAGCCCCTCGGGGGACTCCTGGACGCGGAGTTTCTGAGAGTCGATGAACTCCGACTGGTCGTGGTTGACGCGGAACGGACCCTGTCGCTCACAGCCCTGACACTCGTGGGGCTCCTGAAAGCCCGAATCCGACTGGGGGATGTAGGTCATCGTCCCGCAGCGCTGGCACTCGAAGGCGGCTTCGGTGATCTTCGGGCGGACGTCGGTCGCCTTCCGGACGATCCCCTGGACGGCGATCATCCGGCCGATGTGGTCGTCCTGGACACGGATCCCGCGAATGTCGATCGTTTTCGATCGCGGGAGGTTCTCGACCCGAACGTGAGCCTGTCCGAGACTCACGTCCGCCGGAAGGTCGTACAGCCGCAGCGCCTCCTCGGCGTACTCGCGGAACTGTTCCGGCTTTGCCAGGTAGTCCTCCGCGAGGTCGGGATCGAACGTGTACAGGTCGTCGTAGTCGACGTACAGCGACCGCTGTTCGTTGGGGTATCGCTGGGCGAGCTGCCCGATCTGCTCGCGGTAGTAGTTGCGGTAAAACTGGATGAATCGCTCGGTGAGGTCGTCCGTTCCAGCCGTGGCCATCGCGCCGGGATACGTCGGCATCACGTATGAACCTCATGCTCGCGGGGCGGAACTGAACAGTTGCAAACCACATGACAACTTCCTGCCGTCGGTCGGGATGTCGAAGGCGCAATTGTTTCGGTGGTCTCTACAGAATATGACCGTATGCAGGTGCTGGGTGACGCTGGCTATCCTGGCGGGGGGATGGATGCGACAGTGACTGATCCCGGGGTTGGATCTGGATTCCCACAGTTCGCCCCACCGGTACCAATACCGGCACAGACGCCGACGCCGTCCGGGGAGTTCGAACTCCTCGCCGGACTCCCCACGTGGGCCCAGGTGCTCGTGATCCTCGCGGGCGCGGTCATCGCGGCGAAACTCATCGAACTCGCGGGGAAGTGGCTCGTCCGGTCGATCGGGGACGGTGGATCACTCAGAACCGTCTTCTTCGAGGAGATCACCCTCCCGCTGTACGTGTCTGTGTTCCTGTGGGGCGTCCTCGAGAGCATCGCGCTCGTCGAACTGGAACTGGCGGTCGGCGGAGTTCGGAACGTGATTCTGACAGTGATCCTCGTGATGTGGACCCGGGCGGGGATCCGGATCGGAAACCGATCGCTGAGCCAGTTGAAGGATCGCGACAAGAGCTACGAGTTCGCGCCGATGCTGAAAAACATCTGGTCGGTCGCGGTCGTGTCGATCGCGTTCGTCTCGCTGTTGTCGATCTGGCAGATCGACGTCACGCCGCTTCTTGCCTCAGCGGGGGTGCTCGGGATCGTCATCGGCTTTGCCGCCAGGGACGCTGTCGCGAACTTCATCGGAGGGATCGCGCTGTACTTCGACGACACCTACAAACTGGGTGATTTCATCGTGCTCGAATCCGGTGAGAGGGGCACCGTCGTCGACATCGGGCTCAGATCGACGACCCTCCTCACCCGGGATCGGGTGATGGTGACGGTTCCGAACTCCGTGCTCAACTCCTCGCAGGTCGTAAACGAGTCGGCGCCACAGCGGTACAAGCGCGTTCGGGTTCCCGTACAGGTCGCGTACGGCTCCGACATCGACACGGTGGAGTCGATACTCGACAGTGTCGCCGAGGACCTCGACCTCGTAATCGATACCCCCTCCCACGAGGTCAGGTTTCTGGAATTCGGCGACAGCGGTCTCGAATACGAATTACGCGGGTTCATCCCACATCCTGCGCGTGAACCCCGGGCGGTTCACCGGATAAACCAGGAGATCTACCGACGATTCGGCGAGAACGACGTCGAAATTCCGTACCCACAGCGCGACGTCCATTTCCCCGAAGGCTCTCACGAGGTCCCTGAAGAGGCTGTGAACCAATCGATCGACTGAGCCGCGTCGCCGCTTCCGGACGGTACGTCCCGGTTTCGCAAACACCTTATACGCCGATTTGCATGATGTACACGACGAATATGGCGAGACCCGAAGTTCTCGAACGAGTGAAAGCCGCCGAGCGCGAGGCCGACCAGATCGTCGAGGAGGCCAGCGCCGAAGCCGACAAGATCATCGAGGAGGCCCGAAGCGAGGCCGACCGAATCCGGAGTGAGGCACAACAGGAGGCCGAGGAGGCGGCCCAGACGCGACTCGAGGAGGCCCGCGAGGAGATCGAAACCGAACGGGAAGAGATCCTCGAGTCGGGCGGGGAAGATCGGGCCGAACTCGAAGAGCGAGCACGCGACCGGTTCGACGAGGTTGTCGACCTCGCGCTGGAACGGTTCGAGGAGGCGGTATATGCTCAGACCTGAGCGGATGAGCAAGGTCTCGGTGACGGGATCCAAGCGGGTACTGGACGACGTCATCGAGGCCGTACACGACCTCAACCTGCTCCACATCAGCGAGTACGACGGCTCCTGGGAGGGGTTCTCCCCAGGCAATCCGATCGACGGGGCCGAGGAGACGTCCGAAAAGCTGGTGACCGTTCGCGCTCTCGAGAGCGTTCTCGATCTCGATCCCGAGGACGCCGGCGTGCGAAAAGCCCTCTCGGACGACGACATCGAGGCGGAACTCGAGGAGGTCCGCGAGCGGGTAAACGAACTCGACGACAGGCGGGAGGAACTGAAAGACGAGCTCCGGGAGATCGACGAGGAGATCGACGCGATGGAGCCGTTCGCCGACCTGGGTATCGAACTGGACCTGCTGTCGGGCTACGACACCCTCGCGGTGGCGGTCGGGCTCGGCAAACCCAAGGACGTCGAGGAAGCGCTCTCGGGGGCGGAGTCGATCGGTCCGTTCGAGCTGTTTTCCGGCGACCGGACGGTCGCCGTGTTCGCCCGGTCGGAGACGGACTCGGAGGACCCGATCGCGGACGCGCTCGTCGGCATCGACTTCCAGCCGATCGACGTCCCGGCAGCCGAGGGGAGTCCCGAGGATTACGTCCGTGAGCTCCGCTCGCGACGGCGCCAGCTCGACTCGAAGCTCGACAACGTCGAAAGCGAACTCGAGGTCGTAAAGCGGGAAGCGGCAGACTTCCTGCTCGCAGCCGAAGAGGAACTCTCGATCGACGCACAGAAGCGCGACGCACCGCTTTCGTTTGCGACGACCGCCAACGCGTTCGTCGCCGAGGGATGGATCCCGACCGAGCGCTACGAGGAGTTCGAGGGGGCCATCCGCGATGCGGTCGGCGACCACGCGGAAGTCGAGGAGATCGAGCGGGCGGCGTTTACTCCCGACGGCGATCACCACAACGAAGCAGTCGGCGAGGCTGCGGCCGACGGTGGCTACGAGACGAGCAGCGAGAAACCGCCGGTCGTTCAGGACAACCCGACGATCGCCTCGCCGTTCGAGACCCTCGTCAATGCGGTTTCCCGGCCGAAGTACTCGGAGTTCGATCCGACGTTGCTGGTGTTTCTCACGTTCCCGCTGATGTTCGGGTTCATGATCTCGGACATCGGCTACGGAATCCTCTACGTCGCGATGGGCTACTACTTCTGGAAGACGTACGACACGGCCGGGATGAAAAACGTCGGCGCTGTCGCGATGTGGGCCGGCGCCTTCACGATCTTCTTCGGGTTCCCCTTCGGCGGGGACGTCTTCGGTCACCACCTCCTGGACACGGAGATGGCGAAAGGCGTCGCTCCAGGCTACACGAGCTGGGCCCAGGCCTGGCTGGTCGTGACAGTGCTGTTCGGGGTGCTCCACCTCAACATCGGCTACGTGCTGTCGTTCGTGAGTACGATCCAGCACCACGACCTCAAACATGCCATGTACGAGGCCGGCTCGTGGCTGCTCCTGCTGAACGGCCTGTGGGTGTGGGTGTTCAGTTCCCACTACTACGAGGCCAAACCGGAGATCCTGTTTGCGGCGTTCGAGACGACGCTCGGGATACAGACGCAGGGGCTCCCCGAGATCGTCGGCCTCCTCGGCCTCGTTGCCGTGGTCGTCGGCGCAGTACTGCTCGCCGTCGGCGAGCCTCAGGAACTGCCCGAGGTGCTGTCGCCGCTCGTGAACGCGGTCTCCTACACGCGGATGACTGCTGTGCTCCTCGCGAAAGGTGGGATGGCGGTCGCCGCGAACCTGCTCGCGTTCGGCGCCTACATCGAGGACGGCAGCTTCGTCTTCATGTTCACTCCCTCGAACCTCGCTGAGGCGCAGGCAGCCGGCCAGGACATCGTCTTCGCAGGGCTGACGACGCAGGGTGCCGTCGGCATCGTCGGTGGCATCCTGGTGGCGATCCTGGGTCACATCGTCGTGTTGATGCTCGGAATCACTGCCGCCGGCATTCAGGGGATCCGTCTCGAATACGTCGAGTTCTTCAACAAGTTCTACGAGGGCGGCGGCCGGAAGTACGATCCGTTCGGCTACGTCCGCCGGTTCACGAGAGGCTGACTGCCGTTCGTCGGCTCTTTCCCTCGACTGTTTCCAGTTCGTCGGCTCTTTCCCTCGACTGTTTCGACAGCCGATTCCCTGGCGACCACGTTCGCTTCGGTCGATTTCTCCCTTTTCAAAACCCGTCACTCCTGTGCACGCACTTTACACATTCGATCTCGGAGAAAACAGCCGGTTCGGGCCCTGCGACGAACGTCTTTGGGAAGCTTTATGGCACTTCTGGCAGCAATAAGTTACTGTTCGGAGAGCGGCGAACACTACTCGAAGTGGATTGATACAAATGATCGAAATCGCACACGAACTCGGAAATTTCGTACTGCAGAACGGTGCTGAGACTGGCGGATGGGACCCGGAGGCTGCCCAACACCTCGCGAGCGCGGCGGCGGCGATCGCCGTCGGCCTCGCCGCGCTCGGATCGGGATACGCCGAACGTGGCATCGGTGCCGCCGCGGTCGGCGCAATGGCCGAAGACGAGGACTTGTTCGTCCGTGGCCTGATTCTGACAGTCATCCCGGAAACGCTCGTCATCCTCGCGCTGGTCGTCGTGTTCCTGGTCTAACCGACCTACCTTTCACAAATGAGTCTGGACACTGTCGTTGAGGACATTCGAGAGGAAGCCCGCGCGCGTGCGGACGAACTCATCGAGGACGCCGAGGCGGAGGCCGAGGAGATCGTCTCCAGTGCCGAGGAGGACGCCGAGCGCATCCGACAGGAGCGAAAGGCGGAGGTCGAGCGCACGATCGAGCAGGAGCGCGACCGATCGCTCTCGAGCGCCAAACTCGAGGCGAAACAGGAACGGCTCGAGGCTCGTCGCGACCTCCTCTCGGAGGTCCGGGAGGAGACTGAAGGTGCGCTGACTGAACTGGACGGTGACCGTCGCGAGGAGCTCACCGAGGCGCTGCTGGAGTCGGCTCTCGCCGAGTTCGACGACGAAACCGTCGTCGTTCGCGGCCGCGAGGAGGACGGCGAGCTGCTCGAGGCGCTGTTGTCGGACGTCGAGGACGCCAGCGTGGGCGACGCCTACGACTGTCTGGGCGGCGTCGTCGTCGAGGGCGAGGGCTCGCGGGTGAAAGTGAACAATACGTTCGACTCGCTGCTCGAAGAGGTCTGGAACCGGCATCTCAAAGAGCTGAGCGACAAACTGTTCGAGCAATGAGCACCGCCGGGAGTTCGAACACGGAGTACGTGGTCGCCAGAGTCCGCGCCCGCCGCGGAAGCCTCTACTCCGACGAGGAGTACCGGAAGCTCATCCGCATGACGCCGGCGGAGATCGCCCGGTTCATGGAGGAGTCGACGTACAAACCCGAGATCAACGCGCTCGGGACGCGGTACTCCGGGGTCGACCTCATCGAGTACGCGCTCAACCGGAACCTGGCAAAGCAGTTTAACACCATTCTCGGCTGGGCAGAGGGTCGGCTGTACGACCTTCTGGCGCGATATCTCCGGAAGTTCGACGCCTGGAACGCCAAGACTGTACTCCGGGGAATCTACACGGACGCTTCCCGCGAGGCAATCGAGTCGGACCTCATCCGTGCCGGCGAGTTCGACGACCGGCTGATCTCCCGGCTGCTGGAAGCCGGGACGATCGAGGCTGCCGTCGACGTGCTCGAGGACACGCTGTTCGGCGATGATCTCGCCGCGGCGTTTGCCGATTACGAGGAGACCGACGTGCTGGTACCGCTCGAGAACGCGATCGATCGGGCGTACTACGACCACCTGATCGCCGACATCGGTGGCGACGAACCCACCACCCAGTACCGGGAGTTCCTCCAGGCGGAGATCGACTTCCGGAACGCCAGAAACGCCCTCCGACTCGCGCGATCGACGGCCGCCATCGACCCCGCCGAGTACTACATCGCCGGGGGGAAGCTGTTTACGGAGTCACAGCTCGCCCAGCTCGCGAACAACCTCGACGAGCTGGTCGGCTACATCCGGGAGAGCCAGTACGCTGACGAGCTGTCCGACGCACTCGGGCAGCTGGAGGAGGCCGACAGCCTCATCGCGTTCGAGCACGCCGTCGACGCCGCCCTACTGGAGTACTCGGACCGTCTCGGGTACGTGTATCCGGTGTCGATCACACCGATCGCCTCGTACATCCTCGCGAAGGAGCGCGAGGTCGAGAACATCCGTGCGATCGCCCGCGGCAAGGAAGCGGGACTGTCCGAGGAAGAGATCGAACGGGAGCTGGTGATCATATGAGCCAGGAAATCGCCGTCATCGGCAGTCCGGAGTTCACTACCGGATTCCGCCTGGCCGGCGTCAGAAAGTTCGAGAACGTCCCGGAAGAGGACAAAGACGAGCAGCTCGACGACGCGGTCGAACGGACCCTCGCGGACGACGACGTCGGCATCATCGTGATGCACGACGAGGACATGGAGCATCTCTCCCGTGGCGTCCGGGAGTCCGTCGAGACGAGCATCGAACCGACGCTTGTGACGCTGGGCGGCAGCGCCGGCAGCGGCGGACTACGAAACCAGATCAAACGCGCCATCGGCATCGATCTGATGGAGGAGGAAGACTAATCATGAGTCAAGCGACACAACAGGAGACCACCGACACCGGTGTCATCCAGCGAGTCAGCGGACCGGTCGTGGTCGCCCGCGATCTCGACGCCCGCATGAACGACGTCGTCTACGTCGGCGACGAAGGGTTGATGGGGGAAGTCATCGAGATCGAAGGCGAGACCACGACCATACAGGTGTACGAAGAGACCTCGGGCGTCAGCCCCGGCGAACCCGTCGAGAACACGGGCGAGCCGCTGACGGTCGACCTCGGTCCGGGAATGCTCGACGCCATCTACGACGGCGTCCAGCGTCCCCTGGACGTCCTCGAAGAGAAGATGGGGAGCCCATACCTCGACCGCGGGGTCGACGCCCCCGGCATCGACCTCGAGGAGACCTGGGAGTTCGAGCCCACCGTCGAGGAAGGAGAGGAAGTCGAGGCCGGTGACGTCGTCGGGATCGTCGAGGAGACGGTCACTGTCGATCACAAGGTGATGGTCCCGCCCGACTTCGAGGGCGGCGAGGTGACCGCCGTCGAGGCCGGCACCTTCACCGTCGACGAGACGGTCGTCGAACTCGACACCGGCGAGGAAGTGACGATGCACCAGGAGTGGCCGGTCCGGGAGCCGCGTCCGACCGTCGAAAAGCGGACGCCCCGGACGCCGCTGGTGTCGGGCCAGCGGATCCTCGATGGCCTGTTCCCGATCGCGAAGGGTGGGACGGCCGCGATTCCGGGACCCTTCGGGAGCGGGAAAACTGTCACCCAACATTCACTTGCCAAGTGGGCCGACGCAGACATCGTCGTGTACGTCGGCTGCGGCGAGCGCGGAAACGAGATGACCGAGGTGATCGAGGACTTCCCCGAACTGGAGGACCCGAAGACCGGCAACCCGCTGATGGCCCGAACCTCACTCATCGCCAACACCTCGAACATGCCGGTGGCGGCCCGCGAATCCTGCGTGTACACCGGGATCACGATCGCGGAGTTCTACCGCGACATGGGCTACGACGTGGCACTGATGGCCGACTCCACCTCCCGGTGGGCCGAGGCGATGCGGGAGATCTCGTCCCGTCTCGAGGAAATGCCCGGCGAGGAGGGGTATCCAGCCTATCTGGCCGCACGGCTCGCGCAGTTCTACGAGCGCGCCGGCTACTTCGAGAACGTCAACGGCACCGAGGGGTCGGTGTCGGTCATCGGCGCGGTGTCGCCGCCGGGCGGCGACTTCTCCGAGCCGGTCACCCAGAACACCCTGCGGATCGTGAAAACGTTCTGGGCGCTGGACGCCGACCTCGCCGAGCGCCGGCACTTCCCGGCGATCAACTGGAACGAGTCGTATTCGCTGTACCGCGAACAGCTGGATCCCTGGTTCACCGAGAACGTCGCCGAGGACTGGGCGGAGATCCGCCAGTGGGCGATCGACACCCTCGACGAGGAGGGCGAGCTCCAGGAGATCGTCCAGCTGGTCGGCAAGGACGCGCTGCCGGAAGACCAGCAGCTCACCCTCGAGGTGGCACGCTACCTCCGGGAGGCGTACCTCCAGCAGAACGCGTTCCACGACGTCGACACCTACTGTGAACCGACGAAGACGTACCGCATTCTCGTCGCCATCAAGGCGTTCAACGACGAGGCGTTCTCTGCCCTCGACGCTGGAGTGCCGGTCGAGGAGGTCATCGACGTCGACGCCGCACCGCGACTCAACCGAATCGCGGTCCAGGAGGAGTACGAAGAGTACGTCGACGAGCTCGTCGACGAGCTCACCGAACAGCTCCGTGCGCTCTACTGAACCATGAAAGAGTACCAGACTATCACCGAAATCAGCGGCCCGCTGGTGTTCGCCGAGGTCGACGAGGCGATCGGCTACGACGAGATCGTCGAGATCGAGACCCCACAGGGGGAGATCAAGCGGGGCCAGGTGCTGGAGTCCTCGGAGGGCCTCGTGGCCATCCAGGTGTTCGAAGGCACCTCCGGTATCGACCAGAACGCGTCCGTCCGATTCATGGGCGAGACGCTGAAGATGCCCGTCACCGAGGATCTGCTCGGTCGGGTGATGGACGGCTCGGGACAGCCGATCGACGGCGGGCCCGAGATCGTCCCCGACGAGCGGCGGGACATCGTCGGTGCGGCGATCAACCCCTACTCCCGGGAGTATCCCGAGGAGTTCATCCAGACGGGCGTATCCGCCATCGACGGGATGAACACGCTCGTTCGGGGCCAGAAGCTGCCGATCTTCTCCGGATCGGGCCTCCCGCACAACGAACTCGCGCTCCAGATCGCCCGCCAGTCGACGGTTCCCGAAGAGGACGCCGCCGCCGAGGAGGGAGAGGGGTCCGAGTTCGCAGTGATCTTCGGTGCGATGGGGATCACCCAGGAGGAGGCAAACGAGTTCATGGCCGACTTCGAGCGCACCGGCGCGCTGGAGCGGTCGGTCGTGTTCATGAACACGGCCGACGACCCCGCAGTCGAGCGGACGGTCACGCCGCGGCTGGCGCTTACGACCGCGGAGTACCTCGCGTTCGACAAGGGGTATCACGTGCTCGTGATCCTCACGGACATGACCAACTACTGTGAGGCGCTGCGGGAGATCGGCGCGGCCCGCGAAGAGGTGCCGGGTCGCCGTGGCTACCCCGGTTACATGTACACCGACCTGGCGACGCTGTACGAGCGCGCCGGCCGGATCCAGGGCCGGGAGGGTTCGGTCACCCAGATCCCGATCCTCACGATGCCGGGCGACGACGACACCCACCCGATCCCCGACCTGACGGGATACATCACCGAAGGGCAGATCTACGTCGACCGTGACCTCAACTCTCAGGGGATCCAGCCGCCGATCAACGTGCTGCCGAGCCTCTCGCGGCTGATGGACGACGGGATCGGCGAGGGACTCACCCGCGCGGATCACGCGGACGTCTCCGACCAGATGTACGCCGCGTACGCGGAGGGTGAGGACCTCCGTTCCCTGGTGAACATTGTCGGGCGCGAGGCGCTTTCCGAGCGTGACAACAAGTACCTCGACTTCGCGGACGCGTTCGAAAACGAGTTCGTCGAGCAGGGGTACCAAACGAACCGCGACATCGACGAGACGATCGATATCGGCTGGGATCTGCTGTCGGAATTCCCGAAGGAGGAGCTCAACCGGATCGACGAGGAACTCATCGAACAGCACTACCGCGAGGACGAGACCGACCGCCAGGTCGTCGAGGCGGCGGAGTAACCACCCATGGCCGAGGACGTCAAACCGACGCGCAAGAACCTCATGGCGATTGAGGACCGAATCGAGCTCTCCGAGCGCGGCCACGACACGCTCGAGCAGAAGCGCGACGGACTCATCATGGAGTTTATGGACATCCTCGATCAGGCCAAGGACGTCCGGTCGCAGCTCGACGCCGACTACGAGGCCGCCCAGCGGAAGATCAACATGGCCCGGGCCATGGAGGGCGACGTCGCGGTCCGCGGTGCGGCGGCGGCGCTGAAGGAGCATCCCGAGATCACGACCCAGTCGAAGAACATCATGGGGGTGGTCGTCCCCCAGATCGAGTCCACCAAGGTCCGGAAGAACCTCGAAGAGCGCGGCTACGGGCTACTCGGCTCGTCGGCACGGATCGACGAGACCGCCGACGCCTACGAGCAGCTTCTGGAGACGATTATCCTCGCGGCCGAGGTCGAGACGGCGATGAAGAAGATGCTCGAGGAGATCGAGACCACGAAGCGTCGCGTCAACGCCCTCGAGTTCAAACTGTTGCCCGAACTGTACGACAACAAGGAGTACATCGAGCAGAAGCTCGAGGAACAGGAACGCGAGGAGATCTTCCGGCTCAAGAAGATCAAAGCGAAAAAAGAGGAGGAGGAAGCCGAGGAGAAGGCCGAGGCCGCAGCGAACGCCGAGACGGCCCGCCTCGAGCAGGCCGAATCCGAGCGGTAATGACGCCTGTGCCCTGTCCCCGGTGTGAGGCGCCGACCGTCGCGTTCGCCGTCCCAGCATCGCTTCGCGAGCACGTGGACGGTGCGTCGTCGGCGTCGATCTGTACCGACTGTCTGTTGCTCGAGCCACTGGACGACACCGACAGGTCTGGCGCGTTGGGACCCGTCGAATTCGACCCGCTGCCGTTTCCGGACGGCGAGGGCGGGGCCGCAGCAGCGCTCGCGGTCGGCCTGCTCGACTCGCTTGCGCTCAACCGTCCGGCGATCGAGGCCTGCCTCGAGTACGCCGAACGTGACGGTGTAGACGTATTCCTCGCGCTCGATCGGCTCGCCGAGGGCGGCGTGAACCCGCCGTTCGATCCGGCCAGACGAAAAGCGCAACTCGAAAACCTGCTCTAGTTTCGCGGGCGAGGACCGTCACCTCGCAAGCAGTTCGACGAGAAGCGCCTTCTGTGCGTGGAGCCTGTTTTCCGCCTGGTCCCACACCAGCACCCGATCCGACTCCATCACCGCGTCGGTGATCTCCTCGCCGCGGTGGGCCGGCAGACAGTGCATCACCTTTGCGTCGGTGCCTGCAAGCAGTTCATCGTTCACCTGAAAACCGTCGAAGGCGGCGAGCTTCTTTTCGCGTTCGTCCTCCTGGCCCATGCTCACCCACACGTCCGTGTAGACGACGTCTGCGCCGTCGACCGCATCCCCGGGATCCGTTGTCACGGCCGGTGCCGCCCCGAGTTCGCCGGCGCGTTCGATCACCTGCTTCTCCATCGCGTACGCCGGCGGCGTCGCGACCGTCACGTCGATCCCCGCCATCGCCGCCCCGAGGACGAACGACTGGCCGACGTTGTTTCCGTCGCCGATCCACGCGACCGAGACGTCGTCGCCGAACTGCTCGCGCAGCGTGAGCAGGTCGGCGAGCGTCTGGCACGGATGTGCCTCGTCGGTGAGGCCGTTTATCACCGGACAGTCGGCGTACTCCGCGAGCGTCACCACGTCCTCGTGATCGAACACCCGTGCCATCACGGCGTCGACGTACCGTCCCAGCACCCGCGCGGTGTCCCGGAGCGGCTCCCCGTGCCCCAGCTGGATGTCGTCGGGACCGAGGAACATCGCGTGGCCGCCCAGCTGCGTCATCCCGGTTTCGAAGGAGACTCGCGTTCGCGTGCTGGGCTTTTCGAACAGCATCCCGAGGGTGGCGTCCGCCAGCCGCGTTCCGTCTTCGCCGGCCTTCATCGCGGCGGCTCGCTCGAGGACTCGCTGTAGTTCCGCCGACGAGAGGTCGTCGATGTCGACGAAGTCGGTCGCCTCGATCCCGGAGGGGGCTCCCTCCGACGCTTCTCCGGCCGTGCTGTCGGGGTCTTCTTGATCGGTCATCGTCTGTCTCTCGTTCGGGTCAGTCGTCGTCCGATACGCACCGTTTACACACCGCAGTCAACACGCGCACGCTCCGGTCGAACTCCGAAAGCGACAGGTGTTCGTCGGGGGCGTGATCCAGCGCCGAGTCGCCGGGGCCGTACGTCACCATCGGGCGGTCCCAGGCGTCGGCGTAGAGGTTGACGTCGCTGGTGCCGGTCTTCCGCAACAGCCGCGGATCGCCACCCTCGCCGCGGATCGCCACCCGGAAGGCCCGGGCCAGCTCCCCCCGTGGATCACTCATGGTCGGCGGGATCGGCTCCTTCCAGGAGACGGTCCCGCCGTCGAGCTCCGCCTCGGCGCGCTCCCGAACCGCCTCTACAGTGCTCGAGGGAGGGACGCGAAGCTGGACGTCGACGGTCGCCTCCACCGAGAGGCCGTCGGCCGAGAGCCCGCCGTCGAAGCCGACGGGCTTTGTCGTCACCTGCTCGAAAACCGGCGTCCACTCGTCGGGGTCGAACGCCGCCTCGATCCGGTTCCACCACGCGATCGCGTCCTGGATGGCGTTCGGTTCCGGCCGGGAGGTGTGGCCGGACTCGCTCGTGGTGACGTACGTTCCGGACAGAAAGCCCCGGTAGCCGAGTGTAATGCCGTCCCAGCCGGAGGGCTCGCCGTTGATCACCGCCTCCGGGGGGGAGCGGTCCTCGACGAGGTAGCGGGCACCCCGGGAGTCGGTCTCCTCGCCGACGACGCCGACGAACGAGGCGCCGGTACGGACGGCCGCGACAGCCATCGCGGCGAGCGGTCCCGTCGCGTCGACGCTCCCTCGCCCCCACAGTTCGTGGTCGTTTCCCCCGTCGACAACGTCACCGTCGCCACCGTCGTCATCGACGGCAGCCTCGTCACCGCTATCACCGCCGGCTTCCGTCTCCGCGGTCCGGATCTCGACGGGCACCTCGCCCGGGACGGTGTCGACGTGGGAGGTAAGGAGCACGGCGTCGTTCCCGGGAGCCCGGACGTTGCCGACGTCGTCGAGAAACACCTCCCGATCGTTTGCCTCGAAGAAGGCGGCGAGCCGTTCGGCCGCTACCTGCTCGTCACCGGAGGGCGACGGGATCGACACCAGATCGTACAGTAGGCCCCGTCCGACCGTGTTCAGGGCAGTGTGGTGGCGTTCGTCGCTGGCTTCGGGTATGTCAGTCACGTTCTCGGCGCTTTCGGAGACACTCATCACGAGAGAACCTCCGTGACGGCGTCGACGACCCGGTCGGCGTGGGACTGTTCGACGACGAGCGGCGGCAGGAACCGAACGACCGTCCGACCGGCCGGCAGCGCGAGCACCTGCTGGTCGATCGCGAGATCCCGGAGCACGCGGTTCGCCCCGCGTTTCACCTCGATTCCGACGAGCAGTCCATTGCCGCGCACGTCACGTACTGGAAGGTCGTGTTTCTCGGCGGCCGCCTCAAGTTCTTCCCGGAAGTACGTCCCGATCTCGCCGGCGTGAGACGGGAGGTCCGCCTCGACGATTGTCTCCAGGGTCGCGTTTGCGGCCGCACACACGACCGGGCCGCCGGAGAACGTCGAACCGTGGTCGCCGGCGTCCTCGGCGATCCAGTCGGCACACAGCGTCGCCGCCGCGGGGAGCCCGTTTGCCAGTCCTTTCGCCGTCGTGAGCATGTCCGGGACGACGCCCGCGGCCTCGCAGGCCCACAGCGTTCCCGTCCGACCGAGGCCGGTCTGGATCTCGTCGAAGACGAGCGCTGCCCCCGCCTCCGTGGTGATCTCGCGGGCACTCTCGAGATAGCTTCGGGAGGCGGGGTGGATCCCGCCTTCCCCCTGGACGGGTTCGAGAAACAGCGCCGCCGTTTCCTCGTCTACGGCCGACTCGAGAGCCTCGGCGTCGCCGTACTCGACGAACTCGATCCCGCCGGCGAGCGGTTCGAACGGTGCCTTGTACTTCTGTTTCCAGGTCATCGCGAGCGCTCCCATCGTCCGGCCGTGGAACGCCCGCTTCGTGGCGACGATCTTCCCACGGCCGGTCGCGCTCCGAGCGAACTTCATGGCCGCCTCGTTGGCCTCGGTGCCGGAATTGCACAGCCAGACGTTCGAGAGGTCGCCCGGCGCGACAGTCGCCAGCCGATCGTACAGTTCCGTCCGGACCTCGACTGGATACGACGCCTGGACGTACGTCAGCGTCGCGGCCTGTGTCTGGATCGCGTCCACAACCGCGGGATGGGAGTGCCCCAGCGGCGTCACCGCATACGAGGCGCCGAAGTCGAGGTAGTCGGTGCCGTCTGCGGATTGTAAGTACACGCCGTCTCCCGATTCGATCCGGATGGGCTTTTCCGAGAAGACGAACCCGCTCATCTCACGCCTCCGTCTCCGACTTCGTCTCGGGTTCGGCGTCCGCGTCGGCTTCGGACGTAGGGTCGACGCCGAGTACGCCCGGGTCGATCCGGGTGCCGGCCCCGCCGAGCGCGGCGACGACCGGGTCACGGAGGTTGGCGTCCGACACCGTCACGCCGGCGGCGCCTCCCTCCAGGGCCTCGACTGCGGCCATCACCTTCTTCGTCATGAACCCCTCGGCTGCGGACTCGAGCGCTTCGAGTTCCGCAGGCGAGGCAACCGACCCGATCAGCGTCTCCGGATCCTCCGGATCCGCGTATATTCCGTCGACGTCGGTCAAAAGCACCAGTTCGGCGCCGATTTCGGCGGCGATCGCCCCCGCGGCGCGGTCGGCGTCGGTGTTGACGGGCGTGACTCCGCCGTCGGACTCCTCGCCGGCCATCGGCGGGGAGACGACCGGGACGTAGCCCGCCTCCAACAGCAGCGACAACAGCTCGCCGTTGACCGACTCGAGCTTTCCGGAGTGCTCGCCGCGTTTGATCTTCTTCTTGCCGTTCTCGCGCACTCGGACCGCCGACTTGCGCGGGCCCGAAAGGAGCCCCCCGTCCACGCCCGAGAGCCCGACGGCGTCGACGCCGGACTCCTGCAGGAGCGCAACCAGGTCCGTGTTGAGTTTGCCGGGCAACACCATCGAGAACACGTCCATCGTCTCGGCGTCGGTAAACCGTCCGGAGACGCCCGAGGGCGTCTCGACGTAGGTCGGTTCCTTGCCGAGCCGTTCCAGCGTGTCGTCGACTGCCGTCGAACCGCCGTGGACGACGACTACCTCGCGCGCGTTGGCGACGAGGTGGGCAACGTCGCCGACCGCCCCGGCTGGATCGACGGCCTTCGCGCCGCCGATCTTCACGACGACGGGTGCCTCTCCGTCCGTCGACTCCGATACCTCTCCCTGTGTGGATGGTTCGTCCTCGTTCATGGCGATCCCACGGGGTGAAGTCCCCGGAACTCCAGGCCGGCGGTCTCCTCGAACCCGAGAGCGACGTTGGCAGCGTGGACTGCCTGTCCGGCAGATCCTTTCATCATGTTGTCGATCGCAGAGAACGTCACGACCCGGCCGTTTCCGGGATCGAGTTCGAAGCCGACCTCCGCGTGGTTCGTTCCGGCGACGGCCTTGGGCTCCGGATAGCGATACACGCCTGAGCCGCCGGCGACGAGCCGGACGAACGGTTCCTCCTCGTACGCCTCGCGGTAGGCCGACCAGAGGTCGCCCTTCGAGACCGGCTCCGGGAAGACGTGACCCGTCGCCGACGCGCCCCGAACCATGTCCACCGCGTGAACCGTGAAGGCGACATCGAGACCGAGGAATTCCTCGATCTCGGCCTCGTGGCGGTGGCCCGTCGGAGCGTACGGCCGCACGACCCCGGACCGCTCGGGATGGGAGGAGGCGACGCCTCCACCCGCCCCGCCCTCCGAGGAACCGACTTTCACGTCGACGACGATCCGATCGTCCTCGCCGAGCAGTCCGGCGTCGACGAGCGGTTGCAACCCGAGGATCGTCGCCGTCGCGTTGCACCCCCCCGAAGCGATCAGGTCGGCGCCAGGGAGCTGCTCCCTGGTGAGTTCAGGCAGGGCGTACACCGCCCTGTCGAGGTACTCCGGCGCGTCGTGGCCGTCGTACCACTCCTCGTACGCCTCGACGGTGTTCAACCGGAAGTCCGCCGAGAGATCGACGACAGTGTCTGCGGCCTCGAAGAACTCGTCGATCCGGCCCATCGACACGCCGTGGGGCGTCGCCGCGAACAGGATGTCGACGCTCTCGAGGTCCGTCGGGTCGGTAAACCGCAGATCGAGCCCCCGGAGGTTCGGGTGGACTGCACCGACCGTCTTGCGGTCGTACGAGCGGGAGGTCGCCTGCACGATCTCGAAGCCTGGATGGCCCGAAAGCAGGCGGAGCAGCTCCCCGCCCGTAAACCCGGAGCCACCGACGACAGCGGCGGTGAGTGCGTCGTGTGCCTCGCTCATACGGCCGATACCTCTGTGTCGCCGGCGTCGACTTCGCCGCCGGAGCCTTCCGTTCTCTCGGCGGCTGCGTCGGCTTTCGTCTCGAGCCAGTCGACGACCGCCGCGGGCACGTCGACATCGACGGTCTCGTTCAGCGCCTTGAACTCCACCGTGTGGTTCACCTCGTGGACCGTGTATTCGCCGGACTTTGCGCCGCCGACCTCCATCAGGTCGACGCCGAGCAACCCGCCGCCGACGGCGTCGCTGGCCCGCTCGACGAGATCCAGCGCCGTCTCGTCGAGCTCGAACGCCGCGGTATCGCTGCCTTTCGCGGCGTTCGTGAGCCAGTGGTCCGACGTCCGGGTCATCGCCGCGATCGGTTCGCCGTCGGCCGCGAGCACGCGCACGTCACGACCCGGTTTATCGACGAACTCCTGGACGTAGAACACCTTGTGCTCGTAGTGGCCCAGCGTCGCCTTGTGCTCGAGAATCGCCTCGGCGGCCGACCGGGAGTCGACCTTCGCCATCAGGCGCCCCCACGAGCCGACGACCGGCTTGAGCACGCACGGATAGCCGAACTTCTCGATCGTCTCGAGGGCGGCGTCTGTCGTGAACGCTACCTCGGTCTCGGGCGTGGGGACGTCCGCGTTCGACAGCGCGAGGGAATTTTTCACCTTGTTCGCGCAGACGTCGGCTGTCTCCGGGCCGTTGACCACCGGGACACCGTAGCTGTCGAGGAACCGGGTTGCATACAGCGACCGGCTCGTCGCGAGACAGCGATCGACGACGAGATCGAGCCCGTCGACGGGCGCAGAGGTCTCTTCGAGCCCGAACTGGTGTTTCCGAACGTCGATCTTCTCTACCTCGTGGCCGCGGTCGCGCAGCTCCGAGAGGAGTAATTTCTCGTCCTTGCGGATCCGGGAGTAGAGGATGCCGAACTGCAATTTCACTCCCCCCAGTCCTCTTCGAGCTCCGGGGCTCGGTCGAGGACTGGCGGGTTGACGTCGAGTACCTCCAGCTCCGCACCGCAGGTGTCACAGTCGAGTATCTCTCCAGCCTCCAGGTCGTCGTACAGGGTCACGTCGGCCCCGCATTCGACGCATTCTGCCTGGCTCATGTGTGTAGATGATGCTATGGGGGAGAACCTACATAAGGGTTGCGAAAATAAAGTAATTCTTACAATTTCCCAAGCCCGGAGCTAAGCGCCAATTAGCTGCAAACCGCCGCCGTTAGAAATCCAGTGTCAGATTCCGTTAGTGTATTGTTGTCCCCTCGCGGGGACGGCGGCGGAATCGGAACGCCGACGGGTCGTCGCGCTCGTCGGGATCGGACGTCGTCTCTTCGGGATCGTCGCTCACACATAGGTCGCTACCTCCGTTGCCAGCGTTTCTCTCGCGGTTTCGATCCGATCGCGGCGCTCGCGTGCCGCGGCTTCGTCGTCGCCAATCGCCTCCGTCGCCGTCGCGATCGCGGCGGTCACTTCGGGTTCGGCGGGACCGCCCACGGAGTCGCGGCTCGCGACGCTTTCGGCGGGATCGAGCGCGGCCTTGACCTCCTCGCGGCTCACGTGGGCAAACAGCGACTCCCCGGTCACCTCTTCGGCGACTGCGTCAATGTTTGCCGCGGAGACGTCGGTTTCGAACCGTTCGGCGGCCGTCGCGACCACCTCGTGGGCTGTCCGGAACGGGACGCCCGCCATCGCAAGCAGGTCGGCAACGCCGGTCGCCGTCGAGAACCCCTCGCCCGCGGCGTCGGCAAGCGCCGTCTCGTCCCACGACGCGGTGGCGACCGCGCCCCCGGCGACGTCGGTCGCGTCGACCACCGCGTCGACCGCGTCGAAGGCGTGGGGGTGAACGCGCTGGAGATCGCGGTTGTACGCCCGGGGGAGCCCTTTCAGGCTCGACAGCGTCGCCGTGGCGGCGCCGACGGCGTCGCCTGCGACGCCCCGAACGAGTTCCAGCGTGTCGGGGTTTTTCTTCTGGGGCATGATCGAAGAGGTCGACGCGTAGTCGTCGTCGAGTTCGAGGAATCCCCGATTCGAGAACAGCACCAGATCTTCTGCAAGTCCCGAGAGCGTGACTGCATGGGTTGCGAGCGCTCCCGTCGCTTCAGCGAGGAAGTCGCGGGCGGAGGCGGCGTCCATCGAGTTGCGGACGATCCCGTCGAAGCCCAGCAGAGCTGCGGTCCGGTCGCGGTCGACCTCAAAGGGCGTCCCCGCGAACGCGGCGGCGCCCAGTGGCGAGCGGTTCGTCCGGTCGTACGCGTCCAGCAGCCGGGCGGTGTCGCGCGCGACCGCCGACTCGTAGGACAGCAGGTAGTGGCCGACGGTCGTCGGCTGGGCCGGCTGGAGGTGGGTGTACCCGGGCATCACCGTCCCGGTGTGATCGGCTGCGGTGGAACACAGCGCCTCCCGGAGCGCGATCGTCGCGTCGATCGCGTCCAGCAGGTCCGAACGCAGCCGATACCGGATGCACGTCGCCACCTCGTCGTTGCGCGAGCGGGCGGTGTGCATCTTCCCGCCGTCGGGACCGATCCGGTCGATGACGGCGGTTTCGATCGCCTCGTGGACGTCTTCGCCCGCCGGGAGTCCCTCGTGGCCCGACGCCTCGACGTCGTCGAGCGCCGCGAGGATCTCGCCTGCGGTCTCCTCTTCGACGATCCCCTGTTCGGCGAGCATCGCCACGTGGGCGCGATCGACCGCGAGGTCGGCCGCGAAGATGCGCCGGTCGGCGGCGAGACTCGAGAGGAACTCTCTTGCAGGACCGCCGCTGAAGCGGTCGCGGCGAACTGCCGTCCCATCGCGATCCTCCCCGGCTCCGGTCATGTCACTCGTGAGTGTCGTTCGATCCGTCGACGGATCCGTCGATCGTTTCGCCGGCGGTTCCGCCGCCCAGCGTGCCGCCGTCGGCGGCCAGCTCCGCTTTCGACTCGGCTACGTTCTTCGCGACCTCGTTGGCGAGCCGGCTCTGGAACCCGTGGTACTTGGCGACGCCGGTAGCGTCGCCCTGCTCGATGCCGTCGACCGTCTCGGTGTTGAAGGAGGCGGCCGACTCGGAGTACACCGCGTAGTCGCTTTTGCGACCGACTACGCGCGCCTGTCCTCCTTCGAGTTTGATCGTCACCGTGCCGGTCACCTTCGTCTGCGTCTCGTCGATGAATCCCTCCAGGGCGTTGACGAGTGGTGCGTCGACGAGTCCCTCGTAGCCCTTCTGGGCCCACTCGTTGTCGACGGTCGTTTTGAAGTCCAGTTCCTCTTTGGTCAACACCAGCTGTTCGAGTCCCGCGTGGGCGTTCAAAAGCACCGTCGCCGCGGGATGTTCGTAGTTCTCGCGCACTTTCAGACCGAGCATCCGATCTTCCATCATGTCGGTCCGGCCGACGCCGTGGGCGCCGGCGATCTCGTTGAGGTGCTCGATCAGTTCGACGGAGTCGTACTCCTCGCCGTCGACGGCGACCGGATAGCCGTCTTCGAAGGTGATCTCGAGCAGTTCGGTGTCGCCGGTCGGGGGCTGGGTCCACTCGTAGATCTCCTCGGGCGGGACGTAGCCGGGATCCTCGAGCTTGCCCCCCTCGACCGACCGGCTCCAGAGGTTCGTGTCGATCGACCAGACGCCCTCGTTGCCGCTCTCGACGGGAAGCCCCTTCTTTTCGGCGTACTCGATCTCCCACTCGCGGGTGAGCCCCAGGTCGCGAACGGGTGCGGCGACCTCCATGTCGGAGGCGCGCCACACTGCCTCGAACCGGAGCTGGTCGTTGCCCTTGCCGGTACAGCCGTGTGCGAGCGCCCCGCAGTTCTGTTCTTTCGCCACATCGAGGATCGCCTTCGCGATCACCGGGCGGGCGAGGGCGGTCCCCAGCGGGTAGCCCTGATACGTGGCGTTCGCGCGGACACTCTCGAGACACTGGTTTGCAAACTCCGCTCGCGCGTCCACGACGTAATGTTCGACCCCGAGCGCCTCGGCGGTCTCTGCGGCCTCCTCGAACTCCGCCTCGGGCTGGCCGACGTCGACCGTGACGCCGATGACTTCGTCGTATCCGTACTCCTCCTTTAGCAGCGGGACACACACCGTGGTGTCGAGTCCGCCGCTGAACGCGAGTGCCGCGCGTGTCATGTGTCTCACTCTGTGGCCTTGTGGGACTTAAATTCGTCGCTTTTGTTTGTGAAATTAAATGAAAGGGATGACTCTCGGGACGCGAAACGCGTGGAAACTGGGGAACATACGGCAGCCGACGACGGGGGTGTTTATAAGTGGCCTCAAAGGGCCGGTCGTCGTCGGGCCGGGCCGATCGGTCGGCCCGGTCGCGACGCTCGTCGCTCTCGGAGAAGGGCGGAACTGCGACGAGCGGTCGCCATCATTGGTGTGTCGTAGCGTCGGAACCGTACTAAAAGCTTTCGAGAGTCGAGCGGCGCCCCGACGTGCAGTCGATCCGGAGTGGTGTCAGGTCGTCCGGAACGCCCGATCGCCCGCGTCGCCCAGTCCGGGCACGATGAAGCCGTCCTCGTCGAGTTTCTCGTCGATCGCGACCGTGAGCAGCGTCGCCTCGTCGAACTCCTCGTCGACCCGGATGAGTCCGTCGGGAGCCGACACAGCAGAGAGCACGAACAGGTCCTCCGGGTCGTTCGCCTCCTCGAGGACGTGATCCAGCACCGCACACATCGTGCTGCCGGTCGCGAGCATCGGATCCGCCACGATCACGGTGTCGTCCTCGCTGATCTCGGGCAGCTTCACGTAGTCGATCGAGATCGGGAACTCGCCACCCTCGTCCATGCCGGCCTCCTCGTCGCGACCCGCCGAGATCACGCCCTGCTTCGCCCGGGGGAATGCTTTCAATAACCCTTCGACGAACGGCGTCGCCGCCCGGAGTACGTTGATGATCACCACGTCGTCCAGGCCTGTCACGCGCTCGCCCGTCGTCTCGGCGAGGGGGGTCTCGATGGAGACGAACTCCGTCTCCATCGCCCCGTCGATGATCTCGTAGCCGCAGATCCGACCGAGTTTGACGAGCCCCTTCCGGAACGCCACCTGTTCGGTCTCGACGCTTCGGAGCTTCGAGAGGGTGTCCTTCGCGAGCGCGTGGGTGATCAGTTTCGCGTGATCGCGGTTCTCGATGGTCATACTCCAACTGGGGTTCGGAGAGCCCTTAAAAGAGGGCGATCCCCGACGGGACGCACGCAGGCGTGGGGATCGTCGACACTCCCCCCGTCGACTCCGAAACGGTTTAGTCGAACGCTCGCGCACCGTCGGTATGCCGACGGAACCCAACACGGGGTACGATCCATCACTGGGTCGGAAGTTCGTTTTCGTCACGGGGGGCGTAATGTCGGGGCTCGGGAAGGGCATCACGGCCGCCAGCATCGGCCGACTGCTCGTCAACGCCGGTTTCGACGTCACCGCCGTGAAGATCGATCCGTATCTCAACGTCGACGCCGGAACGATGAACCCCTACCAGCACGGCGAGGTGTACGTGCTGAAAGACGGGGGTGAGGTCGACCTCGATCTGGGGAACTACGAGCGGTTCCTCGGGATCGACATGACCTCCGATCACAACGTCACCACGGGAAAGACGTACCAGCACGTGATCGAAAAGGAGCGTGCGGGCGATTACCTGGGAAAGACCGTCCAGATCATTCCCCACATCACCGACGACATCAAACGTCGCGTGCGCGAGGCCGCCGAGGGGACCGACGTCTGTCTCGTCGAGGTCGGTGGCACCGTCGGCGACATCGAGGGGATGCCGTATCTCGAGGCGCTCCGGCAGTTCGCCCACGAGGAGGACGAGGAGGACATCCTGTTTACCCACGTGACGCTGGTTCCGTACTCGAAGAACGGCGAACAGAAGACCAAGCCCACCCAACACTCCGTAAAGGAGCTGCGCTCGATCGGACTCCAGCCGGACGTGCTCGTCGGTCGATGCGACGACGAACTCGAACCGTCCACCAAGGAGAAGATCGCGCTGTTCTGTGACGTCCCCACCGACGCGGTGTTTTCGAACCCGGACGTCGAGGACATCTACCACGTCCCGCTGGTCGTCGAGGACGAAGGGCTCGACGAGTACGTGATGGAGGAGCTCGGCCTCGCAGACGAGGCGCTTCCAAAGGCGGACCGCAGCACGCAATGGCGGGAACTCGTCACGCGCGAGCGATCCGGCAGCGTCGACATCGCACTCGTCGGGAAGTACGCGCTGGAGGACGCGTACATGTCGATCCACGAGGCGCTGAAACACGCCGGCATCGAGCTCGGCGTCGAAGTGAACACCCTGTGGGTCAACGCCGACGAGATGCGGGACCACCACACCGAACGGCTGAAAGACGCCGACGGGATCGTCGTTCCCGGCGGATTCGGATCCCGCGGCACCGAGGGGAAGATCCGCGCGATCCAGTACGCCCGCGAGAACGACGTCCCGTATCTGGGGCTGTGTCTCGGTTTCCAGCTCGCGGTGATCGAGTACGCCCGCAACGTGCTCGGGCTCGAGGGCGCCCACTCTGCGGAACTCGATCCCGACACCCCGCACCCGGTGATCGACCTGTTGCCAGAGCAGTACGAGGTGGACGACCTCGGGGGAACGATGCGACTGGGCGCACACACCACCGAGATCCAGTCCGGCTCCCTCGCGGCCCACGTGTACCGCGACGACTCCTGCACCGAGCGCCACCGCCACCGCTACGAGGTGAATCCCGAGTACATCGGCGACCTGGAATCCGGCCCGCTTTCCTTTTCGGGGCGGGCGAACAACCGCATGGAGATCCTCGAGCGCGACGATCATCCCTTCTTCCTCGGGACGCAGTTCCATCCGGAGTTCCGATCGCGGCCGGACCGGGCGAGCCCGCCGTTCGTCGGACTCTTACAGGCCGTGATGGGGGAGCTCGACGCCCGAGAGGTCGTCGAAGGGGAGCGACGAGACGTGGACCGTCCTGACATCGAGCCCGACGGGGAGGTGCGTGCCTGATGGTCGACCCCGGGCCGTTCATCGAGGAGGCGATCGAGGAGATCGAAGCCGAGATCGACGACGCCAACGCCGTAATCGCGCTGTCCGGCGGCGTCGACTCGTCGGTGTCTGCGACGCTCGCCTACCGGGCGATCGGCGACCAGCTGACGCCGGTGTACGTCGACACCGGACTGATGCGGAAAGGCGAGACCGAGGAGATCCGGGAGACGTTCTCGTTCATGGATAGCCTCCGGATCGTCGACGCACAGGATCGGTTCCTGGACGCGCTCTCGGGCGTCACCGATCCCGAGGAGAAGCGGCACGTCATCGGCGAGGAGTTCATCCGTGTCCTCGAACAGGAGGCGCGGGAAGCGGGCGCGGACTACCTCGTCCAGGGGACCATCTATCCCGACCGCATCGAGTCGGAGGGCGGGATCAAATCCCACCACAACGTCGGTGGACTCCCGGACGTCGTCGACTTCGAGGGGATCGTCGAACCGGTGCGGGACCTCTACAAGGACGAGGTCCGCGAACTCGCTCGGGAGCTGGGGCTGGAATCGGTGATCGCAGAGCGGATGCCGTTCCCCGGCCCGGGACTCGCGGTTCGGGTGGTCGGCGAGGTCACCCGCGAGAAGGTCGAGGTGGCACGCGAGGCGTGTCACGTCGTCGAGGAGGAGCTGGAACCGTACGAGCCGTGGCAGGCGTTCGCCGCCGTGGTCGGCAAGGGCACCGGCGTCAAGGGAGACAACCGGGTCCACGGCTGGATCGTCGCGGTGCGGTCGGTCGACTCCCGTGACGGGATGACTGCCCAGGCGCAGGAACTCGACTGGGAGACGCTCCAGCGGATCCAGTCGCGGATCACGAGCCAGCTCGACAACGTCTCTCGAGTCGTCTACGACGTGACTCACAAACCACCCGCGACGATCGAATACGAGTGACGACGCGAGCGAAATCCAGGAAAACCCATGACATCTACTGATGCGGACGCAGGCGAACTGAACCAGACGAACGCGCGCGTGATCGTCGCCGGCCCCGACGAACACGGGCTCGCCGCCGAACTCGAGTCTCGAGGGGCGACGGTCGCCCGGATCCCCGGAATCGTCAACGGCGAAACGCTCGCGGAGGCGGGAATCGAGTCGGCGGCGATCCTGGTGTTGACGGATCTGGGGGAGGCGTCGGCGATCCCGGTCGCAAAGGAGGTCAATCCCGATCTGCGGGCGGTGTCGTACAGCCACCAGTCGCTGCCGGAGTACGCGAAGGCACAGGCGGATCTGGCCGTCGACCCCGATCTCCTTTCGCCGGACGTCGTCGCCGAGGAACTGCTCGAGTAGCTCCGTTGTCGCCTTCGGCGCGCGCAAGCCGAACGAACAGTCGGAATTCGGTCCGACTACTCGTCGTTCCGAAACTGACGGACGCATCCGACTTAATCCGGCTTAATTGGGCAGTAGGTGAGTGTAAACCTCCTGAATCCGGCTTCGCTACGTCCACGGTTCAAGTGGCTCTCTAGGAAAGGATCGATCGCAATGAACGCAAAAACGCTACTCGCGATCGCCACTGCGGTCGCGGTTCTGTTCGCCGGCCTCGGCGCGGCTGGCGCCGTCGCTGCCGACCAGTCCCCCGACCAGCCAGCCGACGAGGAACTGCCCGACACTGCCGACGACGCTGCCGACCGCGATCGCGACGGCGATCGCGCGAACGAGTCCGAACGTGATCGGGTTCGCGAACACGCAAACGAGACCGACGGCGAGTTCGGCCCACACCACGCTGACGACCGGCACGGCCCGCACTACGCCGACGAGAACACACCGGCTGTGGACGACCGGCCCGGATTCGCCGGTCCGATGTGGGGTGTTGCCGATACCGTACCGGACGACGTTCCCACGAACGTGACGCACATGCACGAGGTCATGCAGTCGTACTTCGACAACGAGGAACCGCCTTACCGGTTCGGTGAGACGATCCGTTCGATCGCCGGCGGCGAGCACCCCTGGAGCGACGACCACCCGCGGAACGACCGCGGTGACGACCACCGACACGGGAACGGACGGTAACTGATGTACGAAAGGGACCACCTACTGGATCGACGCACGTATCTGAAAGCCACCGGTGGGATCGCCGCCGTCGGCAGCGCCGGCCTCGCCGGCTGTGTCGGCGACGACGCGTCCGGGGGGGCGACCGGGACGCTCGCGACCCGAGTCACCGACCAGCCCGGCGACATCGGCGACTTCGAGTCCTGTATCGTCACGATCGAGGGCCTGTGGGTAAAACCGGCCGGTGTCGACGAGGAAGACGACGAGGGCGACGACGGGAACGACGGTGATAACGACGAAGGCAACGACGAAAACAATGACGAGGACGAGGAGGAGACTCCGGATCTGAGCGAGGCCCGGGAGTACCACGAGTTCGACGAGCCACAGGAGGCCGACCTGGTCCAGCTGCAGGACGGCGAGACCCAGCTCGTCGACGAGCAGGAGCTTGCGGCCCGCGAATACGAGTTCCTCCAGCTCGAGGTGACCGACGTCGACGGAACCCTGGCCGACGGCGGCGACGCCGACGTCTCCACGCCCGGGAACGCGCCCTTGCAGTTCAAACACCGCTTCGAGATCCGCGAAGCCCAGCGAACCGTCTTCACCGCCGACTTCACGCCGGTCCGGCGCGGCGCGACCGGAAGCTACCTCCTCCAGCCCGTCGCACAGGGAACGACAGTAGAGTACGAGGACGTCGAAGACGAAGAGGACGACTCGGACGGCGATGCCGACGGCGACGCGGACGACGACCAGTGATCCCCCTTCGGCCCTCCGTTCGACCTCCAGACGACCGTTAATCGGGCGTATTATCCCGACGCGGCGCGCCGTTTCGTCCGTGACCGACGACCGCGACCGATGGAACGAACGGTACAGGGACGACGAGTTCGAGCTCCCCGACGATCCCGTTCCCGAGCTGGCCCGCCGGATCGACACGCTGCCCGACGGCCGGGCGCTCGACGTGGCGACGGGGAGCGGTCGGAACGCGCTGTTTCTCGCCGAACACGGGTACGACGTCGAGGCGGTCGACGTTTCCGACGAGGCGCTCGCGCAGGCGCGTGCTCGTGCCGACGAACTCGACCTCGAGATCGACTGGATCCGCGCCGACGTCACCGATCCCGAGGGGGCGTTCCAGCTCGAACCCCGGGCGTACGACCTGATCGTCGTGAGCTTCTTTTATTCCCCCGAGCTGCTGCCGGAGCTCAAGGAAGCACTCGCGCCCGGAGGCGTGCTGGTGTACGAACACCACCTGCGGTCGAGCGATCCCGTCGAGGTCGGCCCCTCCGACGACCGGGTTCGGTTCAGGTCGAACGACCTGCTCCGGTCGTGCCTCGACTTGACGGTGCTTCACTACGCGGAGGCGACACGACACGGGAAGGAGGACGGCAGGCCGTCGACGATCGCGACTGTCGTCGCCCGCAAGTCCTGCGGCGGTGCCCAGTCGTACCCCGCCGAGCGCGACATGCGGGACGCCCCCCGGGAGTAGTCGCCGGCGGACGGGAGCAACAAAAAGACGAAAGGAAGGCTTTACCGGCCTGACGGCGTACGGGCCGTCAAATGGTACTCGACGACCTCGGGAGTTCCCTTCGGGGGACTCTCAACGACCTCCGCGGGAAGTCCCGCATCGACGAGGACGACGTCGGGGAGGTCGTAAAGGAGATCCAGCGCGCCCTCCTGCAGGCGGACGTCGAGGTCGGGCTGGTGATGGAGCTGTCCGACAGCATCGAACAGCGTGCGCTGTCGGAGGACCCCCCGGCCGGAACGACCGCGCGAGATCACGTCCTGAAGATCGTCTACGAGGAACTCGTCGATCTCGTCGGAGAATCCACGGAACTGCCGCTGGAGCCCCAGACGATCATGCTCGCCGGCCTGCAGGGGTCGGGGAAGACCACCACCGCCGCCAAGATGGCGTGGTGGTTCTCGAAGAAGGGTCTCCGGCCGGCGGTGATCCAGACGGACACGTTCCGCCCGGGCGCGTACGACCAGGCCAAGCAGATGTGCGAGCGGGCGGAGGTGGAGTTTTACGGCGATCCTGACGAGAACGACCCCGTCGAGATCGCCCGTGCGGGAATGGAGGCGACCGCGGACGCCGACGTCCGGATCGTCGACACCGCCGGCCGCCACGCCCTCGAGGACGACCTCATCGACGAGATCGAGGAGATCGAGGCGACGGTCGCCCCGGACGTCTCCTTGCTCGTGCTCGATGCGGCGATCGGGCAGGGCGCCAGAGACCAGGCCCGGGAGTTCGAGAGTTCTGTCGGCATCCAGGGTGTCGTCATCACGAAACTCGACGGGACTGCGAAAGGTGGCGGGGCGCTGACCGCCGTCAACGAGACCGACTCCTCGATCGCGTTCCTCGGGACGGGGGAGACCGTAAAGGACATCGAGCGGTTCGAACCCTCCGGGTTCATCTCCCGGCTGCTCGGGATGGGCGATCTCAAGCAGCTCTCCGAGCGGGTCGAACGCGCGATGCAGGAGACCCAACAGGAGGACGACGACTGGGAACCCGAGGACCTGCTGGAAGGGGAGTTCACCCTGAAGGACATGCAGCGCCAGATGGAGGCGATGAACCGGATGGGGCCGCTGGACCAGGTGATGGACATGATCCCCGGACTCGGCGGCGGGCTGATGGATCAGCTGCCCGACGACGCGATGGACGTCACCCAGGACCGGATGCGCCGGTTCGACGTCGCGATGGACTCGATGACAGACGAGGAACTGGAGAACCCCAGAATCGTCGGCCGATCGCGCGTCGAGCGCATCGCCCGCGGCTCCGGCGTCGACGAGGAGACCATCCGGGAACTCCTCGAACAGCACAAGATGATGGAGCGGACGCTCAAACAGTTCCAGGGGATGGGCGAGGGCGACATGCAGCGGATGATGAAGAAGTTCGGCGGCGGGGGCGGCGCCGGCGGCATGGGCGACCTCGAGGAGCTGGGCGGCGGCAAGGGTCCGTTCGGCTGACGCCGTGGGCCGAAACCCCGGCGACGGACGTGGCGCCAGTCGACGCCTCCGCGACCGCCTCGGAGGGCTCACACGCTTCGACGTCCTCGCGCTGACCGCGGCCATCTGGTTTCTCGGGAAGTTCCTCCGGTACGCGTTCCCGCCGCTTTTCGAACCGTTTCAGGGGACGTACGGCGTCTCGAACGCGGAAGTCGGCGCAGCGTTCACCGGGTTCATGCTCGTGTACGCCGCGATGCAGTTCCCCTCCGGCGCGCTCGCGGACCGGCTGGGATCGGTGCGGGTCGTCGTCGCGGGTGCAGCGCTTGCAGCGGTCGGGGCGCTCGCCGTGGCGGTCGGCTCCGTCGCCGGGGCTGCCGCCGGGTTCGGCGTCCTCGTCGCGACGATGCTCGTGATGGGTGGGGGGACCGGCGCCCACAAGACGGTCGCCATCCGGCTGCTCGCCCGCGTCTATCCGGCCCGGACTGGTCGGGCGCTGGGCGCGTTCGATACGGTCGGAACGTTCGGCGGCGTTGTCGCGCCGATCGCCGTCGTCGCGTTCACCACCGGGCTGCTCTCGGGGCTCCCGGGTGATCCCTGGCGATGGCTCTTCTTTTCGGCGGGACTCGTCGGCGTCGCCCTCGCGGTTGCGTTCCTCCGGCGGGTTCCCGGTCGACTCCAGGCCGAACACGCCGAGACCGAATCCGCCGTCGCGGAATCACCCGCCGCCGAATCCGCCGTCGGCGAATCAGCCGACGTCGATTCCGGCGATTCGGTCGACGACGACCGATCCGTCGAGGAGAAGACTGGCTCGAATCCCGCCCTCCGACGATACGTGAGGCTGTTTTCCGGTCGTCGTCTCGCCGCGTTCGTCGTGGTGACGCTGTCGTTTTCGTTCGCGTACAACGGACTGGTAGCCTTTCTTCCGCTGTATCTCACCCGCGAAGCCGGGCTTGCGGCGGCGACCGCCGGCGGACTGTACAGCCTGTTGTTTCTGGTCAGTTTTGTCCAGCTGTTCTCGGGGGAGGCGAGCGACCGGGCGGGACAGCTTCCCGTGATCGTCGCGGCGCTGTCGCTGGCCACGGCCGGCGTGCTCGCGTTGGTGCTGCTCCCGATCGGGGGCACGCCCGGGGGTGCCCTCGGTGTCGCGGTCGCGGTCGCGGTCGGCGGGATCGGGATGCACGGGTTCAGGCCGGTGCGGGGCTCGTATCTCATGGTCGTCCTGCCCGACGACATCGCCGGCGGCGCGCTCGGAGTCGTCCGAACCGGATTGATGGGGGCGGGCGCGGTCGCCCCCGTGATAATCGGGGTTATCTCGGACGGAGTCGGCTTCCGCCCCGCATTCGCGCTGCTCGCGGCCGCGATGGCCACGGCGGCGACGATCGCGGTCGGCCTTTGGCTCACCGCAGAGCGGGCGTGATCTCGAAGCGGACGGAACTGGTGTCCTTTTCACGCCGCGCCGACCACATCCGGTATGGACGAGGGTACGTTACGGCTCGCGACACGGGGTTCGACCCTCGCGCGCCGACAGGCGACAACCGTCCGCGACTCGCTGTCGAGCCGACGGCTCGACGTCGAACTCGTGGAGATCGAAACGCGCGGGGATCGAATCACCGACGAGCTGATTCATCGGCTGGGCCGGACGGGGGCGTTCGTCCGGGCGCTGGACGAGAAGGTGCTCGAGGGGGAGGTCGACGCGGCCGTCCACTCCATGAAGGACATGCCGACGGAGTTCCCTGATGACCTGGTCGTCGCCGGCGTCCCGGAACGGGCTCCCGCCGGTGACGTGCTCGTCACGCCCGACGGGACCCCGTTCGCGGAGCTTCCCAACGGTGCCACCGTCGGTACGTCGTCGCTTCGTCGAGGCGCACAGCTATCCAACGCGCGCCCGGATCTCGAGGTCGAACCGCTCCGTGGCAACGTCGACACCCGCCTGGAAAAGCTGCTCGCGCCGTCGCTGCAGCGGGAGCACGAACGGCGGCTGGAGGCCGAATCGGACGAGGCGTTCGACGAGGACGTCACGTTCGACCGCACCGCCGAGGAGTGGTTCGACGACCTGACTGAACTCGAACGGAACGCAATGGAACGGACGGTCGACCCGGAGTACGACGCGATCGTCCTCGCGGAGGCGGGCCTGCGCCGGAGCGGCCTGTTCGACGACGTCGAGACGGAGCGGCTCGAACGCTCGCAGTTCGTCCCCGCCCCTGGACAGGGAGCGATTGCGGTTACCGCCGCCGACCCGGACGTGATCGACCTGGTTCGGTCTCGCATCGACCATCCCCCGACGAGGATCACGACGACAGTCGAACGGACCGTCCTCGCGGAGCTGGGTGGCGGCTGCATCGCGCCAATCGGCGTCAACGCCATCCTGCAGGGCGAGTACGTCCACGCGCGGGCACAGGTGTCGAGCACCGACGGGGAGACGGTCATAAACGACACCCGGGATCTCCCGGTCGAATCACACGCGGAGGCGGCTGCAGAGTTCGCCGACGACCTCGCAGATCGGGGCGCAGCCGACCTCATTGACGAGGCCCGCGAACGCGCCGAGGGGGGAGACGCGTGAGCCCGCCGTCCCGAGTCGCGGTGTTTCGTCCGGACGACGACCGCATCCGGACGGCAGTCGATCTGCTCGAGGAGCTGGGAGTCGAGCCGATCGCCGATCCGATGCTGGCCGTCGAGCCGACCGGCGCCGCTCCGGCGTCGGCGGAACTCGTCGTCCTCACGAGCAAGACCGGCGTCGAACTCGCCGCCGAGGCGGGTTGGTCGCCCGAGGAGGCCGGTCCGGACGGCAAGGCGGTCACCCTCGTCGCGATCGGTCCGGCGACGGCGGCGGCGGCCCGCGAGATGGGCTGGGCTGTCGACGTCGTCCCCGACGAGTACACCTCTTCGGGGCTCGTCGAGGCGCTCGACGGGCGGGTCGACGGCCGTACTGTCGAGGTCGCGCGCAGCGATCACGGCAGCCCGGTGCTTCTGGAGGGACTCCGGGAGGCGGGCGCCGACGTCAACGAGACGATTCTTTATAAACTCGTCCGGCCACCAGCGTCCGGGCAGTCCGCCGAACTCGCCGCCCTCGGCGACCTCGACGCGGCGGCGTTCACGTCGTCGCTGACTGTCGAACACTTCCTGGAGGCGGCCGAGGAGCGGGGCGTTCGCGAGGACGCCCTCTCGGGACTCGATCGTGCAGTCGTCGGTGCGATCGGCGAGCCGACACGGAACACGGCCGAATCCCGCGGGATCGACGTCGACGTCGTGCCCGAGGACGCCACCTTCGAGGCGCTCGCCCGTGCGGTCGTCGAGGAAGCGACACGCCGGGCGGAGTCGGAATAGCTGCCGAGAGACGGGTAGTTACCGGTCGTCTCGGGCCGAAAGCAGCCCTCGTTCCTCGAACACGCGCGCCAGCCGGGACATCGAGGCGACGACGACGTCACAGGCCGGACGGACCGCATCCTTCGGGAGATACCCCACCGAGAGCCCGGCGACCTCCAGCATCGGAAGGTCGTTCGCGCCGTCGCCGACCGCGACGGTTCTCGCCATCGGGACGCCGATCTCCTCGGCGAGGTCCTCGAGTGCCTCGTCTTTCGTCCCTTCGACCAGCGGACCGCCGACGTTCCCGTTGAGCTGACCGCCGCGGATCGGCAGCCGGTTCGCGATCACGTGGTCGACGTCGACGCCAGCCGAGTCGAGTGCGGCTTCGACGCCCCGATCGAAACCCCCCGTGAGAATTGCTACTTCGTGACCCTCCTCTCGGAGCCGTTCGATGAGCCGCCCGGCACCCGGGCGAAGGGTCACCTCGCCGTAAGCCGCCGTCACGTCCTTCTCCGGGAGCCCCTCGAGCAAGGCGGCGCGCTCCCGGAGGCTCTCGGCGTAGCTCAACTCGTCGTTCATCGCCCGCTCGGTGATCTCGGCCACTTCCGATTCGACGTCCGCTCGTCGAGCCAGCAACACGGTCATTTCCGAATCCGAGAGGGTTCCATCGAAGTCGAACGCGATGAGTCGCATGTTCGACAGTGGTGTCCCGATCCCTTTTATATCGGGGTGGTCGCGGTCGCGGACGCGGTTCGGCCGGTCACGACTCCGACCGGGTTCGCTCGATCCTGACCCGAAGAACGCGGGTCGGCGAGGCGGAAAGCACCGTCACCGTCGCGTCTCCGAACTCGAACCGTTCGCCTTCCTCGACGAGCCGTCCCGCGTGGGCGGCAAGGAGGCCGGCAACCGTCTCGTAGACGTCGGCGGTCGGAAGCGAGATGTCGAGTGACTCGTTTGCGTACTCGACGGTGGTCCAGCCACGGACGACCGCCGTCGTCGCGTCGACCACCTCGATCGGCTCGGATTCGTGGACGTCGACGATCTCCCCGACAACTTCCTCGAGAACGTCCTCGAGGGTCGCCAGCCCGTCGACGGAGCCGAACTCGTCGACCACGAGCACCATCCGCCGTCCGTCCCGTTGCATCTCCGCGAGCAGATCGTCGACGGACATCGTCGCCGGCACGAACCGGGGTTCCTCCATGGCGTCTGCGAGCGATCCTCCGGCCCGACGTGCGGCAAGCACGTCCCGAACGTCGACGATTCCACGGACGTCGTCGCGATTGTTGCCGTACACCGGAACACGGGTCACCGTCGCGTCGACGCAGGTGTCGATCACGGTGTCGAGTTCGGCGTCGACGGGGACGGTCACCATGTCGCGTCTGGGCACCATCACAGCCTTGACTGGCGTCTCCTCCAGGTCGAGCACCGACCGGATGATGGATCCCTCGTCGGAATCGAGTGCGCCGGTCCGTTCCCCCGTCGTCACGATGGTTTCGATGTCCTCCCGGGTCAGGTACGTCTCGAACTCCGAACTGCCGCCAGTGAGTCGGTTTACGGCCCTGGTTGCGACCTCGAAGACGTAGACGACGGGATACATGACCCGGGTTGCAAGCGCGAGTGGACGCGAGACGCGAAGCGCCCACGGTTCCGCGTTGGTCACCGCGTAGGATTTGGGAGCGATTTCCCCGAGAATGAGCACGAAGAAACTGGTGAAGACTGTCGACACCGCAACGGCCTCCCCCGAAGGCAGCGTCCTGACCAGCACCGCGGTCGCGATCGACGCCGCGGCGATGTTGGCGACGTTGTTGCCGACGAGTACGGTTACCAGCAGCCGGTGAGGGTCATCCCGTAACCGGGCGACGACCGCGCCGGCCCTGCTTTCGGCTTCGAGGGCGTCGACCCGGTGTTGGGCGAGCGAAAACAGCGCGAGTTCGCTGCTCGAGAAGAAGGCGCTCACGCCGATCAGTACGAGAATGCCTGCGAGGCCGGCAAGGAAGGTGCCGTCGATCGCGGCGAGAAGCGGTTCGGCCATAGCTGCACAGACGGCCAACGAGCACAAAGGATCTAGGGGAGCGGGGACGAAACCAGTCCATGAGCCGAAACGACGAAATCGCCCGTCGTCTCGAGGAGTTCGCGGACCTGTTGGAGGCGCAGGGCGTCGAGTACAAGCCGAACGCCTACCGGCGCGCCGCCGAGAACGTCCGGGAGTATCCCGAACCGGTCGAGGCGCTGGCGAAGGCCGGCGAGGACGCCGTCGCCGAGATCGATCGGGTCGGCGACGCCATCGCGGCGAAGATCGTTGAGTACGTCCAGACCGGCGGGATCGAGGAACTCGACGAGCTTCGGGAGGAGCTTCCCGTCGACATGGCGGCGCTCACGAGCGTCTCCGGGGTCGGGCCCAAAACCGTCGGTACGCTGTACGAGGCGCTCTCGATCACGACACTCGAGGAGCTGGAGGCGGCCGCCGAGGCGGGCGAAATCCGGGAGGTGAGGGGATTCGGCGCGAAGACCGAGGAGAACATCCTCGAAAACATTCCGTTCGCCCGGAAATCCCAACAGCGGTCACGGCTCGGGAACGCCCGTCCAGTCGCAGACGACCTGCTCGCGACGCTTCGGGAGTCGCCAGCGGTCGAGACCGCCGAAACAGCCGGATCGATCCGGCGGTGGCGCGAGACCGTCGGCGACGTCGACGTCCTCGTCGCGAGCACGGACGGACCGGCGGTGCTCGAGGCGTTCACCGAGTGGGACGCCGTCGACGCGGTGATCGAGTCGGGCACCTCGAAGGGGAGCGTTCGCGCCGACGGCATGCGGGTCGACCTCCGGGTCGTCGATCCCGACGAGTTCGGATCGGCGCTCCAGTACTTCACCGGAAGCAAGGACCACAACGTCCACCTCCGAAACCTCGCGATCGATCGCGGCCTCAAGATGAACGAGTACGGCGTCTTCGACGTGAGCGACGTCGAGGATCCCGACGCCGACCAGCGGATCGGCAAGCGGATCGCCGGCGAGACGGAGGCGGAAATGTACGACGTGCTCGACCTCCCGCTCATCCCGCCGGAGTTGCGCGAGGACCGCGGCGAGATCGAGGCCGCACAGGCCGGTGACCTCCCGGATCTCGTCGATCCCGAGGACGTACGGGGTGACCTGCACACTCACACGGACTGGTCCGACGGGAGAGACGACCTCGAGACGATGGTCACTGCGGCAGCGGAGCGCGGCTACGACTACTACGCGGTCACCGACCACGCCGAGGGACCTGGCGTCTTCGGCAACGCGGGGCTTTCGGACGCTGAGATCAGAGAGCAGGGTGACGTCGTCGCGTCGGTCGCCGAGGAGGTCGACCTCGAACTGTTCCACGGGATCGAAGCGAACATCGATTCGGAGGGGGTCGTCACGACGGACGACGACGTTCTTGCGGAGTTGGACATCGTGATCGCCTCGCCACACAGCGCGCTCGACCAGGCTGGCGAAAGGGCGACTGAACGCCTCTGTCGGGCGATCGAGCACCCTCACACCGACGTGATCGGCCATCCCACGGGTCGGATCATCAACAGCCGCCCCGGGCTCGACGTCGACGTGAGCCGCGTCGTCGAGGCGGCTGCCGACCACGACGTTGCGCTCGAGGTGAACGCCAACCCAGCGCGGCTCGACCTGGCGGACGAACCGATCCGGCGCTGCGTCGAGGCGGGCGTCCCGATCGTCGTGAACACCGACGCTCACAGCCCCGGCGAGTTCGACTACGTGCGGTACGGTGTTCACACGGCCCGACGGGGGTGGGCCGAGGCGGCAGACGTGCTCAACACGTGGGACGGTTCCGCAGTACGGTCGTTCCTGGAGTCGTGACCCGACCACCGGAATCCGGGGACGGACGCCGCCTCTTGCTGGATGCCATGCTGGGCAAGTTGGCGACGTACCTCCGGATGTGCGGCTACGACACTGCCTACGCCCTCGATCGGGGGATCGAAGGCGACGAGGAACTGCGCGCAGCAGCCAGCGAAGAAAACCGGATCCTCCTCACCAGGGACCGCTCGCTCGCCGACCACACGGCAGCCGAGCCGAACGGCGAGACGCCACCGGGGTCGGTGTTACTGGTCGAACGCGAGGTGACAGACCAGCTCCGAGAGCTTCGCGACGCCGGTTTCGACCTCTCGCTTTCGGATCCACCGGCGCGGTGTGGCCGGTGTAACGGGCGTCTCGAGACACCGGCCTCCGACGCGTCTCGACCCGAGTACGTCCCCGACCAGGATCCAGTCTGGCGGTGTCGCGACTGTGGGCAGTGGTTCTGGAAGGGGAGTCACTGGGCCGATGTCGAAGCGAGACTCGCGGACGTTCGAACCGGGTGATCGCAGAGTGGAAGTCAGCGACCCCTCGGCGTCCAGTCCTCGCAGGCGTCCATGTCGTCCATCCGCCCGTCGTGGAAGTCACAGTACGGCTGCATTCCTTCCGGGGTTCTGACGTACCGGAACTGCGTACACGAGCCGCAGTACTTGTCCGCAGTGGATTTGGACGCGCGATCGGCTCCCGCCCTCGAACTGCCTCCTCGTGATTTCCGCGCCCCGTTCGACACATTAGTCGGGGAGTCGGTCGTCCCACCGGAGGAACTCGTCGAAGCAGCGCTCCGGGATTGGGTACTCCGGGATGGGTTGCTCCGGGAGGGGACGGTGGAGGACGTGTTGTCCGGCGAAGACGTATCCAGCGGGGATGAGATGCCCGTTGTCTCCGCGCCGCCGTCGCTCGAGGGCGCGCTCGTCGGCGATGGTCCCGTGGCCGGTCCCGATGACCGACTCGATCGGCCCCCGCCGGTTCGGTTCGTCTGCGTGTCCACGTCGCCGTCCGGGGTCGATCCCAGGAAGCCGATGCCACCGAGCCCGCGGGACCCGCGTTCGACCTCGACAATTTTCGTTTCGCCTTTCCGCGTGACTTCCATCGTCACCGTCCCACCCGGGTCGTTCCGGCGTTTGAAGTTGGCGACGCCGACGAACAGACACCAGAACGTCGTCAGCGTACCGAGGAAGTAGATACTCGAGGTAGCAAGCGTCAGGTCGGCGAGCCCCTCCCCACAGTTGGAGCCGATCCACTGGCACGGATACGCGTGGTAGAACATCGCGACGCCCAGGATGGCGACTGCGGCACCGACGGTCGCCGCGGCGCGGGTCGCCCGGCTCGCCGGTAGCACGGCGAAGATGCCCAGAAATACCGCCGGAACGCCGAGCCCGCCGAGCACGCCGCCGTACAGCCGAGCCTCGCCCAGCGAGTACCCTCTCGTGGTGAGGATCTCGGTCCCTGCCGCGAGTATCCCGGCGACGACGAGTAACACCCCCCCGAGAAACAGCCCGATCCCGAGGTACAGCCGTCGGAGGTCGACCTCCGTCCCCGGCCCATCCCCGTACGCCTCCGAGAGACTGGTCATACGCGCGAGTACGTGATCGTCCCCCAAAAGGATATGTCAGACGCACGCACGACGGGAAACCGAGGCATGTCGTCGGTCGTCACGTCCCGAAAGGACTACTATCGTCGGCCGAAGAGATGCGGACATGAGCGACGAGGAATCCGAGGAGCCGGAGGAACCGACCGTCGAACTGGGAGAGGGCCCCGACGTCGAGGGGGCACCGCTTTCGCGTGTCGCCGCCCGGCTGACGTGGCCCCAGACCAAAAGCGACGTCGAGGCCCAGGAGGGTGACGCCGAGATCCGGACACCCGACGGACCGAAACTCATCTCGGAGCTGCTCGAGGAGGTCGACGAAACGTATTTCGACTCCAGACAGGCGTTCGTCGCGGAGATCGAGGCTGTCGCCGGCCGCGGCCCCGTCGCGACCGAGTAGCCGGCCGACGAAGACTTTTGCTCACTCGGCCCTACCCGTCGGTATGACGTTACCCTTCGATCCGGACGAGATCGACCCCGAGGAGTACGGCGAACAGCAAACGACCCTCGGGATGGGACACGAGGAAGCCATCGAGCACGTGCGGGAGGTCTGTGAGGGCGTCGGTTTCGGGATCCCCGTCGAGTTCTCGCCGTCGGAACTGCTCAACGAGAAGGTCGACGCCGACCGCGATCCCTACTACGTTCTCGGGGCGTGCAACCCGGCAGTAGCCGATCGCGCGCTGGACGCGACTGACGGCCGGATCGGCGCGCTGTTTCCGTGCAACATGGTCGTCTGGGAGCGGGAGCCGGGGGTGCAGGTGGTGTACCACGTCTCGATCATGCGGATCGCGCGACTGCTCGGGATGGCAGTCGACGACGCGGAGATGGACCGGATCGTCGCCGACACCGCCGAACTCGTCGACACGGCCTTCGAGAAACTCGAGGCCGACCGGAGCAGGTGAGCGCTACCGGTCGCTTTCATCTCGCCCCGGTTCGTCTCGCCTGGCGGCGAGTTCCGACTCGAGTTCGTCGATCCGCCGGTTCTGTTCGTCGACTTTCGCCTGCAGATCCGCGTCCGGCTGATCCGTGGATCGATCCCCCGACCCGCGGCGCAGGAGGACCACGGCGACGATCACTGCGACTCCGACGAACGCGCCGAAAAACGCGAGCATGAGCAGGACGACCAGCAGTTCCGGACCGCCGGGAACCTGAAGCACCATACCGGGGCCACGGAGCGGAACTCAAAAAACCGTTCCGGCGGTCACCGTGCTCGCGAGCCGAACTCCGCAAGCGACGTCTGTAGCCCGGCACACATTCTCGACTTTCGCCGGAGATCCGCGAGGGAAACGGGGAGGTGGGGAGCGATCCCACGGACTGCGTCGCCGAACGTCTCCGCTTCGCCCGGCTCGTCGTCGAACGCGTTCCGGACCGTCTCCCGGACCTGCCAGACCCCGGCCGGGCCCCAGTAGTCGTCGGAGACGTGCCGGAGCACGAGCGCCTTGGCCTGGCGACCGCGGTCCTGGAGATGTTCGAGGACCGCAAGCCGGGCGGCGTAGTAGGCGCCCGCAGTCTCCTCGACGTATCCCGTTCGACCCTCCCGGCCTTCAGCGTCGGCTGCGAGCCAGACGCCCGCCTCGGGATCCGGGTTCCAGATGGACCCCGGGGCTTTCATTTCGACGAGCTCGAACTCCCAGTTCCCCGGCGCGAGCACGATCCAGAAGGCGTTTCCGAGATAGTCGTTCCGATGGACTTCCACGGTGTCGATCCCTGGGGCGTTCCGGATCGTCCCACGGAGGAACTGTCCCACGGTGTCGTCGACGGCTGTGATCGACCACCGCGTCGGTACGAGCCGGCGGTTCTCCCGCTCGCCGAGCGCGCCGGCCGACAGGATCGTGTTGATCTCGTAGACGTCGAATCCCCGTCGGTAGAGGTAGTTCATCGCGCCGGTCGCCCGCCAGTCGTCGTCCTCGAGCGTCTTTTGAACCGGCCGGGGGACGTGGGGGTTCTCCGTGAGGTCCGCGCGGTCGGCGGGCGCCCGCGGACCGGTCGGCGTTGACACGTCGGCGTCGCTTACGTCGAAATCGAGATCGGGCCGGTCCTCGAGACCGATTTCGACGCCGACGGGTCGGTCGGCGATTGCGACCTCCCGCTGGGTACCGAGAAATCCGTCCCAGGCGTCGTAGACGGAGCCCCTGCCGTCTCCAGTTCCGACGCCGCCTCCGGTTTCGAACCCGGTGGAACCTTTCCTGACGTCGACGCTGCTGGTGGAGTTGAGCAGGCTCGTCCGCCGTCGAAAGACTCCTTCGATCGAAATTCCCTCCTCGTACCAGTCGGCACTGGTTGCAAAGCGGTCGGCGTCCGCCTCGCGACCGACGGGCGAGAGAATCCCGGCCGACACGTTCGGGTAGCCGGTTCGGCCGACGAAGATGGACGGAGAAACGCTCCCGACGACGGCGTCGCCCGAGACCGTCTCCTCGAAGCGGTCCTGGAACGTTTCGAGGTGGTCGAGGATCTTGTAGGACTTCTCCTCGGCGAGCCGTCGCCGACGGGCCCGGTCGTTCACCTCGAGGTCGAGATACTCGTCCAGCCGCATTCACCGGTGGTTGGCCGGGGGAACGCTTCAACGTTTCTTCGGTGTCGCTCTCAGCTTCTCGGCGACATGCGGAAAGCATTCCGAAGAGTGGCGAACAGCCGGTGTATTCCCGTTTCCGCGGCGGCACACCGGACACCCGCCGGAACCGCACGCGGACCGATCGTCAGGTCACGGGTCGGCTGGTTCGTGATCGTACAAAAACGTGGACGGTGAGAGCGACCGATCAGCTGTGGATCCCCATCGCTTCGATCTGTTCCTGATAGCGGTTGCGGATGGTGACTTCGGTGACCTGGGCGACGTCAGCGACTTCGCGCTGGGTTTTCTTCTCGTTGCACAGAAGCGAGGCGGCGTAGATGGCGGCGGCGGCGTAGCCGGTGGGGGATTTCCCCGAGAGGAGACCCTTCTCGGCAGTGGTTTCGATGATCTCGTTCGCCTTCCCCTGTACCTCCTCGGAGAGTTCGAGTTCCGAACAGAACCGGGGAACGTACTTTTTCGGGTCGACCGGCTTCATCTCCAGGCCCAGTTCCTGGGAGATGTACCGGTACGTTCGGCCGATCTCCTTGCGTTCGACCCGCGAAACCTCGGATATTTCCTCGAGCGATCGGGGGATCCCTTCCTTCCTGCAGGCGGCGTAAAGGGCGGCGGTGGCGACGCCCTCGATGGAGCGGCCGCGGATGAGGTCTTCATCGAGCGCGCGACGGTAGATAACGGAGGCGACCTCCCGTACCGATCGTGGGACGCCGAGCGCGGAGGCCATGCGGTCGATCTCCGAGAGGGCAAACTGGAGGTTGCGTTCGCCCGCGTCCTTGGTTCGGATGCGTTCCTGCCACTTGCGCAGCCGGTGCATCTGGGAGCGCTTCTTCGAGGAGATCGACCGCCCGTAGGCGTCCTTGTCCTTCCAGTCTATCGTCGTCGTCAGCCCCTTGTCGTGCATCGTCCGGGTCGTCGGTGCGCCGACCCGCGACTTCTCCTGTCGCTCGGAGTGGTTGAATGCCCGCCACTCCGGTCCGGGATCGATCTGCTCCTCTTCGACGATGAGACCAGTCTCCTCGTGTATGAGTTCCCCGTCAGCCGTTCTGACTAGATCTTCCGGATCGACCTCGTCGAGGTCGATCTCCTCTTCGCCGGCGTCTTCGTCTTCTTCCTGCCACGTCCGCTCTCGTTGCTCCCGCTGACGCGTGGGCCGTGTCATCGCATTTTTATAGTATTCCGACATTCGTACTTAAAGGTTGATTCATGCGGCGGAAAATTCCGGATCTTCGGCGGCAGCCGAACCAGCTAAACGTCCACGCCAACGACGGCAGGTATGCCGGTTATCGAGGCTGATCCGGACGCCGCCCGCGAGCGTCTCGAGGCGGCTGGCGTCGACGTCACGCCGGGCAACACCGACCACGAGGAGTGGCGCGCAAAGCGGGGGGACGCTGTCGCCGTCGCGTACGCCGACAAAATCGTCGTCCAGGGCGCCTCGCCGACAGATCTCACCCTTCTGCTCGAGGAGGGGGGTGGCCGAGCACACGTCTATTTCGACGGTGCGAGCCGGGGGAACCCCGGTCCGGCGGCGGTCGGGTGGGTGCTGGTCACGAGCGACGGTATCGTCGCCGAGGGTGGCGAGCGGATCGGCGAGGCGACGAACAACCAGGCAGAGTATCGCGCCCTCCTCGGAGCGCTGGAGGCGGCCCGGGACTATGGGTTCGACGAGGTCGATGTCCGCGGGGATTCGGAGCTCATCGTCAAACAAGTTCGAGGAGAGTGGGACGCGAACGATCCGACGTTGCGCGAACACCGGGTTCGGGTTCGCGAACTCCTGTCGTCGTTCGACCGGTGGTCGATCGCACACGTTCCGCGGGAGATAAACGACCGCGCCGACGAACTGGCGAACGAGGCGCTCGATGGCTGACATAGACTCCCACGACAACGGACAGTCGAGCGAGGAACTTCCGGAGGCAGTCGTCGACGAGGCAGAACGGCTCACCCGCCTCGCGAGACGGGCGACCGACGACGACGAGACCGCCCTGTATCGTCGCGAGCGCGATCGACTTCTCGAGGAGTACGGGTTCGCGCCGCGGTTCCGCGAGGACGACGACACGCTCGTCTGTTATCCGTCCGAGTGGATCGAGGACGGGACTGCCCAGATAGACCGGATCGAGGAGACGGGTCGGGCCAGCGAGATTCCGCTTTCCGGGCCGGGGGATCCCGATCGCTACGACGAGGTCGAGACACACAACGCCGAAATCGTCGAAGCGGTGGCCGAAGAGTACGGCCCCATCCACGGAGCGAACGTTCGCGCATTCGCTGACTTCATGGGGAACCACTACGTCAAGCAGGTCGAACGGGCGACGGCAGACGAAATCTCGGAGTTCAGAGGGGAGTACTTCCCCAGAAACGCCTGGCCGAGCGACGAACAGCGCGATCGGATCGCCCAGTCGCTGGCGTACGTGTTCGAGGTAGCTGACGCGTCGCTTCCCCCGGGAACGCAGCTTTCGAGAGAGTCGAAGTGAACCGTCGGGAGTCCGTCGTCCCGAACCGGCCGTGCCCGAGGCGGCCGATGTCGGCTCCGGTCGTGCCCGAAACTACAGCTGTTCGTCGACGAGCGCCTCGATCTCCCCGGCGCGTTCCTCGTCGGTGACGAACTTCTCGAAGATCCACTCGAGCTGACTCAACACGGCGTCATGGCCCGCACGGGTCAGTTCGTACTGATTGGTTCGCTTGTCGAGTTCGCTCTTTTCGACCAGGCCGAGTTCGACGAGGTCGTCGAGGTTGGGGTACAGTCGTCCGTGATTAACCTCCGTCCCGTAGTACGCCTCGAGTTCCCGCTTGATGGCGAGCCCGTACATCGGTTCCTTCGAGAGGATGGTCAGGATATTCTGCTGGAACGCCGTGAGGTCACGCACCACGCCTACTTCGTCCTCAACTGTTTGTGCCTCTGACATACCTGCCTGAAGGATACCCGCATATTTAACACTTAGTAACTGGGAACAAGTTGATGGTATTTTTTCATTATATTTCTTCGTTGAGTGTGGTGGATTTTCCCGAAAACAACCGTTCGTAAAGAATTATCATAGGAAAAAACATCCAAAACTGTTCGATCTTTCTTCCGATCCGGACGGTTCTCCCGGCGGATCCCGCATGTCGAAAGGACTTTGCTCCCGTTGGCGGAAGCGTAGCGTGCATGACGAACCTCTGGGCAGATCTCGAGACGGGACCGAACCCGCCGGAAACGATCTACGCTGTCGTCGAGTGTCTGAAAGGCGAACGCAACAAGTACGAGTACGACAAGGATATCCCCGGCGTCGTTCTCGATCGAGTGCTCCACTCGAACGTCCATTATCCCTCCGACTACGGGTTCATTCCCCGGTCGTACTACGACGACGGCGATCCGTTCGACGTGCTCGTGCTCGTCGAGGATCAGACCTTCCCCGGCTGTGTCATCGAGGCACGTCCGATCGCACTGATGAAGATGGACGACGACGGCGAGCAGGACGACAAGGTGATCGCAGTCCCCAGCGAGGATCCGCGGTTCGACCATCTCCAGAACCTCGAGGATATCCCCCAGCAGACGATCGACGAGATCGACGAATTCTTCGCGACCTACAAGAACCTCGAGGAAGGCAAGGAGGTCGAGACGCTCGGTTGGGAGGGCCGCGAGGCCGCTTTCGACGCGATCGAACACGCACAGGACCTGTACGAGAAGCACTTCGGCTAGTTCGAGTTCGCCAGGCGCGTATTCGGCCCGAACATCCGCTTCGGGATCGAAATAACTCCCTGTTTTGAGCATGTCCCCGAGTTATTCGACCACCGACTGGCGATGTGTTATGCGTATGGGTAATTTTTAGAGGGTGAGACACGTACGAACGACCAGAGATGGCCACTACCGAATCACGCTTCGGGATCGACCACCCGACCGTCGTGCCGACCAACTTCGATCCGGAGCAGGCCCGGCGCCTGCAGGCCGACCGGAACGGCGAGGAGTGACTGCTACCCGACTGGTCACGCAGTCGCGGTTCGCGGGCGGTCGGTCTCCGATCGGCCTGCCGACTGCGTCGAGAGGGGAATCCATTTTAGTGTGACCGCGTAACGTTGGGTGATGGCCACCTGTGACGAGTGTGGGGAGTACGAGAACCTGCCGTACCAGTGTCATCGGTGTGGGCGGACGTTCTGTGCGGACCATCGGCTCCCGGAGAATCACGACTGTCCAGGACTCGACGATTGGAACGACCCCGGTGGCGTCTTCGACTCGGGCTTCGACGACAGCGTCCAGGACCGTGAGGGACGGGATACGGTCGGTTCTGGGGTCGGAACGCGCGTGAAACGGCGCGTCGAACGGGAGACGTCGACCGGCGGGTTGGTGAGCTACTTCCGCGAGAACATGACGTTCGTGTTCCTCGGGTTGATGTGGATAACGTTTTTCCTGCAGTTCCTGGTCGCACTCCTCTTCGGGAGTGCTGTCTCCGAGAGCCTGTTCGTGCTTCGATCGGCCAATCTGGAGTACGTCTGGACGTGGATCACCTCGATCTTCGCTCACGGCGGGTTCGGACACATCGCTATAAACAGCATCGTGCTGTACTTCTTCGGCCCGCCGGTCGAGCGCCGTCTCGGCACCCGACGTTTCGTCGGACTGTTCCTCGGTGCCGGGATCATCGCGAGCGCTGCCCAGATCGGGAGCGGGTTCCTGCTCGGGGATCCGGTCGTCGGCGTCGTCGGCGCCTCCGGTGCGATCATGGCCGTGATGGGCGTACTCACGGTGCTGAACCCGAAACTGAAGGTGTATCTCTACTTTGTCCTCCCGATGCCGCTGTGGCTGCTCACCGTCGGCTTTGCGGCGTTCAGCATCTTCGCCGGCCTCGGCGCGCTCGACGACAACGTCGCCCACTTCGCCCACCTCGGCGGGCTGGTTGTCGGCCTCGCGTACGGACAGCTCCTGAAGGACAAACTCCGCGCTCCCAGCCGTCTGCAGTTCGGTGGCGGCGGTGGTCCCGGAGGCCCCGGAGGGCCCGGAGGCCCGGGCGGACCCGGCCGGTTCTGAGGAGGGCCCGTGACGCCCATTCGTCCGCAGTTCCTCCCCGAACCCGGCCTCGACCGCGAGGAGATGCTCGCTCTCCAGCGCGAACTGGCGGCGACCGCGGTCTTCGAAACCCCGCTCTCGTTTTCTCCGGCGGACGTCTCGCTCGTGGAGCCGGTTCAGTTCGGGGAACAGGTTCGCTCCGAGGATCACACGCTCGCGTCGTTCTCGAAGGGAGACGCGCTCACGGACGTTGATCCGGACGGCCCTCCAGTCGTCGCTGGCATCGACCAGGCCTTCCTCGACGATCGCGCGATAAGCGCGGTCGTGCTGCTTCAGGGAGGCGCCGTTGTGGGGTGGGCATACGCGGTCTCGGAACCGCCGATCCCGTACATTCCCGGACTGTTAGCGTTCCGCGAAGGTGGGCCGATCGTCGACGCGCTCTCGCAACTACCCGTCCAGCCGGATTTACTCGTGTTCGACGGCTCCGGTCGGGTCCACTTCCGGGAGGCGGGTCTCGCGACCCACGTCGGCGTCGTCTTCGACTGTCCCGCGGTCGGCGTCGCGAAGTCGCTTTTGTGCGGGACGCCCGACGAACCGACCGACGGGCGGCCCGAGGGATGGTCGACTGCCATCCGGGTCGGTGCCGACGACGACGTCACTGCCCCAGTCGGGACTGTCATCGGGTACGCATACCAGTCCAGGCAGTACGACGGGGAACCGCGAATCAACCCGCTCTACGTGAGCCCGGGACACCGCGTGAGCGCCGAGACGGCCCGGGATCTCGTCGCGGCGCTGTCTGCGGGATACAAGCTCCCCGAACCCACCCGACTCGCCGACCGCCTGGCGGACGACCTGAAACGTGAACTTGGGGAGGACAGATAGCGACCTTCCGACGAACGCAACGCTTTTTCGGCGTCCATCGAACGGACGGACATGGACGACACCCACCTCGAGGAGGGGACGGTCGCCGCGGTTCGCGGGGCAGCCGGAGCGGTCGCCGCGGGTGGGACGGTCGTCTACCCCACCGAGACCGTCTACGGCCTGGGGACCAATGCGCTCGATCCCGCCGCTGTCGAACGGGTGTTCGAGATCAAACGGCGTCCGAGATCCGAGCCGCTGTCGCTCGCGGTCCCGACCGTCGACGACGCGTCGGCCGTCGCCGAGGTCGACGACCGCACAGCGCGGTTCATGCGTCGGTTTCTCCCGGGACCGGTGACGGTCGTCGTCCCCCGGACTGCGGCGGTCCCGGACGTCCTCACCGCCGGGCTGTCCCGGGTCGGGATCCGGGTTCCCGATCACGCCGTCGCGCTCGCGCTCCTCCGCAAGACGCCGCCGCTTACGGCCACGAGCGCCAATCTGAGCGGCGCCGGCAGCGCACGTCGGATCGAGGAGATCGACCCGGACGTACGCGAGGCCGTCGACGCGATCATTGACGGCGGGAAAACGCCAGGGGGAGCAAGCACCGTCGTCGATCCCGGCCGAAACGAGATCATCCGTCGGGGGTTGCTCGCCGACGAGATCGAGGCGTGGCTCGACGGGAACTGATCGACAGCCGCGGTCGGACGGCCGTCCAGGACCCGTCTCAGTAGAATTCGGACTCGATCCGTTCGTCGAACAGCCGCGCGAGCAGCCGGGTCACCGGACCGCCGGGGTAGGTGGCGTCCGAACCCTGCGAGTCCGACCTCTCACTCTCTGCTGGGTCGACGGGGTCGCCGTCGATCGAGGCGACGGGCCAGACTTCCCCGGTCGTGTTTGTGATGAACACCTCGTCGGCCGCGCGAACGTCTGCCGGCGAGAACGTCCCCTCGTCGACCGGGATTCCCTCTTCGCGGGCCAACTCGAGCACCACCTGGCGGGTGACGCCGGGCAGCACCGGACCCTCGAGGCTCGGGGTGTGCAGCGCGCGGTCGTCGACGAAGAAGACGTTGCTCGTCGTCCCTTCCGCGACGTTGCCTTCGACGTCACACAGGAGCGCCTCGTCGGCGTCAGTTCCCCGAAGCGCTAAGCGGGCCAGGATCCCTCCGAGATAGTTGTGCGTCTTCAGATGGGAGGGCATCACGTTCTCTGGGGGGCGCCTGACGTCGACCGTCCGGAGGGACGCGGGCCCGTCCCACCGCGGCTCACCGCCCCGATCCGGTCGGCCGCCCCGGGGGAGCGGCTTCGCGATGACGACGACCGTCGGATCGACCTCCGGATCCGGTGTCAGCTTCCCCGGCTGGACGCCCCTGGTGATCGACAGCCGGACGTACGCCTCCTCGAGGTCGTTGGCCGCGAGCGTCTCGTCGATCCGGGCGCGCAGGTCCTCGTCGGCGAGACCGTGGTCCAGTTCCAGCGTCTCGCAGGTGTTCGCCAGGCGTTCGGCGTGATCTCCCCACCTGAAGAGGTCGCCGCCGTAGGCGCGAAGCGTCTCGAACGCCGCGTCACCGTACATAAATCCCCGATCGTTCACCGCGACTGACGCCTCGTCGGCGGAAACGAGTTCTCCGTCCACGTGGTATGTGAGCGATTCCGGTCCGCCGTCAGTTCGGGTTTCCGCGCTTCTGTCGTCACTCATTTTCCCATCTCTCGCAGAGTTTCAGGAAGTTCCAGATCATCCGTTTACCTCCCTCGGTGAGAATGCTTTCGGGATGGAACTGCACCCCGACGTGGGGTCGGCTTTCGTGTCGGACGCCCATGACGACTTCCCGCTCGTCGTCCGTTCGGGCCGTCTCGACGAGCCCGTCGGGGAGGTCGGTCCGCTCGACACACAGCGAATGGTACCGACCGACTTCGAACCGCTCGGGGAGCCCGTCGAACAGCCCCTCGCCGTCGTGGGTTACCGTCGAGGGTTTCCCGTGGACGACGTCGGGCGCGTGTCCCACGGGTGAGCCGTAGGAGGCACACATCGCCTGGTGGCCGAGACAGACGCCGAAGACCGGACGCGCGAGCGCGTCGAAAAGCGGGATCGAGATCCCCGCCGCAGCCGGCGTTCCCGGCCCCGGCGAGACGACCACTCCGTCGGGATCGAGCTCGCGGACCTCCTCGATGTCGACGGCGTCGTTGCGAACGACGATCACCTCCGCCGCGAGTTCGCCGACGTACTGGACCAGGTTGTACGCAAACGAGTCGTAGTTGTCGACGACCAGCACCGTCGCGTCCACGTCGCGTTCGTCCGGGTCCGGCAGGTACGCGTCCTCGTTTATGGTCTCGGTCGGTTCCCCGCGGGCCGCGGCGGGAACCGTTCCGTCGCGTTCCGTTCCGTCGCGTTCCGTTGCGGGCCTTTCGGCACTCGGTTCAGTCATCGCTCACCTCCGGCTCGTCGACGCGCATCCGGCCGGCCGCGAGCGCCTCGTCGATCGCGGTCACGAGAGCCCGTCCCTTCGCCAGCGTCTCCTCGTACTCGAAGTCGGGATCCGAATCGTGGACGATCCCCGCGCCGACCCGGAGGTGATACTCGTCTCGCCACCGCGTCAGCGTCCGGATCACGATGTTGCTCGTCGCGGTTCCGTCGAAGCCGGCGACGAACATCGAGCCGGTGTAGGGCCCCCGACGGGTCTTCTCCACCTCGTCGATGATCTCCATTGTCCGGGGTTTGGGGGCGCCGGTGATCGTTCCGCCCGGGAACGTCGCGCCGAGGGCGTCTGCGAGATCGACGTCCGGGCGGGCGGTTCCGTCCACGAGTGACACCAGATGCATCACCTCCGAATAGCGATCGACTCTGCGGTACTCGGACACCTCCACGGTGCCGTACTCGCAGACTTTCCCGAGGTCGTTGCGCTCCAGGTCGACGAGCATCGCGTGTTCGGCGCGTTCCTTCTCGTCGACGAGGAGGTCGCGTTCGAAGTCGTCGTCCTCCTCGAGTGTGTCACCCCGCGGGCGGGTACCTGCGATCGGTTCGGTCACCAGCCGGCGGCCGTCGCGGTGCAACAGCAGCTCGGGCGAGGCGCTCACGAGATCGACGCCGAGCGTCTCCTCTGGTCTGTCCACGTCACCTTCCCTTCCCGTTTTCCGGTCACGGGCGAACTCCAGCAGCCCGGAGTACGGGGCGGGATTCACCTCCCGGAGGGCGTCGTACGCCTCGACGGGATGGACCGCCGCCGGGGCGACCAGCCGCTGGGAGATGTTGGCCTGGAACGTGTCGCCGTCGCGGATGTACCCTTTGACCTGTCGGACCCGGTCGGCGAACGCTTCACGTCCGCAGTCGCTTTCGAACCTGGCCTCGGTCGCGTCGACCGGGGCGGGGCCGACGTCGGGTTCGCCATCGAGCGCCCGTTCGGCAAGATCTCTCGCGCGTTCGATCGCGCCGTCGTAAACGGCGTCGAGATCGTCGGAGGTAGTCTCGGCGGAGGGGTCGGCGCCGGTATCCTCGATCGTCGGACACGCCGTGACGTGGAGCGTGACGTCTCCCTCGTTGGGTTCCTTCCAGGCCGCCAGCCGGTCGAACAGTGCCGCCTGGAGTCGGGGGAGGCCTCTCTCGTCGTCGGTTTCGTCCGGCAGCGTTTCCAGCTCGCGGGCGACGTCGTACGAGAGCCAGCCGACGACGCCGCAGGGGTACGGCACCGAACAGTCCCCTCGGACGAGCGCTCCGTCGTCGAGAACGCCGGAAAGCGCCGACAGCGTCGGCGACGGGCGGCGATAGTCGGTGTACGTCTCCGCTTCGGCGTCCGCGGCGAGATCCGGATCCGCGACGACGGCGTCGGGACCGACGGTCAGTCGCTCGGCCGGATCGACGCCGAAGTAGCCCCAGCCGGACTGACCACCGGTCGTCTCGAGATAGATCCCTCCCGGGCCGTCGCGGGCGCGCCGGTACGCCTCGTAGGGATCCGGTACGGTCACCCGGAGCTCCACCGGGACCCGTGCGCCGGGCGGGGCGTCTTCAGCCGTCGCGCGGAACGCGGCTCGGTCGGTTTCCACGGCGATGCGCATGGCTATCCGTTGTCTCCGGCCGGGGAAAAGATTGCGACAGGCGGCCGAAGTGTGTTGACTTGTTGTAACCTCCGAGCAAGGTTTATGTCTCAGTACCGTTTCGATTCGTAATGATGGCTGGAACCGACACGGAGGGTCTCGAGGATCTTCCCCCGAGCGCCAAACTGGTGTTCAAGGTGCTCGAATACAACGGCTCGTTGACACAGAAGGGGATCGTCGAGGAATCGATGCTCTCCGCCCGGACGGTACGGTACGCGCTCGAACGGCTCGAAGACATCGGTGTCGTGGACGAGGACGTCTACTTCGCGGACGCCCGACAGAACCTCTATCAGTTGAACGGGGCGGCCGCGGAGTTCACCGGCGACGACCCCGAAAGCGACGCCTGCACGGCGGACGCGGACTAAACGAACGGCTTTTCCCGGCGGCTACCGCACTCACCAGTATGGCAACCGAGACGTCGTCCAGGTTCTCCGACCACACGCGAGGGGTGACGGTCACGACGGTCGCGTGTCTGGCGGGCATCGCGTCCGCGATCGCCGCCGCGTACCTGTTCGGAACAACGCCGGACGCTGCACAGAACACGTACGCCGTCGTCGTGATGGCGGGGTTCGTGTTGATCCAGTTCCCGGTGCTCAAGCTCATCGGGATCGACGTATCGGAGTTCGGTGTGAAGGACAACCTCTACGTCACGTTCATGACCTTCACGCTGTGGTTCATCACGTACACCGTTCTTCTCACCTCGGAAGTGACGCTGTAGTATGGCCGACGACAGCATCGCGGTCGTGGACCTGGATCGCTGTCAGCCGGACCGGTGCAACTACGAGTGCTCGAACTACTGCCCGCCGAACCGCACCGGAAAGGAGTGTATCACGGTCCGCGGCGAGGACACCGAAGAGGGGGATCCCGATCAGATCCGTATCTCCGAGGAGATCTGTCTGGGGGAGACCTGCGGCATCTGCGTTCAGAAGTGCCCGTTCGACGCGATCGAGATCCGCAACCTCCCCTCCGAGCTCTCGGACGATCCGATCCACCGGTACGGTGAAAACGCGTTCGCCCTGTACGGGTTGCCCCTCCCCGAACCGGGTCGGGTGACCGGGATCCTCGGCCCGAACGGGATCGGGAAGTCGACTGCGGTCCACGCGCTGGCCGGCGAACTCGTCCCGAACCTCGGCGACCACCTCGCCGATCCCGAGTGGGAGCGAGTGCTCGATCGGTTCCGGGGGACGGAGCTGCAGAACTACCTCGAACGGCTCATCGACGGGGACGTGACCGTTTCGCGGAAGCCGCAGTACGTCGACCGGATCCCGGACCAGTTTTCGGGACGGACCCGCGAGCTGCTCGAACGAACCGACGAGCGGGGCGATCTCGATCGGCTCGTCGATCGGCTCGGGATCGAGCCGGTGATGGACCAGCCGATCGAATCCATCTCCGGCGGCGAGCTCCAGCGGGTGGCGATCGCGGCAGCACTGGCCCGCGAGGCGGATTTCTACTTCCTCGACGAGATCACGCCGTACCTCGACATCAGCCAGCGGATGACCGTCGCCCGGCTGATCCAGGAGCTGGCCGAGGAAGAGAACCGGTCGATGCTCGTGGTCGAACACGACCTGGCGATCCTCGATCTGCTCGCCGACTCGTTGCACGTCGCGTACGGACAGCCCGGCGCGTTCGGCGTCATCACCGATCCCAAATCCGTTCGAAACGGAATCAACGAGTACCTGAAAGGCTACCTCGAAAACGAGAACATGCGGATCCGCCCCTCCCGGATCGAGTTCGAGGAGCACGCTCCCCGAACGGGGACGACCGGGAACCCGCTCGTGGAGTATCCCGACCTGTACAAGTCCTACGGCGAGGGCGAGTTCGAACTGACCGTCGAGGGCGGGACCGTCTACGAGTCGGAGGTGCTGGGCATCGTCGGTCCGAACGGGATCGGGAAGTCGACGCTGGCGAAGCTGTTCGCTGGGCGGCTCGAACCCGACGAGGGCGATCTCGACTTCCGGCTCGACATCGCCTACAAGCCGCAGTACGTCGAGATCGATCAGCCGATGCGGGTCGACGCGTTCCTCTCGTCGATCACCGACGACTTCGGAACCTCTTTCTGGAACACGGAAATCGCTCAACCACTCCAGCTCGAACGGATCATGGAGCAGAACCTCACCGACCTCTCGGGCGGGGAGCGCCAGCGGGTGGCGATCGCGGCGTGTCTCTCCGAGGACGCCGACCTCTACCTGATGGACGAGCCGTCGGCACATCTCGACGTCGATCAGCGGGTGCAGGCGACGTCGGCGATCCGGCGGTACGCCGAGAACCACGACGCGACGGTGATGGTGATCGACCACGACATCTACATGATTGACCTCCTTTCGGATCGACTGATGGTGTTCGACGGAGAGCCCGCCGCCCGGGGGCACGCCTCGAAGCCCCAGGAGATGCGGGCGGGAATGAACGATTTCCTCTCGGACCTGTCGGTCACGTTCCGGCGCGACGAGCGTACGGGTCGGCCCCGCATCAACAAGCCCGGTTCCCAGAAGGACCAGCAGCAAAAGCGGGACGGCGAGTACTACTACGCCTGACCACCGACCTTTTTTAACGGGGGCCTCGGAGCGCGAGGTTCTCGCATTCGCTCGAACCTCGCGCTCCTCGACCCCCGCCAAAAAAGCTCGACCAAAAAAGCCGATAGCTCGGGCCTCCGCCCCTCGCTATCGGTCCCCTCCGCCCCTCGCTATCGGTCCCCTCCGCCCCTCGCTATCGGTCCCCTCCGCCCCTCGCTATCGGTCCCCTCCGCCCCTCGCTATCGGTCCCCTCCGCCCCTCGTTCACGGCTCTCTCCGCTCACCGTTCGCGTCTCCGAGGTTCTCGCATTCGCTCGAACCTCGCTATGCTCGCGGTCACCGAACCGACGACAGGTCGAAATTCGCGATCCGTCGGAACCGGTCGTGTTTCACGAGCGCGAACCCGCCGAAGATCGTCACCAGTCCGCCCATCGTCGTGGGATCGATCAGCGACCCCAGCAACGCCCAGGAGATCGCGGTCGTCGGGACGGGTTGCGCGTAGATGACGAGGTTCAACTCCGAAGGGCCGACCCGATTCAGCAGGTAAAAGTACAGGAGGTAGGCGACGACGCTGGATCCGAGAGCGAGATACACGAGTGCGACGATCAGTGACGGGGTCCACGTGACGGCCGTCGATTCACTACTCAAGAGGCTGGCACCGTGCAGCAGGACGGCACCGACCAGCATCGCCCACGCCTGCATCGAGCGGATCGGTATCGCCGGATCCAGCGGCCGCATCCCCACGGTTCCCAGGGCCATCGACGCTGCTGCCACGAGGAGGAGCCCCACGCCGAACAGCGAGACGTCGGCGACGTGACCGGGTGAGGGCGAAACCACGATCACGACGCCGACGAACCCGAGAGCGACCCCCGAATACTGGAGTGCCGAGAGGCGCTCGTCGGGGAAGACCGACGACGCGAACGTCACGGTGAGGACGGGAACGAGGCTGACGACGACGGCGGCGACCGCACCGGAGACGTACTGTTGTCCGAGATACAGAAACGCGTGGTGTGCGCCGATGAGAAGCGCACCCCCCACGAGGACTGCGAACACGCTATCGGCATCACGCGGTACCCACTTGTCGGTCGTCGCCACCGCGTACGCCAGCAGCACGATCCCGGCGATGTCGTATCGAAGCGCCGCAAACAGCAACGGCGACACGTGTGGGAGGCCGATCTCGATCGCGACGAACGAACTCCCCCACAGTATCGCAAGCGCTCCGAATGCGACTGGGATGACTGGTATTTTTCTCCAACTTGCCGCCATATCTATTGGATGTAATTCGATACAATCCGGTGACGATATTATAGTTTACTATCGGATATCAGAGTATTTTCGGTGTGAGTTCTACTATCTGTGTATTAATTGAATGAGCTTCTAGTTCGTCTCGGAGGGGCAATAGATAATTGAGGATTCGGCTATACGGGCCTGTATGGACGAGCGCGACGTACGACTCCTCAAGGCGATCGCCGACCTCGGGACGGGCAGTCCGGAGAAACTCAACGAGGAGACTGAAATCCCCGTCTCGACTATTCACTACCGACTCAAGCGGCTCCGCGAGCAAGGGGTCATCGAGAACGACTGCTACGACTTCGATCTGGACGAACTCGGCCTCGGGGTAACTGTGATCGTAGAGGTGCTGGCCCCGTACGGGGACGATTACGATGACCTGGCGGAGACGATCCTCGCCATCGAGGGCGTCACCAACATGTACTTCATGCTCGGGGAGATGGACTTCGTCCTCATCGCCCGCCTCAGCGACGCCGACGAGGTCGAGCGACTGGTGAAAGATCTCAACGCCGTCCCGGCGGTCGAACGGACGTTCTCCAAACTCGTCATCGACACACATCGAGAGGATGCGCGGGCCCTCGGCAGTTACACCCTCGAGACGCTCGAGGCAGAACTCGTCGAGGAGTAATACGGATTCGAGGCGTGAACGGGGGACGAGTCCTCACGCCAGCAACGTTTCGAACCAGACGAAAAGCACCGCCAGGATCGACTGGAACGACAGCGTTCCGATCGCCGAGAGGACGACGAACTTCCGGCCGGACATGTCCGAGAGGCCGGCCGGGACCGTGAGCATCCCGCGGGTGAAAAGCAAGGTGTTGCTCACGGGGATCACGACTGGGCCCCAGCGGTCGAACCAGCCGTCGAACCGGTCGAGCGTCGACTCGGAGATCCGGAACCAGCGCTTCTGCAGCAGGTACTCCCGGCCGCCGTGGTGGGCGACCCGAAACAGTGCGTACTGGCCGATCGTCGCCCCCACGACGGCGACGGTCAACACTGCCGCGACGTCTTCGGGGGCCGTGCCGATCAACAGGAGGGAACTGGGGACGACGAGCTCGCTGGGCATGAAATACATCAGCATTGCCCCCTCGAGGATGAACACCCCCAGGAGCACCAAAAGCGCCCACTCCGAGTCGAGCCACGCCCGGAGCCACGGCGGCATCTCCGCGAGCTGGAGGGGACCGATCGCGTGGCCGGGGGTCGCGTACTCGAGTGCGATGACCGGCGCCAGTCCGAGACCCATCGATACGAGCATACTGAACTGGCCGTAATGGGTCTTGCGTTCCGACCCCCCGACAGGAACGGGTGGAGACCGCAGCCAGCGTGGCAAGGGGCGAACCGGGGGCGTTTTTGCCGCCGCGGGGCGAACCGAGGGTATGGATCCGACCCCCCGATCACGGCGATCGGCTCCCACACACCGTTCCCGTCGCCCACGGCGGCTGCGGACCGACGGCGTCCGATCGCTGGTTCGCGAGACGCAACTGTCCCCGAGCGACCTCGTCGCCCCGGTGTTCGTGGACGCGACCACTGACGAGCGCGTTCCGATCCCCTCGATGCCCGGACACGAACGCGTCCCCGTCCCGGAGGCGGTCGAGCGGGTCGAGGAGGTACTCGAAACCGGCATCGAGGCGGTGATCCTGTTTGGCATTCCGGGCTCGAAGGACGATCGCGGCTCGCGAGCGTACGCCGAGGACGGCGTCGTCCAGCGAGCACTCCGGGAAATCTCCGCGGAGACTGACGCGTACGTAATCGCCGACGTCTGTCTGTGCGAGTACACCGACCACGGCCACTGTGGCGTGCTCGAACCCGACGCCCGGTCGGACCCGACGCTTACGGTCCGCAACGACGACACCCTCGAACTGCTGGCCGAGACGGCTGTCTCGCAGGCGGAGGCCGGCGCGGACATGGTCGCGCCGTCATCGATGACCGACGGGATGGTCGACGCGATCAGGGCCGGCCTCGACGACGCCGGCTTCGAGGATGTACCGATCCTGAGCTACGCGGTGAAGTACGAGTCGGCCTTTTACGGTCCGTTCCGGGACGCCGCAGACGGCGCCCCGTCGTTCGGCGACCGACGGCACTACCAGATGGATCCCGGCAACGCCCGTGAGGCACTCCGGGAGGCTCGCCTCGACGTCGAGGAAGGAGCCGACGCACTGATGGTCAAACCCGCGTTGCCGTACCTGGACGTCGTCCGCGACGTCCGTCGGGAGGTCGACGTTCCGGTGGCGGCGTACAACGTCTCCGGGGAGTACGCGATGTTACACGCCGCAGCCGAGAAGGGCTGGCTCGACCTGGAGGCGACCGCCCACGAGTCGCTGGTGTCGATCAAGCGAGCCGGCGCTGATCTGATCGTCACGTACTTCGCCGAGGACGTCGCCCGCCGTCTGTAGTCGCAGCATCGTCTGCAGACCGGCACCGACCCGCGCCGACCGGCGCCGTGGGGCGATGAGCCCGGTGCCCCACCGGCACGAGATGGACAGGATTTTATGGGCGCCACGGCAAGAGACGGCTACTATGGGCAAGAAATCGAAGGCCAAGAAGAAGCGGCTGGCCAAAAAGGAGCGCCAGAACACGCGCGTTCCCGCGTGGGTGATGATGAAGACGAACATGGAAGTGACCCGGAATCCGAAGCGCCGAAACTGGCGGCGTAGCGACCTCGACGAATAATGAGCACGAGTGACTTCGAGGAGCGCGTCGTAACCGTTCCGCTCCGCGACGCCAGGAAGGTCCCCGCACAGGAGCGCGCCGACGAGGCGATGTCGATCGTTCGCGGGCATCTCGCAACGCACTTCAGCGTCGACGAGGACGCCGTCCGACTCGACCCGAGCGTCAACGAGGCGATCTGGGCGAACGGGCGACAGAGCCCGCCGTCGAAGCTCCGCGTCCGTGCCGCCCGGTTCGTCGAGGACGACGAGGCGATCGTCGAGGCGGAACCGGCCTGACGTGCTTCGGGCTTCCTTTGCCGGGTCGTCGTACGTCGGCGTCTTCGCCCGGACGACCACCGAAACCCTGCTGGTTCGCCCCGACCTCGATGAGGACCTGGTGAGCGACCTCGCCGAGGAACTGTCGGTGGAGGCCCACCCGACTACAGTCGCCGGCTCGAACACCGTCGGCGCGCTCGCAGTCGGTAACGAGAACGGAATCTTGGTCTCCGAACGCGTCACCGAACGGGAGCGGGACGCGATCGAGGACGCCGCGGATCTTCCGGTGTTCGAACTTCCTGGTCGAATCAACGCCGCGGGCAACGTCGTGCTCGCGAACGATTACGGCGCGTACGTCCACCCCGAACTGACCGACGAGGCGGTCGAGGCCGTCGGCGACGCCCTGGCGGTGCCCGTCGAACGCGGGAGCCTCGGGGACGTCCGGACGGTCGGCACCGCCGCCGTGGCCACCAACCGGGGCGCGCTGTGTCACCCGAAGTCCCGCGAACCCGAACTCGAGGCGCTGGAAGCCCACCTCGACGTGCGTGCGGACCTGGGGACGATCAACTACGGCGCACCGCTGGTCGGCTCCGGGCTGCTCGCCAACGACGCCGGCTACGTCGCCGGCGAGAAAACTACTGGTCCCGAACTGGGGCGCATCGAGGACGCGCTCGACTACATCTGAGCGACCACCCCAGATTTTCGGAGGCTTTTGATGGTTTCGACGCGTCTGGTCGTGTACGTTTCGCTGGTCGCCAGTGCGGCGATCGCCGTCGCGAAGTTCCTCGCGTACCTGCTCACCGGGAACGTGAGCATGCTGAGTCAGGTGTACTACTCGCTTTCCGACGTCGGCAACCAGCTGCTGCTGTTGCTCGGCTTTCGGTTCAGCGAACGGGGCGCCAGCCGGAAACATCCCTTCGGCCGGGGAAAAGAGCAGTTCTTCTTCGCGTTCGTGGTGACGGTGCTTTTGTTCGGGATCGCTGGTTTCGCCTCGGTTCGAGAGGGATACGCCGCGGTCGGCCAGCCGTTCGTCGACGTGGACGTCACCGTCAACTACGCGGTTCTCGGGGTCGCGCTCGTCTTCGAGTCGGCTGCCCTGTACAAGTCGTATCAGGCGATCGACGCCGAAAAGGAGTCCGAACGGTTCCGCTCGTTCGTGAAGACGTTCCGGCACACGAAGGACACGCCCCTCCTGACCGCGGCGACTGAGAACCTCGTGGCCGTGATCGGCGTGATCGTCGCGATCCTCGGCGTGTACCTCACGGACGCGACCGGAAACACCACCTACGACGCTGCCGCGAGCGTGATCATCGGGCTGCTGTTGATGGGGTTGGCGCTCGCGCTGGCCTGGGAGAGCCGCAGCCTGATCGTCGGGGAGGCCGTCACGCCGAGGGAACGGAAGAAGCTGATCGCGGCTGTCGAATCCGTCGGCGGGGCCGACGAACTTCTCGATCTCCGGACGATGCACATGGGCCCCGACTCCGTGCTCGTCGCCTGCGAGATTTCGTTCGATCCCGACCTGGACACTGCCGGCGTCGAAGCGGCGATCGACGACGTCGAGGCGGCGATCCGCGAGGCGGTTCCGGAGGCGAACCGGATCTACGTCGAAGCCGAGTCCGAGTCGGAGCGGTGATCGGCTGGTTCCCGATCACTCGTGAGCCCGGGCGATGGCCGCCTCGGCCCGTCGACTCGCCCGCTCGCGGACAGCCTCCTCGTCGAGGACCAGTACGTCCCGGTCGCGCATGAGCACCTGTCCGTCACATACGGTGTGACGCACGTCGCTCCCCCGGGCGGCGTACGCGAGGTGGCTCACGACGTCGTGACGCGGCGTGAGATGTGGCGCCTCGAAGTCGACGACCGCGAGGTCCGCCGCCGCACCGGGTTCGATCCGTCCCCCCGGTAGCCCGACTGCGTCGGCGCCGCCGGCAGTCGCCATTCGGATCGCCGATCCGGCCGAAACCGCGCTCGCATCGTCGGCGGCGAGTTTGCCCATCATTGCGGCGTCGCGGATCTCGTCGAACACGTCGAGGTCGTTGTTCGAGGCGGCTCCGTCGGTGCCCAGTCCGACGGTGACCTCCGCCTCGAGCAGCTTTTCGACGGGGGCCATCCCCGACGCGAGTTTCATGTTCGAGGCGGGACAGTGGATCACGCCGGTTCCCGACTCCGACAGCAGTTCGATCTCCCGGTCGTCGACGTGAACCCCGTGTGCCAGGAAGTCCTCGGCGGCGAGCCCGAGTTCCCTCGCGTATTCGAGGGGCCGCATCCCCCGATCCTCGACGATCGGCTCGACCTCGTCGGTCGTCTCGTTGGCGTGGAGGTGGACCGGAACGTCGATCTCTCGGGCGGCCGAAAACGCCTCCTGGAGGTGCTCTTCTCCGACCGTCGTAAGCGAGTGTGGCGCGACCATCGATCGGATCCGACCGTCTGCAGTACCGTCGAGTTCGCGGGCGATGTCGACGCTCTCCTCGAGATCCGCGAGGGCCTCAGACTCGTCCTTTCCGACAGTGACGATTCCGTGACCCAGACGGGCCCGGAGGCCGGAGCGCTCGACGACATTGGCGATCCGGTCGACGTGAAAGTACATGTCGGCGAACGCCGTCGTCCCCGATCTGATCATCTCGAGGACCCCCAGCTCGGCGCCGGCCTCGACGTCAGCCGGCTCGAAGGCGCCCTCGATCGGCCAGACGTCCTCTCTGAGCCACGTCTCGAGCGGCTTGTCGTCGGCGTACCCTCGCAACAGCGTCATCGCGACGTGGGTGTGGGCGTTCACCAGCCCGGGTATCACCACGCAGCCGGACGCGTCGAGCGTCTCCGTCGCGTCAGCCGCCAGTTCCGTTCCGACTTCCAGAATCGTCCCCTCCTCGCGATCGATCAGTACGTCCGCTGGTTCGACCTCCTGATCCGGACGGAGCACGGTGCCGCCGGAAACACACAGGGTGTTCATGCCGGACGCCACGGCGGCGCCGGAGGTTAATCCGTCGAAGCCCGGTGGGGCTGTCCACCGGGTCGTTTCTCCGATGACCCCACTCGCCCCAGCGACTATATATGCCACAATTCCACAGCCAACCGGAAAATCTTGGACATAGTAAACAATTTAATACCGGCCCCATATGTGGAGATATGTCCGGCAGACCGCAGTGGTCGGGGGACAGGCGCACATTCATCAAAACGACCGGCGCAGCGGGGGTCGCGGGGCTCACTGGTTTTGCGGGATGTCTCGGCGGTGAAGCAGCCGACATCCAGCTCGTGTTGAACCCTGCCGAGGCCGGGGTCGACATCCAGGTACAGTATCGTCCGCTGATCGAATACATCGAAGAGGAGGCAGACGTCACGATCAACACAGAGCGGACCGCAGGGTATACGGAGACAGTCACCGCGATGCGCGACGGTCAGGCCGAAATTTCCGGCGTCTCGCCCGGAGCGGTGCCGGCGACGAGTCCGGAGATCTTCGACATCATCGGGATGCGCGTGGCGTTCGGCTCCGCCCAGTACTACTCGACGATCACGACGACGGACGACAGCCCGGTCGACGAGCTGTCGGACATCTCGGACCTCGACGAACCCGAGGTCAACTTCGCGGACGCGCTGTCGGTGTCGGGGACGCTGGTCCCGATGTCGATGCTCGTCGACGCGGGCGTCGACGTCGGGAACGCGCCCGACGGCGACCCGCCGGACTTCGACCCGAACTACTCGGACCACCAGACGTCCCGCGAACAGATGGTCCAGCGCGAGGACATCGTCGCCGCCGGACAGGGCGCGTTCCAGTCGGCGGCGTGGGTCAGTCAAGAGCAGTTCGACGACCACGATCCGGAGTTTGCGGATATCTCTTCGGAGTATCCGGATGCCGGGAGCCGAATCGGCGAGGAGCACGACGAACTCCAGCTGATCGCGCTTTCGGATCCGATCCCGCGTGCACCGATGGTTGCGCGGGCCGACTGGGACGATCCGGTCCGGGAGGACATCGAGGAGGCGATGCTGACCGCGCCCGACAGCGCGTTCCAGCACGACGAGGAGGTCGACGAGGACGAGGAGCTGTGGTTTACCGGAATCGTCGAGGCCGATCGGTCGGACTACGATCCAATTCAGGGCGTCATCGACAACCTCGAGATCGAATTCGAGGACCTCATCTGAGGTCACCGGCACAGCCACACAACCAGTAACTGCTCTAACCGAACTAGCTATACCGAATGAGTACAATCACTGTCGACGGAGTGACAAAACGATTTGGAGAGACCGTCGCGCTCGACGACGTCTCCTTCGAAATCGACGAAGGAGAGTTCACGATCGTGATGGGGGTCTCCGGATCGGGGAAATCGACGCTGTTGCGATGCTTGAGCGGCCTTCTCGAACCGACTGAAGGAGAGATTTACATGGACGGCGAGCCGGTAACTGGGACGAACAAGGACGTCGCCCTGATCTTCCAGCAGCACAACCTCGTGGGAGAGATGAGCGCGTACGCGAACGCCCTCACCGGCTCGCTGAGTCGGAGCACTCTCGTCGAAAGCGTCCTCCAGCTCCAGGACGAAGAGGAGAAGTACCGGGCGCTGTCGGCGCTGGAAACCGTCGGACTCATCGACGAGGCACAAAAGAAGGTCCGACAGATGAGCGGCGGTCAGCAACAGCGCGTGGGCATTGCACGAGCACTCGTCCAGGAACCGCAGGTGATGCTCGCCGACGAGCCGGTTTCGAGCCTCGATCCCGGCTCCGCCCAGGAGGTGATGCGGTACCTCCGTGAAACGACCGCCCAACGGGGACTCACGACGCTCACGAGTCTTCACCAGGTAAACATCGCCCGGAAGTTCGGCTACCGGTTCATCGGACTCCACGACGGACAGAAGGTGTTCGACGGCTACCGCGACGACCTCACGATCGAGGTGATCGATCGAATCTACGGCGACATCGACACGGAGGGAATGTTCGTTTCCGACGCGGAGGCTGTCGATCGGGGGTCGAGCCCCGAAGAAATCGAGGCTGACGGTGGTCGACGATGACCGACGAGCCTGAAGAGCCGGCCGACGAGTCGAACGGAGGCCCTCCCACGGCGGACGGCGGCACAGCCGAGGCAGCCGAAACCGCCGAGGCAACTGCAGCCGAGCCGGAACGCGGGGTAAGCGACTACGTCGAGCGCCAGTTCGCGGAAATCGCGATCTCTCGGAAGGCGCGCTGGCTCGGCGCGTCGATGGCGATGGTCGTCGTGGTGTATCTGTTTTTGATGTCGCTGGAAACAGTGGGCTGGTTCCGCGCGGATCTTCCGTCGTATCTCGGAACGTTCGCCGAGGCGCTGCAGGATTACTTCCCGTTCGTCGTTATCGGAGAGACGAACTGGAACCTCGGGCTCGTCTCTATCCCGTCGGTTCATTTCAATCCGGCCGGATTCCTGGAGTACTGGGCGTTCATCTCCGAACGGAACCTCATATACGAATCCGGGTTCTTCGCCGAGGCCGAGACCATCCTGGATTATCCGATCCTTCTGTTCACCGAGACGGGTGGACCGATCGGCATCTTCGGCGCGGCCGGTGAGACGCTCGCGATCGGGTTCGCCGGGACGATCATGGGGTTCCCGCTCGCACTGCTTTTCAGTATCCTCGGCTCCGGACGGGTGACGCCGTTCCCGTTCAACTTCCTGTTCCGGGGCGTCATGTCGTCGATTCGCGCGATCCCGGCGCTGGTGTGGGTGCTGATCTACGTCCCACTGGGCGGGATCGGCCCGACGACGGCGACGCTTGCAGTCGCGACCGACACCGTCGGCAATCTCGGACGACTGTTCAGCGACGAACTCGAAGAGATCGGCGACGGTCCCGTCGAGGCGATGCAGACTACCGGCGCAAACAAACCCCAGATCATCGTGTTCGGGATGCTCGCACAGGTCAAACGCTCCTTTATCGCCTGGACGCTGTACGTCTTCGAGATCAACGTCCGCATCGCCGTCGGGCTCGGCATCATCGGCGCCGGCGGGCTCGGACTCGTGCTGGACGTCCAGCAGGGGTTGTTCGCGTACACGAACATGATGGCGACGATCATCGTCATCTTCCTGCTGGTCGTCTCCGTCGAGATGATCTCCCAGCGGACCCGGGCGTATCTCCGCTCCGACGAGGAGCCGATGGGGATCGTCCAGCTCGTCACGGGGTTCCCGCGCCGGATGATCGAGTCGATGGCGAAGTAACGGGCCCCGGCCGTCCTCTCCCTGGACTGTCGGTCGTCGTCGTCGAAACCTCGCCGAAACGACAACCGACTTATTTGCTCGGACGGAGTAAAACGTATGAGTCACAACGCGCCCGGGGAGACAGTCGCCGAGGAGACGACCGCCGACGTCGTCGTCGTCGATTACGGGCTGGGGAACCTCCGGAGCGTCACGCGCGGGCTGGAACGTGCCGGCGCTGCAGTCGAGATCACCGACGATCCCGACGACTTCGCGGCGGCCGACGGGGTCGTCCTTCCCGGAGTCGGCGCGTTCCGCGAGGGGATGGAAAACGCCGGCCCCTACCGCGAGGCGCTCGCAAGCTACGCGAAGGCTGGACGGCCGCTGTTCGGCATCTGTCTGGGGATGCAGATGCTGCTGGGCTCCAGCGAGGAGGCTCAACGTGCCGGGGAAGGGGACGCGGAAGGGTTGAACCTGGTCCCAGGAACGAACGTCCGGTTCGACGTCGACCGGAAGATCCCCCACATGGGATGGAACGAACTCGCGGTGACGCGTGACCACCCACTCGTCGAGGGCGTCGACGGCGAGTACGCCTACTTCGTCCACTCCTACTACGCGTTGCCGGACGACGGCGACGCAGTCGTGGCCGAAAGCGACTACGGAACGACGTTTCCGGCGGTCATCGCAAACGAGCGCGGAAACGTCTTCGGGACCCAGTTTCACCCGGAGAAGAGCGGCGAGACCGGTCTGCAGATACTGCGGAACTTCGTCGACTACTGTACGGAGCGATGAACCTGCAAACGCCCGCGCGACACCGCACATCAAATTCTCCCTATCGATAATTGAACCGATTATCGGATGCGAAACCCGAATATCGGCGCTGAATCCGTCGTGTTCGGCTCGGATCGGCCGATTTGTCGGTGCTGATCTCGTCGGCTGGAAAAGGGGACATTCGTCCGGTACTCTTATGTAAATAAGAATCAAAACTGAGAACGGTTACATGGCGTCGGAGCAGCTGATAGAGGTTCTCGGAAACAAGTACAACACCGACATCCTGTCGGCGACGACGGAGCCGAAGTCCGCTCAGGACCTGAGCGAGGAGCTCGACGTTCCGATCGCGACCTGTTATCGCCGCATCGACGAGCTGACCGACGCAGAGCTGCTCGAACTGTACGATCGACCCCTCTCGGAGGAGCACCGACGGGTGAAGGTGTATCGGCGAAACGTCGATCAGGTCGAGATCGACTTCCAGGACGGGGTGTCCGTCAACGTCACCGAACGGACGGAAGTGAAAAACCGCCTCGACGACGTCTGGCGGACCCTCTCGGACGCCTGAACGCGGATCGGCCTCCAGCCGGTCCAGCCGGAAAGCAGATCAGGTCCTCAAAACGACGGGCCGCTGTCGGCGTCCGATCCGGACGTTCCCGGAACGCCACGTTCGCCACCCATCATCGAGAAGCCGCCCGCCTGTTCGTGCACCGTGATTCCCCCGTCGCCGATCTCCATCGGATAGATGTCGGTGTCGATGTCCTGCTTTCGCATCTTCGCCACCCAGACGTATCGGTTGACGCCGGACTCCGTCGGGGTCTGGATGAAGTAGACGTTGCCATCGGTGAGGAAGTTCTCCAGTCCGACTTCGGTCTTCGGGAAGACTGCGCCCTGCTCGTTTATCAAAAGCGACGTCACTCCGTAATCCTTGAGAATGTCGGTGAACTTCAGCAGGTAGGTTCGCTCCTCCTGTTCGTCCTCGAAGAAGAGCTGGAACATCGAAAGTGAATCCAGCACGAGCCGTTCGTAGGAGTCCTCCTCCAGCGCGTCGAGCAACTTGTCGAGCGTGGCGGAGAAGTTTCCGTTGCCCAGCATCTCTCGCTTGCCGTACACGGTGATCTTGCCGTCGTCGACGAGATCGCCCCACTCGTCGAGCCCGATCGACTCGGCGGCCTGACGGATGTCGTCTTCGTCCTCCTCGAAGGAGACGTAGATCCCGCGCTGGTCCTCCTCGATCGCGCCGTGATACAGGTACTGAATCCCGAAGATGCTCTTTCCGGTCCCGGGGTTCCCGCTCACCAGCACCGCCGACTGCGGCCTGAAGCCGCCACCCAGCAGGGAATCGAGTCCGTCGACCCCCGTCTTGACGAACGTCACCATATCAACCGTTGCGTCCTCTTGACTTATAAAGGATCCCCGTTCAGGACAGCTGTTCGCCGATCAGCTCGTCGACGGCGGCAAGGAACTCGTTTCGCATTTCGGCGGGAATCGTCGCGCCCGCGGCGACGTCGTGGCCGCCGCCGTCGCCGCCGACACTCCTGGCGGACTTCTGCATGGCTGCAGAGAGGTCCAGTCCCTTCCGAACGAGCCGGTAGTTCCCTCGGGCGGACACTTTCAGTTCGGTTTTGTTTTTCGACGCGAACGCCACGATCGGTTTGCCGCCGTCGATCGCCGGCGTACCGATCGCCATCCCGGCGACGATCCCGACGATCGTCTCCCGGATCCGGGTGCCGGCGTCGAACCACTGGACGTTCGACTCGACGGTGACGCCTTCGGATTTCACCCACTCGAGTCCCTCCGAGAGGTTCCGCCGGTGGTTCGAAAGCAGCGTCCGGGCCCGCTCCAGCGCGGGTCCGCGGTCGCCGAGACACACCGCGAGCCCGACGTCTGCCCGTTCGTACCGCGCGGTCGCGTTCAACAGCGTCGAGAACTCGCTTACGTCCCTGAGGGCGGTTCCGGGCTCCTCCTCGAGCAGGGTGTAGGAGGTCCCCACGAGTGTCTCCACCCGGCTCGAGGGAACGCCGCGCTCGATCGCCCGCCGGATGAGCGCGCTCGCGACCGTCTGCCGCTCCGCGGGCGACAGATCGGCCCAGACGCGCCAGTCGCCATCCCGTTTCAGGTCGACGGACAGCTCCGAGAGGAACCGCACCGCGCCCGCCTCGTCGTTCGTGATCCCGGGGATCCGGACGTCGGTGGCGTACTCGAGGAACTTCGGCAGGGGTCGCGTCTGCCTCCCGTAGATCGCCAGATCCGTGGCCGACTCGATCGCGCCCGCTTCGATTCCCTCCTCGAGGATCGCCTCGTTTGCCCCCGTGAGCCCGTCGGTACCCCCCTGCATGTCGCCGACGGCCCCGACGACTGCAAGCGCCGCGAGGTCGCGGTTGTCCACCGGTTTCCCCTCACGTGTAGTGGCCAGCGATTCCATCGCCCGGGCGAGCACGTACGCCGCCCCCGCCCCCGACAGCTCGGCTGCGCCGTCGATCCCGAACAAAAGCGGGTTGAGGTGGTAGTCGGTTTCGGCGTCGGCCGGCTGGTGGTGGTCGGCGATCACCGGCGTGAACGCGCCCGCGGTCTCGTGGAGACGGAGCTCCTCCAGTTGCCCGGAGCCGAAGTCGGTGAACAGCACGGTGTCGTACTCGCGGGCGGCGATTCCGGCGATCGACTCGGCATCCAGCTGTTTCTCGAAGACGACCTCGTGGGGGATTCCGGCGCGCTCGAGGGCGGTCGAGGCGATCGCGGCGCTCGTGAGGCCGTCGGCGTCGATGTGGGACGCGAGGAGAACGCGACCGGCCTCCCGCAGCTGCCTCGCGCAGGCGTCTGCACGGTCGGCCATGGCGGGGACTGGTGGTGATCCGACGGAAACGCCCATGTCAGCTGGTACTCCCGCGATCGGTCATAAATCGTCGTCTTCGGGGTCGGAATCGCTACGGAACGCGTCGGGATCTCCACGGAGCGCGTCGATGTCCGCGTTGGTTGGCTCCCTGTCGCCGGGAAGCCGCTCCATGCAGTCGAAACAGAGGAAGTGCTCGGTGTCGTCGGTCAGTTCGAGGGTCATCCCCTGGGTCGAAGAGAACTCGAAGTTCCAGAGGTCCGCGATCCCGCCCCCGATCCTGACGTCGTCGCCACAGACGTCACACCGCTTGGTTGCCATCGATCGTCCTACGCGCTACAGCCCTAAAGGGGCTCCCTTCGGGTCGGCGGAGGTCCCTTCCAGGCGTTCGGGTCGGCAGAGGTCCCTGGCCAGCGGACGGTCGCTTCTCGGCGGTAGCGGTCGCCGGTCGGCTTTTGTCGTGCGAGTGTGTACCATTCTGTGTGCGTCTCGACTGCGAGGGCTGTGCGGGCTGCTGTCTGGACTGGCGTCCGCTGGTCCCCGACGGCAGCGATCACGAACGTCGGGGGCGCCGAGAGCCGCTGGACGATCGGTACAACTTCCCGCAACTGAGCGGTCGGGAGGTCAGAGGGTTCATCGAGGCCGGATACGGGGACGCGTTGACGGTTCGACTGTTCGAGCCGGAGGACGGCGACGACGCGGTGTGTGTCGACGGCCACGACCTGGCGGCGATACGGGGGCGCCCAGTGTTCCTCGTCGGCCTCCGCGTGGCGCCAAAGCCCGTCGCGCCGTTCGGCACCGACGCCGACACCGCCAACGGAGACGGACGCGACGCGCCCGGCCGGACGTGGCTCGACGCCTGCGTCTTCCTGGATCCCGAAACCCTGCAATGTCGGATCCACAGGGACGACCACTACCCGGAGACGTGTTCGACGTATCCGGGGACGAACCTCCGTCTCGGACGGGAAACCGAATGCGAACGGGTCGAGGACGCCTTCGGCGGCGACAGGCTACTGGACGACGATCCCCCCGACGACGCGCCAAACCCGTTCGATCCCGGCGCGCTCGGCGGCAGCGTGTTCGCCCATCCCGAGCCGGACGCGCTCGACGGGACGGTCGCTCGGATCGTCGCCGGCGATCCGCGGCGGGAACACCTGGCACCCTTTTTGAGCGTCGCGGCCGGATCGGCGCCCGGAACGCTCGCAGTCGACGACGTCCGGGTCCGGCAGGCCGAGACGGCGCTGCGGGAACCCGATGACTGCGTGGAGTCGGACGGCTTCTGGGTCGGGGACGCGCGCTCGGCGTGGACCGAACGGGCCGAGGAACCGGGAACCCCGGTGACGGAATCGTGGCTAGACTTCGACCGGAAATACGGTGCCCCCGCTACCCCGGGATGGAGGCAGAGTGATCAGTAGCAGTGCGGAATCGGTCGGAAAAACCCGTCGTCACTTGCCCTGCAACTCGCGGAACTGATCGAGCAGTTCCTCCGCAGAGTCCCCCGAATCGTAGGTGAGTGTCCCGTCGTACTCCGTCCGTTCGTCGTCGAAGTCGGCATCGACAGTCGTGGCCTTCCGTTCGCGGCGCTCGTGCTCGTCCTCGTCATAGGCACCCATTGACATAGTATGCCTTCACTTGGCAATGTTGGGTATTATATGTAACGGTCGGACACATTCACGCCCCGAAGGAGTTCCGGTCGGTTCGAGACCGCGTCACCTCACTGTCGCTGCCAGACCGGCGGCGCGTAGCCGAGCCGGCGAACGACCGGCGGGTAGCCGAAGCCAATGACGAACACGACCACGAGCGACTGCCAGAAGGAAAGTGTCATCACGAACGCTTCGATCACCGCGAGCACGCCGATCATGAGAATGAACATCATCGCCCAGTGGGGCGCGAGTTGACGGATCCGCTCTTTCCAATCGGTCATACCGGAGAGACGACGGTCCGGGGAAAGAATCTGTCGGCCGGAATCAGTAGCGCGAGGGGAGATACGCGAACGAGAGCAGCGTGATCACCATGAGCCCGGCGAGGGTGGTGACGTACCACAGCCCGGTCACCTTCTGTTCGTACTGTTCGATCCCGGCGAGCTGTGCCTCGTAGCTCTCGAAGTCGGTCGTCAGCTGCAACCGGAGGTCGTCCCCCTCCCCGATGAAGTGTGCGAGATACTCCGTCTCGCCGAACGTCGTCTCCGCACCCTGCGTGAGTGTGGTCGTTCGCATCTCGTCTTCCGACCACGTCACGGTCACGCCCATTTCGTCGATCGCCTCGACGGACGCGGTGTGGTTCCCGTACTCGAACGCATCGCCCACGGCGAACTGTCGCTCCTGTGGCGCGGGGAAGTACTCGTCTGCGGGGACGAACTCGGTTTCCCCGTCCGCTTCGATCACGACGTACTCCTCGCCGTTTCGCTCGACCGTTTCGTTGTCGGCGCTCGGATCGTCGGCGAGGATCGTCTCCCTGTCGATCACCTCACGCAGGGTGAACGTCTCCGGATCGTCGCCGTCGACGAGCACCTCGTAGTCGCCGTCTGCGTGCGGGATCACGGTACCGTTCTCCCACGTCTCCTCCTGTTGTGCGTCCACCACCGTCCACTCGATCGTCGCCTCGTAGGTAATCCGAGTTTCACCCATGTCGCCCTCCTCTTCTAACCGATCGAGGGTCGCCACCGTGTACAGCTGTCCGTCGATTTCGAACTGGTCGCCTTCCGCCAGCTCGACGTCCGGATCGTCGAACTGTATTTCCGGATCCTCGGCCGTCGCGATCAGCGAGTACGACGCGACCCCGATCAAGAGGAAAAACGCCGCGTAAATCGCTACCGTGCGTCGTTGCATGGGTTACGCATAGGACAGATCTTGTATAACGGTTACTACCGCGAACGCTCCCCTGGGGGCCGACGTATCCCTGGGACCCGGCCGCCGTCGCCCGCCGGCTTAACACAGTCGAGACCGTACGACCCTCATGGCCACCACGGAGGGAACCTGGCGGTACCGCGACCGGTTTTGCGACGCGTTCGGGCGGACGGGGTTTCGCCAGTTCGGCCCGGGCGTCGTCTCCAGTCTCGGGATCGGGACGTATCTCGGCGAACCCACCGACGCTGTAGACGACAGCTACCGAGAGGCGATCGTCACGGCGCTGGAAAACGGCGTCAACGTGGTCGACACGGCGATCAACTACCGGTGTCAGCGCAGCGAACACGCGGTGGGCCGGGCGATCCGCGAGAGCGACGCCGATCGCGAGGAAGTACTCGTCGCGACGAAGGGGGGATTCGTCCCGTTCGACGGGAGCCGACCGGACGATCCGGGTGCGTACGTCCGACAGGAGTTCGTCGAGACGGGGCTCGCCTCGCAGGAAGACCTCGCCATGGGGAGTCACTGCATCGTGCCATCGTTTCTGGACGCGATGATCGACCGCTCGCTCGACAACCTCGGGCTGGATCACCTCGATCTCCACTACGTTCACAATCCCGAAACGCAGCTCGCGGCACGCTCCCGGGCGGCCGTGTACGATCAGTTGGAGGCCGCGTTCCGGCTGCTCGAGCGTCGGCGGATCGCCGGCGACGTCGGCAGCTACGGGGTCGCAACCTGGGACGCGTTTAGAGTTCCGCAGGGACACGAGCGGTACCTCTCGCTTCCGGAGGTCATCTCCCGGGCGGCGTCGGCGGCCGACGCCGTCGGTGTCGCCGATCACGGGTTCGACGGCCACGGGCTGGCGGCGATCCAGCTCCCGTTCAACGTCCACATGGCCGACGCCTTCACCGAACGGGTTCACCTCGTCGACGGGGTGGAGAAAAGCGCACTCGAGTGTGCCCGGGAGGCCGGGCTCGGCGCGTTCACGAGCGCGAGCATCGGCCAGGGGGAACTGACCACCGAGGGAGCCATCCCGCCCGACGTTGACGCCCGGCTCGCGGGCGACAGCCCGATCCAGCGGGCGATCAACTTCGCGCGGTCCGCCCCGGGCGTGACCTGCTCGCTGGTTGGGATGTCCCGACCCGAACACGTCCGGGAGAACGTCGCCGCCTGCACGTTCGATCCCCTCGGCGCGCGGGCGTTCGACGAGACGTTCGAGTGACCTGACTCGGGATGGGGGACGGCGGTCACGCGGCGGTCACCCTCCGTCCTGCAGTTCGGCCTCCCGGAGCGCCTCGTTGAGGTCCTCGCGGATCCGCTCGCCCGTCTCGCGGTCGGGTGCGGTCGTGACGATCCGGTTCTCCTGGACGCTCGATCCCGAGCGCAACAGCAACCGGAGGTTGCCGTTGTCGTCGGCACGGGTCGCCTTCGCCCGGAGCCCGGTCCGGGAGCCGGTGCCGCCGGCGTCGATCGGTCCGGGAATGAGCTTTTTTACGTGTGGGTGCTCCGCGACCGTCGTCACTGCCCGTCGGCCGTCGCGGCCGCCGATCAGCGTCGAGTGTCTGCCTCCGAGTTTCTCGCGGGGGGCGACGTCGACGACTTCGAGCGCCCGGTCGCCGCGCCGGTCGAGGACCCACTCGACGGGATCGTCGTCGGGGACGCGGTAGAACTCGTAGCGGAGCTGTTTGCGGGCCTCCCGAAGCGGAGCCCGCTGTCCGGCTGCGTACACCGTCTCGGGACGCTTGCGGCGGATCTCGTCTGCGACCCGCCCGGCGAAATTGCGCAACTGGACGACCCCGACCTCCCCGCCGGATTCGGGCGTCGTCGTGACGATCGTCTGCCCGACGATCGTCTCCTCGTCGAGCATCGACAGCGTTGCCCGTTCGGATCCGAACTCGACGACGACGGCGTCGCTGTTTCCGGTGTCGCAGGCCAGACAGTAGTCCCCCGGCTTTTCGAGGGACGTCCTACACCGCTTGCACTCCATCGCGAAGCTCCCGGACGCGGGAGACGTTCCACTCGAACCCCTTGCCGTCTTCGGTGGGCGTCTCCAGCACGAGCGGCACGTCCGCGAGGGCGGGATGGTTGACGAACGCGCGCATGCCGTCCTCGCCGATCTCCCCCTCGCCTACGTGGGCGTGTTCGTCCTTGTTGGTCCCGCAGGCGTGCTTCGAGTCGTTGAGGTGGACACACTGCAGGTGTTCCAGCCCGATCACGTCGTCGAACTCCGCGATCGTCTCCTCGACCGCGTCGGGCGTCGAGAGGTCGTATCCGGCCGCGAACGCGTGGGCGGTGTCCAGACAGACGTCCAGATCCTGGTTCGACCGGGAGCGCACCGCCGCAAGATGCTCGAACTGGCCGCCGAGCTTCGTCCCGCTGCCGGCGTCGGATTCGACGAGGATCGTCACGCCATTCGGGACCTCCAGTTCGTCGAGCGCCGACGCGGCGTTGTCGAGCCCGGCTTCGACGCCGGCACCGGTGTGGGCGCCGAGGTGGACGTTGACGTACGGGATGTCCAACGTTGCTGCGGCGTCGAGTTCCTTCTGCATCGAGTCGATCGACTTCTCGCGGAGATCGTCTTTCGGCGTACACAGGTTCACCAGATACGAACTGTGGATCACCCACGGCCCGTCGAGGTTCGCGTCGGTGCCGTCCCGGAACGCCGTCGCCTCCTCGTCGCCGATGTTCGGGTCTTGCCACACCTGCGGGGAGTGAGTGAAGATCTGACCGCAGTTACCGCCGATCTCCAGCTGGTTCTCGACGGCGTTGTCGACGCCGCCGGCGATGGAGACGTGTGCTCCGACTTTGAGAGTCATACAGACAACAGGTGGGTATCGCTCAAATGGACTTCGATCCCCCGCAGTCTCCGTGGCCGGTGACGGTCACGCCCGGGGCGCTTCCCGTTCGCGCACCCACGACTCGGCGGCGTACTTTTCGTCGACCCGCTTTCGGGCCCGTTCGAGTTCGTCGTCGGTCCAGGAACCGGTCGTCGCGCCGACCCACTCGGTCAGGCACTCCTCGAGTGTTTCGACGGCGTCGTGCCGGGCGATCCCGTCCGACCGGTCGGTCTCGCTCGCGACGTCGGTGGTCCGTTCCCGGAACGTCGCCGCCGACGTCTCCGGATTTGCGAACGTCTCGAGGTGGCGCCCCGGAAGCGACTCGAAGGTGATCGATCCGTGCTGGATCACGGCGTCGTGGCGGCGGTACTGGGCGTTGCCCGAGAGTTTCCGCCCGTCGACGACGACGTCGTGGGCGGGGTGTAACTCGCGGAGGTAACACGCCGGCTGGTGGATCGCTGGACGCTTCTCGTCGGCGAAGCCGGCGTCGACGCCCATCCGCGAAAGCGCCGCCAGCACCGGCTCACACAGCAAGTGATAGCAGTCCAACAGGTCTCCCGGAACCGACTCGGCTGGCACCGCGATCGAGTAGGAGATGTCCCCCCAGCTGTCGTGGTAGATGCCGCCGCCGCCCGTCTGGCGCCGGGTGACGTCGATTCCCTCTCGTCGGCAGAACTCCCAGTCGACGGTGTCGGGATCCTGGTGGTAGCCGAGAGAGAGACAGCTCGGCTCCCAGCGGTACACCCGGACCGTACAGGGACCGCCCGCGGCTGCCGTTTCGGCGGCGGTTTCGTCGAGCGCCATCTGGAGCGGTCCCGGCCGGGACTCCTCGGGAACGAGCCGCCAGTCCAGCTGTGAAAGCTCCGGGTTGTTCATACCCGAACGCGGGTCCGGGGGCTGAAGTCGGTTGCGTCCTCACCGTAGCGACTCGACGAGCTCCACGCCGGCGGAAGCCAGTTCGTCGGCGCGATCGCCCGCGTCTGCCTCCGCGTACACCCTGAGCTTCGGCTCCGTTCCCGACGGGCGCACGAGCACCCACGAGCCGTCGGCGAGCAGGAGCTTGAACCCGTCGAGCGTGACCACCCGATCGACGGGCTCGCCCGCGATCGCCTCCGGGACGACACCTTCCAGTTTGGAGACCACGGCGGCCTTCCGGTCGTCCGGACAGTCGACGTTCCGCCGGGCGGTGTGGATCTCCCCGTGGAGGTCGAACAGGCGATCGACCCTGGCGTCGTACGGCTCGGCCGCCGTCACCGCGGCCGCGAGCAGCGCCATCAACACGCCGTCCTTCTCCCGGACGTGACCCCGGACGCTGAACCCGCCCGACTCTTCCCCGCCGAAGATCACGTCTCGGTCGGCCATCGCCTCGGCGACCCACTTGAACCCGACCGGCACCTCACGGACGAACTCGCCGTGGGCCTCGGCGATCCGATCGATCAGGAACGTCGTCGAGACGGTTCGGACGACGCCGCGTTCGCCCGACGTCGGGGGCGTTACGACTCCCTCGTCGTCGACTGGCGAACCGAGAAGGTCCTCCGAAAGCAGCGCCTCGTAGGTCGCCGCGAAGAAGCGATTGGCGTCGAGGTGGCCCTCGGGTGTGACGATCGCGATCCGATCGGCGTCCCCGTCGTTTGCGATTCCGAGATCGGCGCCGTGCTCCCCGACGGCGGCGACCAGCCCCTCGAGCCGTTCCGGGACCGGATCCGGCGCGCCGCCGCCGAAGTCGGGGTCCTGCGAGCACCGCCGGCGGATCACCGTCGCTCCTGCCGCGGAAAGCAGCCCGTCGGTGACGTCCCGACCGCTGCCGTGCATCGCATCGTACACGACGGTGACTCCCTCGATGTCGGCGTCCACGAGCCGGCGGGCCGCGCGTCGGTGCGGTTCGATCGGATCGAACCGCCGGATCTCTCCGCTCTCGCGTCGGTCGTCCGTTCCGTCGGATTCTCCCAGTCTGGATTCGATGTCGTCGGTGGCGTCCGGAAGCGCCGGCGCGCCGTCGCCGGGGAGGAACTTCACGCCGTTGTACTCGGGGGGGTTGTGGGAGGCGGTGATCACGACCGCGCCCGCACAGCCGCGGTCGACGACCGCGTGGGCGATCACGGGGGTTGGGACGTCCCGCTCCGGCAGCAGGACGTCGAACCCCTCGTCCGCGAGCGTCTCGGCGACGGTTTCGGCGAACCCCGGCGAGCTCCCGCGGGCGTCGTAGCCGACGGCCACGGGACCGTCCTCTCGTTCGGCCCGCAGATGGTCGGCGATCGCTCGCGCGACGAGCCGGAGCCGCCCGTCGGTGAACTCCTCCAGAGGCGCCCGCCAGCCGTCGGTTCCAAAGGAAATCGCGTCGGCGTCTGTCCGCTCGGTGTCCATACGCCGGCATGTGCGGCCGCGGTCAAAAACCGTCCGGCGACTGATCACCGTCCCCGTCGACCAGCCGCTGTTTCTCCCGGCGCGAGAGCGACTTGATCTCGTGTTCCCGGGACATCGCCGCCGACCGCGTGTCGTGTTCCTCGACGTAGACCGGGCGAACGGGTGTCCGGCCTCGAGTGTACTTCGCGCCCTCGCCCGCGTTGTGTTCTGCAACCCGCCGCTCGACGTCGGTCGTGTAGCCGGTGTATAGCGTTCCGTCGGCGCACTCGAGGACGTACACGTACGGCACTATCGGAGACGTCGGGGCCGGAAACAAAGAGTTGTCCGGCTCCGGATGTTCACGTCGGTTTTCTGTCGGGCGGTGCGCAGTCGTCGTTCGATACGTGTGGCCGTCAGCTGGATCGGTCAGTTTCGCGAACGAGCGCGGTGTCGCGCCACTTCGGCGATCCCCGCGTTCGCCGAACAGGCCGGACAGGCGTTGAGCTGTCCTTGTCCGTCGGCGAACACGCGGGCGAACTGTTCGGATACGTGCGAACCACAGTGATCGCAGGTTGCCATTGTCTCTTTGGCCTCCTTCACAGGCTGTATCACACCCTACGTTCTCGGGGGTCATATACTCTACTATAATCAATACCCCGATAGCTAAGGGGGACTTTTTATGTTGAACTTTCGTTCCTGGATTATCGAATGTAAAACAAACACCGCTCTCGAGGCGCAACGAGTAGTCGAATCGGGGCGATACGGGGCCGCTCGCGCCAGAATTTGGGAAGTCTTATTAAGTACGCGTCAATATCTTCGACTGCATGGCAGATCTTATCGTCAAAGCAGCAGTCAAAGAGGCGCTGGACGACAAAAACGTTGCTTCGGACTTCTACGACGCGCTCGACGAGGAAGTCGCGGAACTGCTGGAAGACGCCGCCCGCCGAGCCGAGGCGAACGACCGCAAGACGGTCCAGCCTCGCGACCTGTAATCCGGGCGATTTCCGTTTTTGATTTTTTCGACCGGCGAGCGACGGCTATCGACCGAGAACGTCGACGTCGCCGCCGTCGTCGCCGACGTACACCTCGTCTGCGATTCCGACGAACAGCCCGTGCTCGACGACGCCGGGGAGCGCCGAGAGCCGCGCGGAGAGCGCGTCGGGATCGTCAATCCGGCCGAACTCGCAGTCTAAAACCAGGTTCCCGTTGTCGGTGACGACCGGGCCGTCTTTCCGGTCGGCCGTCCGCAGCGTCGCCTCGCCGCCGAGATCGAACACGGCGTCGGTGACGGTCCCCCGGGCGTCCGGGAGCACCTCCACTGGAACCGGCGCGGCGAGCGCGTCGGCGACTTTCGACCGGTCGACGACCACGACGAACCGGTCTGCAGCGTCGTCGACGAGTTTCTCACGAGCGTGGGCTGCGCCGCCGCCCTTTATGAGGTCGCCGTCGGCGACCTGGTCGGCGCCGTCGATCGCGAGATCGATCCCGGAACCACCGGCCGCCTCACCCTGTTCGACGCCGGTGACGTCGGGAAGCTCCACCAGCGGGATCCCGCAGTCGCGTGCGAGCTCCCGGGCCGCAAACGACGTCGCCACCCCACGGACGTCGAGTCCGGCGTCGACCCGGCGCCCGATCGCGCGGATCGCGAACGCCGCCGTCGAACCGGTGCCGAGTCCGACGACCGTCCCGTCCTCGACGAGCTCCGCGGCCGCCTCGCCGGCGGCGCGTTTGGCCGCGTCGGTGCCGTCCGTTCGTTTCATCCGAACAGTTCGGCCGCGGCGTCGACCGCCTCGAGCAGTTTGTCGACCTCGGCTCTGGTGTTGTACAGGTAAAACGACGCTCGCGCGGACGCGGCGATCTCGAGGGTGTCGTGCAGCGGCTGCGTACAGTGGTCGCCCGCCCGGATCGCGACCGCGTGGTCGTTGAGGATGCTCGAGAGGTCGTGGGCGTGGACGCCCTCGACGTTGAACGCCACCAGTCCACCCCGGTCGTCGCCCGGCGGTCCGTAGATCTCCACGTCGCCCCGCTCCGTGAGGCGGTCGTAAGCGTACTCCGCGAGCAGTTCCTCGTGGGCCTGGATCGCCTCGAGGCCGACGTCCTCGAGGTAGTCGATCGCCGCCTCGAGGGCGATCCCCTGCTCGATGACGGGAGTACCCGCTTCGTACTTCCAGGGGAGGTCCTCCCACTCTGCGTCCTCGTAGGTGACCCGCCGGATCATCTCGCCGCCGTAGAGGTACGGCTCCATCTCATCTAAGACGTGCTGTTTCCCGTACAGCACGCCGATTCCCGTCGGGCCGAGCATCTTGTGGCCCGAAAACGCCAGGAAGTCGGCGTCGATCTCGCCGACGTCGACCGGCCGGTTGGGCACCGACTGGGCCGCGTCGACGAACGAGTACGCCCCCACCTCGTGAGCCATCTCAGTCAGCTCCGTGACGGGATTGACGGTACCGAGCGTGTTCGAGACGTGGACGACGCTCACCATCTTGGTGTCCTCGTCGATCAGCTCCGCGGCGTGATCCATGTCGAGGTAGCCGTCCTCGTCGACCCGGATGAACCGCGCTTCGGCGCCGGTCTTCTTGCACAGTTGCTGCCAGGTGACCAGCGACGCGTGGTGCTCCATCTGGGTGAGCACCACGTTGTCGCCCGGGCCGAGCTCGTTGAGCCCCCACGCGTACGCGACCAGGTTCTCCGCTTCAGTCGTGTTCTTCGTGAAGATGATCTCTTCGCGTCCCTCAGCGCCGATGAACTCCGCCACGCGGTCGTGAGCTTCCTCGTAGGCGACTGACGCCTCCTGGCTCAGCTGATGGATGCCGCGGTGGACGTTGGAGTTGTACCCTCGGTAGTAGTCAGTGATCGCCTCGACGACCGGCTCGGGGGTGTGACTCGTCGCCGCGTTGTCGAGGTACACCAGCGGTTCGGTGTCGTCCGGACTCTCACCGGGCGTCGTGACGTCCCCGCCGACCTTCCGCTCGAGGATCGGGAAGTCGGCACGGATCGCCTCGACGTCGACTGGATACGATTCTTGGGCTCCCATTGTCGGAACGTAGGAGCGAACGCGTAATTTCTCTTCGGTCCGTGGCGACGGTGCGTAGCCTCGCTGAGCCCGGCGAGGGGTGCGTTTCGGCTGTCGGAGAGAACAGGGGACGGGGTGTCAGCTCTCGCACTCTTCGGGCGGTTCGATCTCGAACGACTCGCCGAAGCTGTGGTTCCGCTGTTCGAACCGGATCACGACCGGGTTGTCCCCGTGCCCCGTCTCGTACCAGCTCTCTATCAGCAGGACGTGGCCGGTTGCCACCTCGACGGCCACCGTCATCTCTCCGTCGTGTGCGAACGTTTCGTCGGGAGTGAACCGCCAGACGTCGACGTCCCGTCCGTCCACTACGTCCGGCCCGAGGTACTCGGCGTCGTCGTCGGTTTCGATCTCCCGGACGTCGGGGAGCCGCACGTTCGCTTCCCGGAGTTCGTCCCGCCTGATCAGCCGTCCGTCGAAACTCACGCAGCCGTCCGGACGGAGCTGATAGGTGGTCTCCCCGACGACGTAATACTCCATTACCGGAACCTCGACCGTCTCGTCGTTCTCCATGGTGGTTTCGACACGGCGGTACACTCGATCGTTCTCCGTGTCCCACTCGGTGTACAGCTCGTTGACGACCACTCTACCGTCCGGCTGTTCCTGGCGTACCCACGTTTCGCTGACGTGGGGGTCGATGTCGGCGGCTATCTCCACTTGCGGATCGTCGTCCTCCGCAGGGGAGTCGTCGGGGGTGGAATCGTCGTCAGACGTCGTATCGTCCTCGGGAGGGTCGTCCGCGGGATCCTCGCCGACCACGTCGTCCGGATCGGGCTCGTCGCCGGAACAGCCCGCGAGTCCCGCGACGCTCGCGACACACACTGCGTGGAGAAACCACCGCCGGGGTTCCGAGTCGGGAACTCGCGCCATCTCACTCCCCCGTCACCCCGGCGTTTCGGGGTCGATACGCCGACCGACACGAGCGTTTTTCGTCGCTATCGGGCTGTTCGTCGGCCGTCCGGGCGGGTCGGACCGGCGGTCGTTTGATTGTTGATAACATTCCACATCTTACGGAAAGCCCACAAGTAGTTATGTAGCAATAAACTCTGGATAAGCTCTGCTAAGCGAATTATAATTCGAGTCGACTGGATGTGAAATCATAGGCGCTGCGTGTGTATCGCGGCGCTACAGCCAGAGCAACTGGGCGTGTCTGGTGTCTTCGAACTCGAGCACCGTCTCTTCGTCGACGAGCCCCGCCTCGATCGCCACGCCGACGCTCTCGGTGCCCACCAGGTTCGCCACCTGTGCGCGGTGGAGGCTCTCGACGACGGCGTCGGCGTTGGCCTCGACGGCCGCCTCGCCCCCGTAAAATCCGGGGTCGACTTCCAGTCTCGCGTTGCCGTTGTCGTAGGTTTCGCCGAGACAGTCGGAATCACAGACGGAGACGAGAAGCCCCTCCGGGGTTTCCCGCTCGCGGAGCAGCACCGTTCCGTCCTCGATGGGATCGTCCGTCATCAGCTCTCGCGGCGGCCGTGCTCCTCGACGAGCTCGCGTTCCGCCTGTTCGCGCAGTTCCTGTGCCTGTTCGTGGACGGTTTCGGCCTCCTCGTGTTCGCCCTGCTCTTCGAGCGCCCTGGCCTTCTCCTCGAGGACGTCGGCGTTGCGCATCCCGAGCCGGATCGCGTTGTCGAACGCGGTGACGGCGTCCTCGGCCAGGCCCCGTTCGAGGAGGAAAAAGCCGCGATTGTACCACGCTTGCGCGAATCGGGGATCGATCTCGACTGCACGTTCGGCGTGCTCGAGCGCTTCCTCCGTGTGTCCCCATTCCCAGAGGGCGTACGCCAGATTCGTCTCCGCGGTGGCGGCGTGCTCGGAGTCGTCGTCGATGCGCAGCGCCTCCTCGTAGGCGCCGACGGCGGCGTCGTACTCCTCGAGTCGGGCGTGGGCTGCGCCCTTGTTCACCCACGCTTCCTGTGAGATGCCCTCGTCGTCGGCGAACTGCGCGGCCCGCTCGAGGGTTTCTGTCGCCTCTTCGAACCGGTTTATGCCCATGTAGGAGAGCCCGATGTCGAGCAGTTCTTCGGCGTCCACCTGGTCGCTCGCCAGGTTCCGTTCGTCGAGGATGTCCGAAAGCACCCGCGAGTCGACGGGGTCGACCTTCGAGGGATCGACGGACAGCTCCGGCGGGTCGAGGGTGAACTCCTCGTACTCCTCGTCGAACCCCTGGCCCGAGGAGAACTCGTGTTCGTCTCGCTCGTCGCGCTCGTCGGTCATATCACGGGATTGGCGGTGGTCGCGGGTAAGCGTTGCGTCACGTGTTT
>NZ_JAVKGM010000039.1:0-847 GCF_031432225.1 Halalkaliarchaeum sp. AArc-GB | reverse complement strand
CGGTACACAGGTGCGTGCGCCAGCACGTCGCCGAGGCAGTAGTGAAATACTACCCGTCAGTGACTGCGACCCTCACTCCGGGAGGAGAACACCGGTAGCCGGGCAGTTTGACTGGGGCGGTACGTGCTCGAAAAGATATCGAGCGCGCCCGATGGTCACCTCATCCGGGTCAGAGCCCCGGAGAAGAGCGCAAGAGCAGAAGGTGGCCTGACAGTGTCCTTCCTAACACGGGACGCTGACGCGAGAGCGTGGTTTAGCGAACGGTCCAGGGCCCTCAATGGGCCCGGGGTACGACAGAAAAGCTACCTTAGGGATAACAGAGTCGTCACTCGCAAGAGCACATATCGACCGAGTGGCTTGCTACCTCGATGTCGGTTCCCTCCATCCTGCCCGTGCAGAAGCGGGCAAGGGTGAGGTTGTTCGCCTATTAAAGGAGGTCGTGAGCTGGGTTTAGACCGTCGTGAGACAGGTCGGCTGCTATCTATTGGGGGTGTGAGGTACCTGCCGTGAACGCTCGCATAGTACGAGAGGAACTGCGAGTGGTCGCCACTGGTGTACCGGTTGTCCGGAAGGGCAGATGCCGGGTAGCTACGCGACACGGGGTAAGAGCTGAACGCATCTAAGCTCGAAACCCACACGCAAAAGAGGTACCGTAGAGGTCGCTCGTAGAAGACGAGTTAGATAGACTCGGGGTGTACGCGCCGAGGGAACGAGGCGTTTTAGCCCACGAGAACTAACAGACCGAGCCACAGTCATCGTAGACGGCCACGCCGGAAGGCGGGTTCAGGCGGAAGCTGGATTGCACGGACACACAGGCAGAAGTATAACCGATCCAGGTGGGGAGACG
>NZ_JAVKGM010000038.1:0-929 GCF_031432225.1 Halalkaliarchaeum sp. AArc-GB | reverse complement strand
GGCTCTGTAGTTTCGCTAGACGGAGACACCGCGACTGCGTTATTGCCGTAGAAAGCGAAGAGACGGAATGTTGTGGTATCGGAATTCCGTCTCCTCACGCGTGTTACGGTGGCTAAGGCTAAATCAGTTGTCGCTAACCCGGACGAACCCGCCGACCCCGAAGGGGGTGGCGGGTTCGCCGAGTGGGCGATGCTCACGCTGCATGCACTCCGCATCGAGCTGGGCAAATCCTACCGCGTCACGGTGGATTTGCTCAGTGAGATGCCCGGTGTCCTCGAAGAGATCGGCCTTACACGGCTTCCTCACTACACTGTCCTCCGCACGTGGTTTGCACGGATTCCAACGAAGACGTGGCGTGCGTTTCTCGGCGCGTCAGCCGAGAAACGCACTGGCCACGCCGCCATCGATTCGACTGGCTTCGACCGCGACCACCCCAGTCGCCACTACGCCAACCGCACGCACTACCGCGTCCGGGCGCTGAAAGTCACTGCCTTGGTGGATGTCGAAACGCTGTACATCACCGACATCCACTCTACAACGAGCAAGAAACACGATGCGAAGATCGGCCCGCAGGTCGCTCGGCGTAACGCCGGCGACCTGCGGAGCCTCGCGGCTGATCGTGGCTACGACGCGAAAGCCTTCCGCGATGAACTCCGCGAAAACGGTGTGAGACCGCTGATTAAACACCGTATCATGAACCCGCTCGATCACGCTCACAACGCCCGCATAGACCGTGATCGGTACAATCGCCGCTCGATGAACGAAACCGTCTTCTCAAGCATCAAGCGCACGCTCGGGGCAGCCGTGCGTGCGCGAAGCTGGTGGCTTGAGTTCCGTGAAATGCTGCTGAAAGCCACCGTCTACAACCTCCGCCGGAGCGTGAGATATCCGTGAAATCAACCGCCGTGTACCGAAACTACAGAGCCTAA
>NZ_JAVKGM010000037.1:0-1049 GCF_031432225.1 Halalkaliarchaeum sp. AArc-GB | reverse complement strand
TGGGACGACCACCATCTAGATCTCTCCTCTCGCGAGTCGGTCGATGAATTCTCGCCGTTCCCGTTCCCGAGCGGGGGCCGTCTCCTCGTATTCGGCGTCGATCCGCTCCCGGTAGGCGTCGACGTCCCGCTCGTCGCCGGTCAATCGGATCCCCTCCTGGAGGGCGGCGTGGGCGACCGGAAGCGGGAGCGCAGAGACGTCGCTCACGTCCACGAACCCGTCGGCGTACCCCTGGAGATCCGCGTCGATCCGATTTCGCCGGCGGAACCGCTCCTTCGGGGACAGGTCATCGGGGAACCGGAGGGCGATATCGACGTCGGACGATTCGTGGGGAGTGCCCCGGGCCCGTGACCCGAACAGGATCGCAAAGACCACGTCGGCGTCCGCGAGATACTGGCGAATCCTCTCCACGTCCACGCCGTCGACCGTCGCCCCGTCCGCGTTCCCTTCCGCCATACGTCACACTACGCTCCCGGGGGCAAAACGATTTGGTCGGATTCGTCTCTGGCGGCGAACGTCGTGAGGCGTTCCTCGGGTCTGGGACCTCGTCGTCTCCGGAATCCGCTCGGAGCATCGAGGAGATCGAATCGGCACGCTCGTGTATCGGGGTACACAATCCGGGTTCGAACCCGAATCCTCCGGGTCGCACCGTGGCTGTACCCGGTGATGGTCGAAGCACGTAGGTTCCGTAACGACGGCGTCCTCGTGTGCAGTCGCTTCCGGCATAGCCGACAGCCGGCCGTCCGGCACCGAGGTGGGGGTCAGTCTCCCGTGCACGTCCCGGAACCGGGCCGAATCAGGCGGGTGCCTGACCCGTGTCCGGCGCGTCGAGGGAAACCTCGACGTCGATTTCGTCGAAGCGAACGATCGGTCGTTTCGCCCGGCCGTCCGTTTCGAACTCGACGACGTTGAGCGCCTCGAGTTCGGTCAAGTTACGGTGTACTTCCTTGAAGTCTCGGTCGACGACGTCGGCAGCTTCGCGCATGCTTTCGGGTTCGTGTTCCCGGATCGCCCGCAACAGTTGGAGGTTTGCGGGGCTCAGCAACCGA
>NZ_JAVKGM010000036.1:0-1063 GCF_031432225.1 Halalkaliarchaeum sp. AArc-GB | reverse complement strand
GAGCCTGTCATAGAAAGCGTCACGTACGAAGCGGCAGGGTGCGCGAAGTGTGTCCAACACCAGCACAGCCCTGCAAGACGTAGCTTCGGTAGACGACTTCTTGAATGTCGCGGCTACCGAGACGGTATCGCTGTTCGACCATCTTGAGTTCGAGTTTCTGCTGGAGTACGACGTGTTCGCCCCCGCTCGCCGGGGGCGAACACGAGTTCACGAGCCACCTGATCTCTTTCGCGGCTTTTTGCACTGCTACTACGAGGATGTCTACGGCACACGTCCGGTGACACGAGAACTTCAGAACGGCCTTGTCTGGTACTACTGCGGACTCGACAAACCGCCATCCAGAGACACGGTTGATCGCTTTCTCACCGACCTCGAACACGTTATTGACGATGTCTTCGACAGACTCGTCGAGCAGGCCGCCGCCCGCGGCCTGCTCGACTCCACGTACTCCATCGATTCGACCCACGTTGAAGCGATCCAACACAACGACGCTGCCTCGTGGAATTACGATCCAACAGCTGAGGAATACTACTACGGCTTCGGCTGTACGATCGTTTCAACCGGTTCAAAGATCCCGATAGCAGCGGAGTTCACACAGGCCAAACAAGCGGATCAGGAGACGGCGATGCGCGTCACGCGTGACGCGCTCGCCGTCGATACACCGGTCTGGATGCTGGGAGACAGCGCCTACGACATCCTCGATTGGCACGACCACCTGCTGGCCGCAGGGGTCGTGCCAATCGCTCCATACAATCCGCGAAACACTGACGACCCGAAAGACATCGAGTACAGGATCGAAGACCGAATCGAGGAACACAGCGAGGACGTGCAGCTGAAACAGTCCATCTTGGAGGAGACGTACAACAACCGGACAGGAGTCGAACGAACCAACGACGCAGTCAAGGACTGCGGCCTCGGGCAGGTCTGCGCCCGAGGCCGCGTCCACGCACGGACAGAAGTGTTCCTTGCGCTGTGTCTCCGACTCGTCGTGGCCATCACCAACTACGAGCGAGGAAACAATCCGGGCTGTGAGAAGCTATGAGATGGATTCTATGACAGGCTC
>NZ_JAVKGM010000035.1:0-1155 GCF_031432225.1 Halalkaliarchaeum sp. AArc-GB | reverse complement strand
ATTACGGACTTCTTGTCGTGCACGCGTGTATTCGACGAGTTCGAGTCGCTGTCACCCGCACAACGTCACCACGCGAAAACCTACGCCACAGGTCTTGTTGCGGCCAGCAACAAGACCGTGGCAGGCATCGCACGCGAAGTCCTTCCAGCTGGAGACAAACGCGCTCTCAACAAGTTCCTCACCGAGTACGACTGGGACGAACAGCAATTTAACCACGAACGCCTCGAAGAACTCCAAAAACACGGCGAAACACGTTGGTCGAAGGATGGGTACATCATCCTCGACGACACGATCACCGAGAAAGCCGGGGACGAAGTCCCCGGCGTCGGACACTTCTATGATCACGCCGAAGGTGACACTGTCTGGGGCCAAGACCTCATCTACGCCTTCTACGCTGACGACAAAACTGCCTACCCACTCACCTTCCGCCTCTACGAAAAACAGGACGAAGATGACCAAAACCACGACACCAAGTACGATCTCGCCCGTGAGATCGTCACCGAACTCGAAGACGAGGTAGGTGTCCCGGCGGACACCTACCTCTTCGACTCGTGGTTCGCTCACGATTCTGCCCTCGTCGAACACATCGAATCCTACGGCAACGACTGGATCGGCCCGCTCCGGAGCAACCGACAGGTAACCTACGCCGGCGAAGAGATCAGCGTCGATGCGCTGGCAGAGCGCATCGACACCGTCGAACGTACCGTTGAGGACGAGACCTACCACATCTGGACGAAGAAGCTTCCCGTCTCCCAGTTGGGAGACGTGAAGCTGGTCATCGCCGAGAAAGAAACTGACGAAGACGAAGAGAACCCGGTCAAATACCTCGCCACGAACAAGATCGACGCACCGACCGAACACGTGATCCGCTCCTACGGGATGCGGTGGCGCATCGAGACGTTCTTCGAGGACTCGAAGCAGGATCTCGGCTTGGGAGACTGCGAGATGCAGACCGACGAAGGTGCCAGTCGGCACTGGCACCTTCTGATGGCTGCCTACAGTCTCGTTCGTCTTGATCCCGAATCGAGCGCCTTGGGGACGGTTCGCTCGAAAGCGTCATCGCTTCGAGCGAACCTCGAACATTCCCTGAAGGAAGCCGTTTACAACCTGCTCTCGTGGGTTCGAGATAACGATGATCGTGGCGTCGATGACCTT
>NZ_JAVKGM010000034.1:0-1605 GCF_031432225.1 Halalkaliarchaeum sp. AArc-GB | reverse complement strand
GTATGTGTTTACCCCGAGGTCTCGACAGCCGGCACAGCGTGAGCCCGTGAGATAACCTCATTATTGCTGACGACTCGACGAAGTTCTTCGTATGGATTGCGTCCCTGCTGGCGCCACGTCGCCAGCAGGGACAAGACCGTCTCGTGAACGAACATTCCTCGGTCATTACGGAGCGTTCCGATGATTTTCCGGAGAACCACTGGCTCACGAAGTGCGTTCTCTGCGGCATTGTTTGTCGGAGAGACCGCTGGCTCACCGACGAAGGTGAGCCAGTGGTCGAGACCTCCTTCGATCTTCCCCAGCAGTGTTGCCACTGGTCCGTCGGGTACTGACCGGTCAATCAGCGATTCAAGCTCTCTTCGCGCCACACGCTGGAGCTCTGCTCTCTCACAAGGACTTGGGTCGCTCTCCAGCCGAGCCTGGAGAGCGACGTATACCTGTCTGAGAGCCTGGTGGATCGGTTCGCCTTCTGGCTGCTTTTCCGCGGCGTCTTCAGCCTCTCGAAGAATGTGCGCCCAGCACCGCTGGAGGTTGCTGCTGAAAGCTGGGTACGCCGTCCACCCGTCACAGACGACTGTTCCCGCGAAGTCCTCGCCGAGGACTTCCGCGGGAACATCACTTCCGCGACTCTCCCTGACCGCGTACAACGTGTGTTGAACGGTCTGAAACGTCCAAATCCACGCTTGTTCACCGTCGCGCTTGATGCCTGTCTCGTCGATGTGAACCACGTCAGCATCCTGAATCTCTTGACGGATCTGCTCGTACTCACAGCGACCGGCGCGCGCAGCGCGCTCGGTCGCGTGCCACGCGGATGCACCCGAGAGTTCGAGTCCGTGTAGTTGCTCGAAGCGATCAGCGATCTTCCGGTAAGGAAGGCGGTGATCGTACCGTGACAGAGCTGATTGAGCGATGACGTTCACCCCGAACTGCCCCTCATCGGGGCAGTCGGGGTGAGCCGCAACTGTCTCTGTTCCACAGGAATCGCACTGGTAGTAGTGGCGGTTGTACCGGGTGATTTCTGGGGGCAGGGGATCAGGGATCTCCTCGACGAGTCGGGGGCTGACGCCCACCGACTCGTCGAAGTGGTCGCCACACTCAGGACAACAGTCACAGGTGACTTCGATTTCTTCGTCAGGATCGGCCGTAGAACGCCACTCCGGATCGTGACCGTCCTTCCGACCGGGAGTGCCACCGTCAGTTCGGACATCGTCGTCTTCGTCATCTTGCGAGGTCGGGGACCCGTCGGTCCCCGACCGTCGCTTGCTGGGTGGAGTGTGCGGATTCTCGTATTTGCGAAGACGTGTTTCGAGTTCTTCGATCCGCTCGTCTTTCTCTTGTAACTTCTCTCGGAGCTGTGCGTTGTCTTGTTCAAGCTCTTCGACTCGTTGTTCAAGTTGTAAAAACCGGGAGAGCAACTCCTCTTTGGTGAGATCATCTCCGTTCACAGATCCCACCTTCCAGTACAGACAGCAGAGGTAACGGGATGGGCTCCACGACGGAGCCCATCCCTGAGAATCATCACGAACCTCTGCTGCCAGTTCATACAGGCTAAGTTGTGCGCCTTCTATGAGATAGCAGCGAAATCAGTTCGGGCTAAACACGTAC
>NZ_JAVKGM010000033.1:0-3646 GCF_031432225.1 Halalkaliarchaeum sp. AArc-GB | reverse complement strand
TTGGGATGGTATCGCTCGACCTCCTACAGGACGGACGTGTCGTTGAGATCAAACCCTCCTCGTCGCTGGTGGAACCTGCGACGATGCAGCTGTTGTACTACCTCTGGTATCTCGAGGAGTTCGCGGGCGTGGAGCGCGATGGCGTACTTGCTCATCCGAACGAACGAACACGCGAACCCGTCGAACTCGACGCCGATCACCGCAAAAAGGTAGAGGACGCGATTCGTGGAATCCACCGTGTCGTCACGAGTGACACGCCGCCCGAGGCCACCGAAAAGCCGTTCTGCTCCTCGTGCGCTTACCACGACTTCTGCTGGTGTTGACCATGGACAGGAATTACCATGTGTTCTCCGATGGACACATCGAACGACGAGACGACACACTCCGGGTCGTCACCGACGACGGCGAGAAAAAGCACATTCCGATCGAACACGCGGAGGCCGTGTACCTCCACGGACAGATCGACTTCAATACGCGCTTCGTTTCGTTTCTCAACGGCGAGGGGGTTGCAGCCCATGTGTTTGGCTGGAAGGACTACTACGCCGGATCGATCATGCCGGAGAAAGGCCAGACATCCGGTCGGACGGTCGTCGCGCAGGTTTCCACGTACGAGCATGACGAACGCCGGCTTCGGATCGCTCGTGAATTCGTCGCTGGAAGCATTCACAACATGCGGTCGAACGTTCTCTACTACCACAACCGGGGACGAGACTTCCAACAAGCGCTCGCCCGCCTGGATGACGCCGCCGGACGCGTGGACACCACCGACGACGTGTCCGAACTGATGGGCGTCGAAGCAACCGCTAGGAAGGCGTACTACGGAACCTTCTCGACGATTCTCCCGGACGAGTTCTCGTTTACGGGACGACGATTCGACCCGCCGACCGACGAGGTGAACAGCGTTGTTTCGTTCGGCAACTCGCTCGTGTACGCCAACTGCGTCTCGGCGATCCGTGCCACCGCGCTTGATCCCTCCGTGAGCTATCTCCACGAGCCCGGCGAGCGGCGCTACTCGCTCTCGCTCGACATCGCCGACCTGTTCAAGCCGGTCCTCGCTGACCGTGTGATGTTCCGGCTGTTCAACCGAAACCAACTCTCCGACGATGACTTCCGATCGGAGGTCGGCGCCTGCCTCCTCTCCGAATCCGGTCGGAAAACGTACACGCGAGAGTTCGAGAAAACGCTTGAAGAGACCGTCGACCATCCTCGCCTCAATCGAAAGGTGAGCTACCAGTACCTTATGAGACTGGAGGCGTACAAGCTCAAAAAGCACCTCCTCACCGACGAGCCTTACGACGCCTTCCGGAGGTGGTGGTGATGTACGTCGTGCTCGTTTACGATATGGAAGCCGACCGAACACAGCGAATGCTGAAGCTCTGTCGTCGTTACCTTACCCACGTGCAGAACTCGGTGCTCGAAGGACACATCACGGAAGGTGACCTCGCACAACTCCGAAACGCCATCGAGGACCTCCTGATCACCGGTGAAAGCGTGATCGTTTACGAGCTTTCGTCGGAGACGCTCGTCGACCGCACCGTCTACGGCGACGATCCCACTGAGGATAGTCGGTTTCTCTGAGCACGCCGCCGGGTGCCATCGACCCCCGGGCGGTTCGGCGCCTATTGAGGGTCGACGAAAACACTTGTGTGTGAGCCGCCAGTAGATCCTGTGTGGTGCCCAAATCAGCCACCCTTTCAGACGAACCCTTGTGGGGTTGAAGCACCGATCGGATCAAGGGCGCGGTGACGATCAACCGCCTTTCAGACGAACCCTTGTGGGGTTGAAGCCCGATCGGATCAAGGGCGCGGTGACGATCAACCGCTTTCAGACGAACCCTTGTGGGGTTGAAGCGACCTTGGGCTTGGGGATTACGGCGAATGGACGCTCTTTCAGACGAACCCTTGTGGGGTTGAAGCATATAGACGTTCAAGATAGGATTGGCTCAAAGGCCACTTTCAGACGAACCCTTGTGGGGTTGAAGCTCTTTGAGGTGTTGTATCTGTGACCGATGTAGCCGACTTTCAGACGAACCCTTGTGGGGTTGAAGCGCAGGGACGCTCAAAGTTCTTGCACCCCCGTTGACCTTTCAGACGAACCCTTGTGGGGTTGAAGCGCCGGGTCTATCCCACAGCAAATATTGGACTTTGTTACTTTCAGACGAACCCTTGTGGGGTTGAAGCACCCACTCCCCCATAACGCTCGTCATCGTTACCGGACCTTTCAGACGAACCCTTGTGGGGTTGAAGCCGTCTCGTCGTTAAATGCCGTCGCATGGCCTTTTAACTTTCAGACGAACCCTTGTGGGGTTGAAGCAACGGGCAGACGATTAGCCAGGGCGATCTAAGAGACTTTCAGACGAACCCTTGTGGGGTTGAAGCACTCGGAAATTCAAGCAGAGTACATACGAACCGGACTTTCAGACGAACCCTTGTGGGGTTGAAGCAGCCAAGGGGCGTGGATACCGACTTCGTGGTTGCCCTTTCAGACGAACCCTTGTGGGGTTGAAGCAAGTGTGGGTAAGCGGGGCGCGGAAACTTGAAAGCCTTTCAGACGAACCCTTGTGGGGTTGAAGCGTCGGAGGGAGTTAACGCGAGTCAATTGGTGAACCTTTCAGACGAACCCTTGTGGGGTTGAAGCCGTCGTATCCGCCGCTGAATTTGTCGATGCCTACTTTCAGACGAACCCTTGTGGGGTTGAAGCGACGTCCGCCAATAGATGCATGATCCGGAATAGGATACTTTCAGACGAACCCTTGTGGGGTTGAAGCCTGGGTAAGATAGTCGTATCCGCCGGTCGTCGGGTCTTTCAGACGAACCCTTGTGGGGTTGAAGCCTGCTCGGCGTCCGGTCGGGACTCCGCAGTGACGACTTTCAGACGAACCCTTGTGGGGTTGAAGCCATGTCCTCGCACGTGCACGTGGGCGTCTCACCGACTTTCAGACGAACCCTTGTGGGGTTGAAGCAGGGGCCGAGCGGTCAGTACCGCTCACAGACTGCTTTCAGACGAACCCTTGTGGGGTTGAAGCACTCGCCATCGCAATCACCTCGGAAAATGACCTTGCTTTCAGACGAACCCTTGTGGGGTTGAAGCGCGAAACACTTCGACAGCAGCGACGGCGGGTTCGCTTTCAGACGAACCCTTGTGGGGTTGAAGCCCCGCTGGGGGATGTGACCTCCTCAATCTGCGGTTTCTTTCAGACGAACCCTTGTGGGGTTGAAGCTCCGAGTGAACGAGCCATTTGCCGAGCTCTCGGATCCTTTCAGACGAACCCTTGTGGGGTTGAAGCCTCGCGGACTCGACCCCAATACTCGCCGACCGTCGACTTTCAGACGAACCCTTGTGGGGTTGAAGCCACGCCAGGAACGGGATCGCGTCGATCGCGACGTCCTTTCAGACGAACCCTTGTGGGGTTGAAGCCCGATCGTGACGTCCGCGTCGATCCACGGATCGTCTTTCAGACGAACCCTTGTGGGGTTGAAGCCGCTGATCGTGGAGGATCGCGGCCGAGTGAGCGAGCTTTCAGACGAACCCTTGTGGGGTTGAAGCGTCGCGAGATCTGAGTCGACCGGAGTCGGATCCGTGCTTTCAGACGAACCCTTGTGGGGTTGAAGCTCCTGAGCAGCGACGGACGCGGCCCCGAGCGGGA
>NZ_JAVKGM010000032.1:0-4274 GCF_031432225.1 Halalkaliarchaeum sp. AArc-GB | reverse complement strand
CTCCTACCTATTCTGCACATCAGCGACCACGTCCCAGCGACAGCCTGCAGTAAAGCTCTATAGGGTCTTCGCTTCCCCTTGGGGGTCTCCAGACTCCGCACTGGAACGTACAGTTCACCGGGTCCAGCGTTGGGACAGTGGCACTCTCGTTGATCCATTCATGCAAGCCGCTACTGAAGCGGCAAGGTACTACGCTACCTTAAGAGGGTCATAGTTACCCCCGCCGTTGACGGGTCCTTCGTCCTGTTGTACCAGGTGTTCAGATACCCGCACTGGGCAGGATTCAGTGACCGTACGCGTCCTTGCGGATTTGCGGTCACCTGTGTTGTTACTAGACAGTCGGAGCGCCCGAGTCACTGCGACCTGCTCTCTGCAAAGCAGGCATCCCTTCTTCCGAAGGTACGGGACTAACTTGCCGAATTCCCTAACGCCGGTTCTCCCGACAGGCCTTGCCTTTCTCCGGCCGAGCACCTGTGTCGGATCTCGGTACGATCACTCCACTCGCCTTTTCACGGGCCCCAGGTACCCTCGAGTTTCCCTATCCCGGGCTTCGATCGCTTCCTGCCGTGACGGCGTCCACGATCTTCTCCGGTTCGACTGGGCGATGGCCCAGCTCGAGGTTTCCTCAGGCGTCGGCTTTCACTGTGGAGCGGCACTGGAATATTAACCAGTTCCCCTGTCGTCTCCCGCGTCTTACGAGGAGACTTAGGATCGGCTAACCCTCGGCTGACTGACAGTGCCGAGGAACCCTTGCTCTTGAGGCCGTCGAGGTTCTCACCCGACTTTCGCTGCTACTGTGACCAGGATTTTCGTTCCCGGTCGGTCCATACGAGCCCTCGCCCGTACTTCCACCCGACCGCGACGCCGACCTACTGGATCACCCTCTCGGGTGCCGCCAGGTCTCGCAAGTGGACTTGAGCCCCGATCATTTTCGGCGCCTCGAACCTCGGCCGGTAAGCTGTTACGCTTTTCTTGGAGGGTAGCTGCTTCTAAGCTCACCTCCCGGCTGTCTGGGGCTCGAGACCACCTTCGATCGCACTTAGTCCACATTTTGGGTCCTTAACCTAGCGCTGGGTTGTCTCCCTTACGGTGCACAGGCTTACCCCGCACACCGGACTCCCCGCGTCCACGGCGCCCGTAGGTTCGGAGTTCGACAGGATGGCCGACACCTCTCGGTGGCGGGTCATCCAATCGGTCGCTCTACCCCACGAGCTACCTCAACGGAGGTCATGCTTCGACATGTTTCGGTCGGAACCAGCTGTTGCCAGGTTCGATGGGCCTTTCACCCCTACACACGGGTCACGAGAGGGTATTGTAGGACACCAACTCTAACGGGCCTCCACGTGGCTTTCGCCACGCTTCACCCTGCCCCTGCGTAGATCACCTGGTTTCGGGTCGTACCCGCTTGACTCCCCGCGCTTGAACACGGCGGCCCTCACACGTCGAAACGTGCTGCGGCCCTGTCGCGTTTGCTTCGCCTCCCCGGATTCTCCGGTTAGACTCGCCAAGCAAGTACAGTCCCTGGTTCGTTTTTCAAAACGTACGACGCAACACCGGCTCCGATCGACTTCTACTGGAAGGTCGCCCCTCGGTCGTTTCCCGATCGGCCTTTCGTGCCACGTCGCTCTATCGCCATCTGATTTCAAGCCCTTTGCACCGCCCTTCTCGGGGTGCTTTTCAGCGTTCGCTCACGCTACTTGTTCGCTATCGGTCTCGAGGAGTGTTTAGCCTTCCCAGTCGATGCCTGGGTTGTTCACAGAGGATATCCAACCCCTGCTACTCTGGTACCGGTCCGCGGGAGCGTCGACGCGATACGGGGCTGTCACCCTGTTTCGCGCTTCGTTCCAGAAGACTTCTCGCGTCTCTACTCCCGGTTGTGACCAGCCCGAACACCACATTGCCCGCGCGGGCGAACCCGCACGGGCTTCGGTTTGGGCTGTGTCGCGTTCACTCGCCGTTACTGACGACATCGCTGTTGCGTTCTGTTCCTGCTCCTACTGAGATGTTTCAATTCGGAGCGTTCCCCATTGCGCAAGGCAATTGCTGTGGGGATTCCCATTCGGAGATCTCCGGTTCTTTGCCTTCTTGCGGCTCCCCGGAGCATTTCGCTGCTTGACACGTCCGTCATCGGCTCTCGAGCCGAGCTATTCACCAGATGGCACAGTAGCCATTCTGTAATTGTATACGTCCACGACCCGCAAAGCGGGTTCAGTGGGCGTCTGGATTGCACGTACACACGGCGTCATCGATGCCACCCGGGTGTGGACGGGCGGCGATCTCGAACCCTTCCCATCCTCGCTCTCGCGGGATGGTGCATCGGTCGTCCATCCCACCGTTCCGGATCCGCCCCCATAAGGGGCGCGATTCGATACGGCGGGCGGGCATGGACCCGCTGGGATTCGAACCCAGGGCATCCTCCTTGCAAAGGAGGCACTCTACCACTGAGCTACGGGCCCTCCCCCGGCCACGCGTCCTGTCCGCGCGTGGTCGGGAAGCTGCTGTGAGCCGCGATCGTTCGTAAGTGCCCCGGATGTCGAATGGGCGAAGCGTGGAGCTTCCTCCACCTCGTGGAGTTCCCGTCTGGGAACGCCACAGTGAATGGGCGCTGTGGAGTGATCCACAGCGTCCCGGTCTGTAGGAGGTGATCCAGCCGCAGATTCCCCTACGGCTACCTTGTTACGACTTAAGCCCCCTTGCAAAGCCCAGATTCGACTCTCGTGAAAGAGCCTCATCCGGACCTCACTCGGGTGCTTTGACGGGCGGTGTGTGCAAGGAGCAGGGACGTATTCACCGCGCGCTTGTGACACGCGATTACTACCGAATCCAGCTTCATGAGGGCGAGTTTCAGCCCTCAATCCGAACTACGACCAGGTTTGTGAGATTACCGCCCCCTTTCGGGGTGGGAACCCATTGTCCTGGCCATTGTAGCCCGCGTGTTGCCCAGCCCATTCGGGGCATACTGACCTACCGTTGCCCGTTCCTTCCTCCGCCTTGGCGGCGGCAGTCTCCGTAATGTACCCATCGACCCAGGGGTCATGCTGGCAATTACGGACGCGGGTCTCGCTCGTTGCCTGACTTAACAGGACGCCTCACGGTACGAGCTGACGGCGGCCATGCACCTCCTCTCTGCAGCTCGTGGCGAGGTCATCAACCTGACCGTCATTACTGCAGTCGGGGCTGGTGAGATGTCCGGCGTTGAGTCCAATTAAACCGCAGGCTCCTCCGGTTGTAGTGCTCCCCCGCCAATTCCTTTAAGTTTCATCCTTGCGGACGTACTTCCCAGGCGGCTCGCTTAGCGGCTTCCCTACGGCACAGCACCCGCTCGTAGCGGGAGCCACACCTAGCGAGCATCGTTTACGGCTAGGACTACCCGGGTATCTAATCCGGTTCGAGACCCTAGCTTTCGTCCCTCACCGTCGGATCCGTCTTCCCAGCGTGCTTTCGCCATCGGCGGTCCGTCCGGGATTACGGGATTTCACTCCTACCCCGGACGTACCCGCTGGATCTTCCGGTCCCAAGCCGGGCAGGTTCCGCCGGACGCCCACGCGTTGAGCGCGTGGATTTCCCGACGGACTTGCTCGGCCGGCTACGGACGCTTTAGGCCCAATAATATCGGCCATCACTCGGGCTGCCGGTATTACCGCGGCGGCTGGCACCGGTCTTGCCCAGCCCTTATTCGTGTACCTCCCTACGGTACAGAAAAGCGAGGACGATATGCCCTCGCACTCGGGGTCCCCTTATCGCACTGGCGTGCAGTGTAAAGGTTTCGCGCCTGCTGCGCCCCGTAGGGCCCGGAATCTTGTCTCAGATTCCGTCTCCGGGCTCTTGCTCTCACAACCCGTACCGATTATCGGCACGGTGGGCCGTTACCCCACCGTCTACCTAATCGGCCGCAGCCACATCCTTCGGCGCCGGAGCGTTTCGCCCTGGCATCATTCCAGACAGCCAGGAGTATGCGGGATTAGCCTCAGTTTCCCGAGAGTATCCCCCTCCGAAGGGTAGTTTGGCCACGTGTTACGGAGCTATTCGCCACGGGTCTGAACCCGTGCGACTAGCATGGCTAAATCGGACCCCGATAGCAATGGCCTCCGGCAGGATCAACCGGAATGTCCCTGCATCGAAGATGCAGGGGGGTGGCGGGAATAGACACGAAGTGTCTACTCACCATTGCAAGGTCCACGTTCGCTGCCACCGACATCGGGGGTGACACCGAACGATCGCGGCTCACATCAGAACGCGTCTTACGGCGGACCGCAGGGGCGCAATCCTCATCT